>NZ_JBYBHH010000027.1:0-48546 GCF_059025405.1 Pseudomonas sp. 5.2
GCCACTGGCCTCTTCGCAGCGCAAGGCTGCTCCTACCCGAATCGTGCAGGGCGCGAGTGGTGTGGACTACAGTGACGGACAGCTCCCTTTGCCGAGGTGTCCGTCATGCGTCGATCGCTGTGCCTGCTGTCCCTGTGCCTGGCCCTGCCGCTGCAAGCCCAGGAGAAGGTCGTCAACCTCTACAGCTGGGCCGACTATGTCGCCCCGCAAACCCTCCAGCGCTTCGAGCGCGAAACGGGCTACAAGGTACGCTACGACACCTTTGACACCACCGAGGTGCTGGAGACCAAGCTGCTGACCGGTGGCAGCGGCTATGACGTGGTGGTGCCGTCATCCACCGTGCTGGCCCGGGCGCTCAAGGCCAAGGCCCTGCAGCCGCTCGATGCCCAGGCCATGCCCGGCTATGCCAACCTCGACAAGGACTTGCTGGCCAAACTGGCCGAGGCCGACCCCGGCAACCGCTACGCGGTGCCTTACACCTGGGGCACGCTGGGCCTGGGGGTGAATGTCGAGGCCGTGCGCCAGCGCCTGGGCGATGTGCCGCTGGACAGCCTCGACCTGTTGTTCAAACCGGAGTACGCCAGCCGCCTGAAGGATTGCGGCATCGCCATGCCCGACTCGCCGCAGGAAGTGATCGGCCTGACCTTGAACTACCTGGGCAAGGACCCTTACAGCCAGAACAAGGCCGACTTGGACGCCGCGCAGGCACTGCTGAACCAGCTGCAGCCCTCTGTGCGCTATGTTGCCAACGGCCGGCAGATCAGCGACCTGGCCAATGGCAGCGTGTGCCTGGCGCTCACCTACAACGGTGATGCGGCGATGGCCGCCGACCAGGCACGCCGTGCTGGCAAACCGTTCGAGCTGATCTACCGCATCCCCCAGGAAGGCACCTTGGTCTGGCAGGACAACCTGGTCATCCCCAAGGACGCGCCACACCCCGAGGCAGCCCGCGCGTTCATCGCCTTCATGCTCAAGCCGGACTCGATCGCCGCGCTGACCAACACGCTGTTCTTCGCCAATGCCAACCAAGCGGCCACCCCCTTGGTCGACGCTGCCGTGCGCAACGACCCGGACATCTACCCGCCAGCCCAGGTGCGTCAACGGTTGTACGCCGACCGCAGCATGGCGCTGTCCGACTTGCGCCAGCGTAACCGCCTGTGGATGGCCTTCCGCAGCGGCCAATGAGCCCGGCGGGGCTGCGCTGCAGCCCCTTGGGGTCCATACTGAAACATCAGGAATTATCTCCAGCCGCTTTCACACTTTTGCCGCGAACCCCTCGCGCCTTAGGCTATCCAACGCACAAGGCGCGGCATTTCGTACAGGAGGTGAAGCATGAACCTAGCACTGCCAATCCTGGCCATTGGCCTGGCGTTGTGCCTGCCCGCGCGCGCAGCGCCGGTTGCGCCCTTGCAACTCGCGGCCAGCAACAACAACCCCTACAACAGCCCGATCCAGCGCGCCAACCCCAATAGCCGCCAGGGCAGCATGCCGGCCACACCGCCCGTGCGTGGCCCGTCCACCGACCCCTACCAGCGCACGCCCTCGCTGGACAACCGCGGCATTGGCAACGGCGACAACCTGCGCCGCCAACAGCAAGCGCCTAATCTGGAACCCACCCGGCCGCCGCGCGATAACCCACGCGCGCCGTAAGCCCCGTCGAAAGGAATTCTGCATGACCCGAGCTACCTGGCTGACCACCTTGACCGCTGCCGCGCTGCTGCCCCTGTTGGCGCACGCGGCTTCCGAGCAGCAGTTCCCCAGCGAAGAAGGGCCAGTGACCGTCAGCACCGTCGCCGATGGCCTGCGCAACCCTTGGGCATTGGCTTTCTTGCCGGGCGGCAAGGACATGCTGGTGACCGAGCGCCCCGGCAACCTGCGGGTAGTCAACGCAGAAGGTAAGGTCGGCCCGCCCATCAGTGGCGTGCCTCAGGTCTGGGCCGAAGGGCAGGGCGGGTTGCTGGACGTGGTGTTGTCGCCGGAGTTCGGCAAGGACCGCACCGTTTACCTGTCCTATGCCGAAGCGGGCAATGATGGCAAGGCAGGGACGGCGGTCGGCCGCGGTCAGCTGTCCGAAGACCGCGCACGGCTAGAAAACTTCACCGTGATCTTCCGCCAGCAGCCCAAGCTCTCGGTAGGCAACCATTTCGGTTCGCGGCTGGTGTTCGACCGAGACGGTTACCTGTTCATTGCCCTGGGCGAGAACAACCAACGGCCGACTGCCCAAGACCTCGACAAGCTGCAAGGCAAGGTCGTGCGGATCTTGCCTGACGGCGAAGTGCCCAAAGACAACCCCTTCGTCGGCAAAGACAACGTGCGCTCCGAGATCTGGTCGTTCGGCCATCGCAATCAGCAGGGCGCAGCACTCAACCCTTGGACTGGCAAGCTCTGGACCCACGAACACGGCCCGCGGGGCGGCGACGAGATCAACATTCCCCAGCCCGGCAAGAACTACGGCTGGCCGGTTGCCACCCACGGCATCAATTACTCGCTGCTGCCGATCCCGGAGGCCAAGGGCAAGCACGTCGATGGCATGGTCGACCCGCACCATGTCTGGGAAAAGTCACCTGGCATCAGCGGCATGGCGTTCTACGACAGCCCGACGTTCAAAGCGTGGGACCACAACCTGTTCATTGGGGCGCTGGCTACTCAGCAATTGATCCGTCTGCAGCTCGAGGGCGACAAGGTGGTGCACGAAGAGCGTTTGCTGGGGGACCTCAAGGCGCGTATCCGTGATGTGCGGGTAGGCCCGGATGGGTATCTGTACGTGTTGACCGATGACAAGGACGGGGCACTGTTGAAAGTGGGGTTGGGCGAGGGCTGAAGCGCTGGCTTCTGCCATGCACGGTTCGTGTAGGAGCAGCCTTGCGCTGCGAAGAGGCCGGTGGTGACACTTTAGATAGTTGTGGCCTGCACTGGCCTCTTCGCAGCACAAGGCTGCTCCTACACAGGAGCGGGGCTGGCTTGCTGACGATGGGGCCAGTACCGATAATGCGGCATGACCGCCCAACCGCAGACCCTCTACCAACAAGCCCTGACCGACCACGGCTATGTCCATGACCCCGCCCAGGCCCACGCAGTCGATGCGTTGCAGGCCTGTTTCGAGGCGATCGAACAGGGCCGCCTGACCCAGGGTGTCTACCTCTGGGGCCCTGTCGGCCGGGGCAAGACCTGGCTGATGGACCAGTTTCACCGTTGCCTGCAACACCCCAGCCGGCGCCAGCACTTTCACCATTTCATGGCCTGGGTGCACCAGCGGTTGTTCCAGCTCAACGGCACCGCCGACCCGCTGCTGGCCCTGGCCCGTGAACTGGCCCGGGAGATTCGCGTACTGTGCTTCGACGAGTTGTTCGTCAATGACATCGGTGACGCGATTATCCTCGGCCGCCTGTTCCAGGTGTTGTTCGACCAGGGCGTGGTGATTGTCGCCACCTCTAACCAACCGCCCGACCAACTCTACCGCGATGGCTTTAACCGTGACCGCTTCCTGCCCGCGATTGCCGCCATTGAACGGCACATGCGGGTGTTGTCGGTGGCCGGGGAGCAGGACCATCGCCTGCATCCGGGCGCTGTGCGGCAACGTTACTGGGTCACTGAGGCCGGTGAGCGCGGCGTGCTGGGTGAAGTGTTCCGCCAACTCAGCCCGGCTGACCCCGGCAGCGAGCAGCCGCTGGCCATTGGCTCAAGGCAGATAAACGTCATCCGGCGCAGCGAGCAGGCCATCTGGTGCCGCTTCACCGACCTCTGCGAGCAGCCCTTGGCGGCGATGGAGTTCATGGCCCTGTGCGACCGTTTCCCGTCGATTCTGCTGGAAGGCGTGCCAGCGTTAGGTGGCGAGCAACGGGCCGGGCGGATTGCCCGCGGTACCGAGGATGGTGCGGCGCGGGTCGCGGCAGGGGACCGGGAGCTGCCGGCGCTGTCGCCCAAGGACGATGCGGTGCGCCGGTTCATTGCCCTGGTCGACGAATGCTACGACCGCCGGGTGGCGTTGTACCTGGAGGCGCAGGTGCCGCTTGACGCGCTTTATACCCAAGGGTACCTGGCGTTTCCGTATCAACGCACCTTGAGCCGCTTACGCGAGATGCAGTTGCAACGCTTCGGCTAGGCCCCTGTGGGAGCGGGCTTGCCCGCGAAGCAAGCGACGCGATGGATGGCACGGGCTGCGCCCGTGTTCGCGGGCAAGCCCGCACAGTGATCGCGCATAAGTTTAGATTTTGCCGAAGGCAGTTGCGCCCACTCAGTAGGTTGGGGGCCAGCCCCTCAGCGCCCCAACCACTCGATGAGCGTCCGGTTGAACCGCACCGGCTCTTCGATCTGCGGCGCGTGGCCCATACCCTCGAACGTCACCAGTTCACCCTGGGGGATCAGCTTGGCCACCTGTGGCCCCAGCACCTGGTATTTGCCCAAGCGTGCCTTGACCTCTGGCGGCGCGATGTCGCTGCCGATGGCCGTGGTGTCCTGGTCACCGATCAGCAACAGGGTCGGCATCTTCAGGTCCTTGAACTCGTGGTACACCGGCTGGGTGAAAATCATGTCGTAGATCAACGCCGAGTTCCACGCCACTGCTTCATGCCCCGGCCCTTGGTTGAGGCCCACCAGCATCTGTACCCAGCGCTCATACTCCGGCTTCCAGCGCCCGGCGTAATAGGTCTTGCGCTCATACTCACGCACCCCTGCGGCATCGAGCTTGAGCTCCCGTGCATACCACTGGTCCACCGTACGGTAGGGGACGCCCAGGGCCTTCCAGTCTTCCAGGCCAATCGGGTTGACCATCGCCAGGCGTTCGACTTGCTGCGGGTACATCAGCGCATAGCGGGTCGCGAGCATGCCGCCGGTGGAGTGGCCAAGCACAATGGCCTGCTTGACGCCCAGCTGGTCGAGCAAGGCGTGGGTGTTGTCCGCCAATTGCTGGAAGCTGTACTGGTAATACGCAGGTTTGTTTGAGGTGCAGAAGCCGACCTGGTCGGGGGCGATGACCCGGTAGCCGGCTTTGCTCAGGGCATTGATGGTGGTTTCCCAGGTCGCGGCGCAGAAGTTCTTGCCGTGCATCAGCACCACGCTGTGGCCATTGGCCTGGCCTTGGGCGGGTACGTCCATGTAGCCCATCTGCAGGGCTTGGCCCTGGGAGCTGAAGTCGAAATGCTTGAGCGGGTGAGGGTAGCTGAACCCTTCGAGTTGTTTGCCGTAGGTGGGCGACTCGGCAGCAAGGGCCGGGCCGCCGACAAGGCAGGCAAGGGCCAGGGCGGTTGCGCGCAGCATGGGGGCACTCCGTGTAGGGCCATGTAGGAATAGGCGACTGTATCAGTCAGTTGACCGCCTGAAGCGGCAAAGGTGTTACCAGGCGTGAAACCAGCCCAGGGTGATCATCGCCACCACGGCGTAACGGCCGGCCTTGGCCAGGGTCACCAGCAGCATAAAGCGCCAGAAGGGCTCACGCATGATCCCCGCGATCAGGGTCAGCGGGTCGCCGATCACTGGCATCCAGCTGAGCAGCAGCGACCACTGCCCCCAGCGCTGGTAGCGGTGTTGCGCGCGTTCGAGCTGGCGGGCGCTGAACGGGAACCACCGCTTGTCACGCAGGTGCTCGATGGCCCGGCCCAATACCCAGTTGACCACTGAACCGAGCACATTGCCCAAGGTGGCCACCAGCAACAAGGTCGGCCAAGCGTCGGGCTGGCGCAGCAGCAAACCAACCAGCACGGCCTCCGATTGCAGCGGCAGCAGGGTGGCGGCGCCGAAGGCGCTGAGGAACAGCGCCCACTCGCTGAGCATCAGTAGTTGGCGACCACGGTGTCCTGGCCATCCTGGGTCACACCGATGACCTGGTAGGCGTCTTTGTGGTCACCCATTTCCATCCCCGGCGAGCCCATGGGCATGCCGGGGACGGCCAGGCCCTTGAGGTCGTTGCGTTTGGCCAGCAGGCGGACCTGTTCGGCCGGCACATGGCCTTCGACGAACTTGCCGTCGATCACCCCGGTATGGCACGACGCCAGGCGCGGTGCCACGCCCAGGCGTTGCTTGACTGCGCTCATGTTCGGTTCGACGTGGTCGTTGACGGTGAAGCCGTTGTCGCGCAGGTGGCTGATCCAGGCCTTGCAGCAGCCGCAGTTGGGGTCGCGGTAGACATCGATGGCCTCGGCGGCCTGGGCCAGGCCAGTGATAGCCAGCAGCCCGAGGGTCAGCAGGTGTTTGTGCAGCATGGTGAAACACTCCTTTAGAAACGCAGGCGGATACCGGCCACCAGGCGGGTCTGGCCGGTGTCTTCGCCGTCTTCGCGGGCCTGGTCGGCGCGGTTGCCGTGCAAGCGATTGAAACTGACCCCGACGTACGGCGCGAAACCACGGCTGATTTCATAGCGCAGGCGCAGGCCGATTTCGCTGTCGGCCAGCCCCGTGGCTTGCTCGCGGCGCGCATCGTCGCGGCCAAAAACATTGGCTTCCAGGGTGGGTTCGAGTACCCAGCGGTTGGTCAGCAGCATAGCGTAAGCGGCTTCCAGGCGCAGCGCGGTCTGTTGCCGCTCGCCGACGTAGGCAGTGGCCTCCAGCTCAACGCCATACAGCGGCGTGCCCTGGATACCGAAGGCTCCCCAGGCCTGCCCGCTGGCGGGCTTGAAGTCTTGGCGCAGGCCGCCGACCAGTTCCCACCAAGGGCTGATGGCGTGGCCCCAGAGCGCCTGCAGTTCGGCCTTATGGGTCTTACCCTGCTCGCGTTCGCCCTCGCTGCGCAGCCACAGGCGGTCGATGTCGCCGCCGACCCAGGCGCCGGCGTTCCAGTTCAACGCGCCGCTGCTGTCGAAGTGCTGGTATTCAAGCTGGTCGACGATCACCGCCCCGTTCAGTGCCCGGTCATGCACCTGGTGCCCTGGCAGCGGCGGGAAGGCTGCGCGACGGTCGGCGTCACTGAGCACCGGCAGCGGCGTACGCGGCTGTTGCGCAGGCGGCGTTGCGTGGTTCATCTGGCTGTGGTCCATGGGCATGGCGCCGTGGCCCATGTGCTGCAGGCCGGCGGCCATGGCGCGTTCACTGGCGAGCAGCGCCACCAGGGCCACACCGGTGACGATGCGACGGTTATTGAGCTCATTCATCGACGCGTACCTCGCGGAACATGCCGGTCTCCATGTGGTAGAGCAAATGGCAGTGGTAGGCCCAGCGGCCGAGGGCGTCGGCAGTGACTCGGTAGCTGCGACGGCTGCCAGGCGGGATGTCGACGGTGTGCTTGCGCACCATAAAGCGCCCCTGTTCGTCTTCCAGGTCGCTCCACATGCCATGCAGGTGGATGGGGTGGGTCATCATGGTGTCGTTGACCAAGGTGATGCGCACCCGCTCGCCATAGGCCAGGCGCAACGGTGCGGCATCGCTGAACTTGACCCCGTCGAACGACCAGGCAAAGCGCTCCATGTGGCCGGTCAGGTGCAGCTCGATGTCGCGTGAGGGTTCGCGGCCATCCGGGTCGGGGTAAGGGCTGCGCAGGTCGGCGTAGGTCAGCACGCGCCTGCCGTTGCTGCGCAGGCCGATGCCTGGGTCGGCGAGGTTGGGCCGTGGGGCCATGGTTTGCATGTCTACCAGTGGGTTGCCGGTTTCGCTGGGTGGGTGTTGCTGCAGGGCGGCCATGCTGGAATGGTCCATGCCGGCCATGTTGCTGTGGTCCATGCCTGCCATGGCGCCGTGGCCCATGTCGGCCATGCTCAGTACGGGGCGCGGGTCGGGTTGCGGCACGGGTGCCTGCAGGCCGTTGGCGCGGGCCAGGGTGCCGCGCGCGTAGCCACTGCGGTCCATGCTCTGGGCATACAGCGTGTAGGCGGGCAGGTCGCCGACGGTCACCAGCACGTCGTAGGTTTCGGCCACGGCGATGCGCAGTTCGTCCACGCTCACGGGTGTCACCGGCAGGCCGTCGGCGGCGATCACGGTCAGTGTCAGGCCGGGGATGCGGAAGTCGAAATAGGTCATGGCCGAGGCGTTGATCAGCCGCAGGCGCACGGTTTCGCCCGGCTGAAACAAGCAGGTGAAGTTGCCATCCGGTGGTTGGCCATTGAGCAAGTAGGTGTAGGTGGCTGCGCTGACATCGGCCAGGTCCGTGGGGCTCATGCGCATGCGGGCCCAGCTCATGCGCTCGGCGACGGTGGTGCTCCAGCCATGGTCGGCCACGTCAGCGATGAAATCGCCGAGCGTGCGTTTGTGGTAGTTGAAGGCGTCGGACTGTTTTTTCAGGGTCGCCAACAGCTGTTCAGGGGGCTGGTCCGACCAGTCGCTGAACAGCAGCACATGGTCACGCTGGTACTGATGCGCCTCGGGTTCGCGGGGTTCGATAACGATCGCCCCATACACCCCGGCCTGCTCCTGCAACCCGGAATGGCTGTGGTACCAGTAGGTGCCGCTTTGGCGCAGGGTGAAGTGGTAGAGGTAGTCGCCGCCCGGCTCGATACCGGCAAAGCTCAGGCCTGGCACACCGTCCATGTTGGCCGGCAGGAGGATGCCATGCCAATGGATCGAGGTGCTCTGGTCGAGCCGGTTACGCACGCGCAGGCTGACGGTGTCACCTTCGCGCCAGCGCAGCAGCGGGCCGGGCAGGCTGTCGTTGACGGTCAGGGCGGTGCGTGGGCGGCCGGTGATGTTGACTGCGGTCTGGCCGACCAACAGCTCGAAGTGCTGACCGGCCAGGTCGCGGCCATTGGCGGCCTGGGCCAGCGGCCGCCACAGCCCCAGGCCCGCCAGCGTAGTGGCGGCGCCCAGGCCTTTGACGAAGGTACGGCGGGAGGGGTTGCGCAACATGGCGTGGCCTCATGCGAGAGAGCCTTGATGTTGGCCGTTGCTGGCTGTCAGCCAGCTGAGCTGCGCATTACAGCGTTGTCAGGCGGCGGCCTCGTCGTGGCGCAGGTCACGCATCAGCAGGCCGTACTCCAGCGGGACCTGCTCCGGAATCGGCAGGTACACCACATGGCCGTCACCCGGAGCTACCTCGATGGCCTGCTGCTGGCGGTCGCACAGGCGGTGCAGGTCGAAATGGTAGTTGCCGCGCGGGGTCATCAGCTCCAGGTGGTCGCCCACGGCGAAGCGGTTCTTGACCTTGACCTCAGCCAGGCCGTCCACACGCGCGCCGGTCAGTTCGCCGACGAACTGCTGGCGGTCAGACACCGAGTTGCCACGCTGGTAGTTCTGGTACTCATCGTGCACATGCCGGCGCAGGAAGCCTTCGGTGTAGCCGCGCTGCGCCAGGGATTCGAGGTTGCCCATCAGGGCGCGGTCGAAAGGCCGGCCTGCCACGGCGTCGTCGATGGCCTGGCGGTAGGACTGCACCGCGCGGGCGCAGTAGAAGTGCGACTTGGTGCGGCCTTCGATTTTCAGCGAGTGCACGCCCATGCTGGCCAGGCGTTCGACGTGCTGGATGGCGCGCAGGTCCTTGGCGTTCATGATGTAGGTGCCGTGTTCGTCCTCGAACGCCGGCATCGCTTCGTCCGGGCGGTTGCTTTCCTGCAGCAGGAAGACCTGATCGGTAGGGGCACCGAGCCCCAGGGTCGGTTGCACTTCGCGCACGATGTCGCCGGTGGCATCCTCGCTGGCCGGCGTGGCGTCGTATTTCCAGCGGCAGGCATTGGTGCAGGTGCCTTGGTTGGCGTCGCGCTTGTTGAGGTAACCCGAGAGCAGGCAGCGGCCGGAGTAGGCCATGCACAGGGCACCGTGGACGAACACTTCCAGTTCCATGTCCGGCACGTGTTGGCGGATGTCTTCGATTTCTTCAAGCGACAGCTCCCGCGACAGGATCACCCGGCTCAGCCCCAACTGCTGCCAGAACTGCACGCTGGCCCAGTTGACGGTGTTGGCCTGCACCGACAAATGCACCGGCATCT
Source organism: Pseudomonas sp. 5.2 (assembly GCF_059025405.1). Classification (NCBI taxonomy): domain Bacteria; kingdom Pseudomonadati; phylum Pseudomonadota; class Gammaproteobacteria; order Pseudomonadales; family Pseudomonadaceae; genus Pseudomonas; species Pseudomonas sp. 5.2. Next base: position 9,842 of record NZ_JBYBHH010000027.1, read on the forward strand.
GTGGGTAGTGCTGGCGCACCAGCATGATCAGGCCGGGGTCGGACATGATCAGCGCATCCGGCGCCATCGCGATCACCGGTGCGAGGTCCTTGAGGAAGGTTTTCAACTTGGCATTGTGCGGGGCGATGTTGATCACCACGTAGAAACGCTTGCCCAGTGCATGAGCTTCCTGGATGCCCAGCGCCAGGTTGGCGTGGTCGAATTCGTTGTTGCGCACCCGCAGGCTGTAGCGTGGTTGGCCGGCATAGACGGCGTCGGCGCCATAGGCGAAGGCGTAGCGCATTGTCTTGAGGGTGCCAGCGGGGGCCAGCAGTTCGGGCTTGGCGGGAAGGGTCATGTGCGCACCGGGGCAAAAGGCCTGAATGCTATGGCTTGGCGGTTTTGCTGGCATTGACCTGAATCAACGGCGCGACGGCACTTTTACCCTTACGCCGCGCACTAACGTTCAGGACACTTGAGGATCCTTCATGAACGAAACCGCTTTGCAGAACAGAGCCTTGGCCGTGCTACTGGCACTGGTGACCATCGCCTTCGTGTGGATCTTGCTGCCTTACTACGGGGCCATCTTCTGGGCGGTGATTCTTGGCATCCTGTTCGCGCCGCTGCAGCGCAGCCTGCTGATACGGTTTGGCAGACGGCGCAACCTTGCCGCCGCCACGACGCTGTTGATTTGCCTGGTGGTGGCTGTATTGCCTGTGATCATCACCAGTGCCTTGTTGGTGCAAGAGGGGGCGACGTTGTACCAGCGCATCGAGAGCGGGCAATTGGACATTGCCGGCTACGTCGAGCATGGCATGAACATGCTGCCGGGGTTTGTGCAGCACGGCCTGGACAGCTTGGGCATCGGCAACCTGGAAGGGCTGCGCGAGAAGATCACCAAATGGGCCACCCAAGGCAGCCAGGCGTTGGCCAGCCAGGCCTACAGCTTTGGGCAGGGCACATTCGAGTTTCTGGTGAGCTTCGGCATCATGGTGTACCTGCTGTTCTTTTTCCTGCGCGAGGGCGCGGAAGTCGCGCGCCGCGTGCGGCTTGCGGTGCCGCTGCCCGAACACCAGAAGCGCCGCTTGCAGCTGAAGTTCAACCGCGTGGTGCGGGCAACGGTCAAGGGCAACGTGTTGGTTGCCATTACCCAGGGCGCGCTTGGCGGCTTCATATTCTGGGTGCTGGATATCCCCAGTGCGTTGGTGTGGGCGGTGATGATGGCGTTTCTGTCGCTGCTGCCAGCGGTGGGGGCGGGGATCGTGTGGGCGCCGGTGGCGGCGTATTTCCTGTTGAGCGGGGCGATTCTGCCGGGGGTGATCCTCACGGCGTTCGGGGTGCTGGTGATCGGCCTGGTGGACAACGTGCTGCGCCCGATTCTGGTGGGCAAGGACACGCGCATGCCGGATTACCTGATTCTGGTGTCCACATTGGGTGGGTTGGCGGTGTTCGGGCTCAACGGGTTTGTGATCGGGCCATTGATCGCCGCATTGTTCGTGTCGAGCTGGGCCATTTTTGTCGCCACCAAGCCGCAGGTGCAGTTGCCGCAGTAGGCTCAATACCTTGGCCGCATGCGAACGGTGTAGGAGCAGCCTTGTGCTGCGAAGAGGCCAGTGACCACACCCTCGATCTTCGCTGTGGTCACTGGCCTCTTCGCAGCACAAGGCTGCTCCTACCCGGTCAGGATGCCTGCGGCATCTCGCCCTTGGCCAGGCGCCGGTTGATGTCGGCAATCACTTCGGGCAGCTCATTGATGGTGTCGATCAGGTAGTGCGGGCGGGAGCTGGCGAACAGCGCGTGAATGCGCGTGCGCTCGCGCTCCAGTTTCTCGGCACTCAATGCCCGGTAGCCTTCCCAGGTCAGCCCCAGGGCGTTGCCGGAGCACACCAGTGCCACCGTCCACATGCCTGCACGGCGGCCTTCGAGGATGCCCGGTACGGTGTCATCGACCTTCACGCAGGCGGCCACGTCATCGATGCCCAGGGCAATCACGTTGGCCAGGGCCTGGGCCGGCCAGGGGCGGCCGTTCGGGGTTTCGTCGGTGGCCACCACATGGTCGGCGACATAGCCGTTTTGGGCGGCCAACTCCACCACTTTATCCATCACCACCTTCGGGTAGCCCGAGCACGAGCCAATCTTCAGGCCGTCCTGGCGCAGGCCGGTGAGGGTGTCCAGGGCGCCCGGGATAAGCGCCGAGTGCACGGCGATCTTCTCGATCTGCAGCGGCATGAAGCGGTTGTAGATGGCCGTGACGTCATCGTCGGTGGGCGTGCGGCCGAACACCTTGCGGTAGCGTTCGGCGATTTCCGGCACGTTGCACAGGGTGCGGATGTGGTCCCACTTGCCCATGCCCATCGGGCCTCGGGCTTCTTCGATGGACACCTGGACGTCGAACTCGGCGAAGGCTTCGACGAAGATCTGGGTGGGGGCGAACGAGCCGAAATCGACCACGGTGCCGGCCCAGTCGAGGATGGCGGCTTGCAGTTGGGTAGGGTTGCTGTAGTTCATGTGCGCTATTTCCTGAATTGGGGTGGGCAAAGGGTCAAATGTCCAGCACTTCCATTTCCCGCAGCACCTCGGCCACGGCGTTGACCGCAGCCTGCATGCCCTCCGGCCCGACCACGCCGATGCAGCCGACGCGGAAGGTCTCGACCTGGGTCAGCTTGCCGGGGTAGAGGATGAAGCCCTTGGCCTTGACCCGCTCGTAGAAGTCGTTGAACTGGTAGCGGGCATCGTTTGGGGCATGGAAGGTGACGATGATCGGCGCCTGGATCTCGGCCGGTAGGAAGCTGCGCAGGCCGAGGGCGGCCATGCCGTCGAGCAGGGTTTTGCAGTTGTCGGCGTAGCGCTGGTGGCGCGCAGGCAGGCCCCCTTCTTCGTTGTACTGCTGCAGCGCTTCATGCAGCGCCGCGACCACGTGGGTGGGCGGGGTGAAGCGCCACTGGCCGGTCTTGGCCATGTAGGCGTGCTGGTCATGCAGGTCCATGGCCAGCGAGTGGGCGTTGCCTTCGGCAGCGGCCAGGGCGGTTTTTTCGGCGAAGACGAAGCCCATCCCCGGCACGCCTTCCAGGCACTTGCCCGAGGCGGCGATCAGTGCGTCGAAGGGGACCTCGCGGGCATCGATCGGCAGCGCGCCGAACGAGCTCATGGCGTCGATGATCAGGCGCTTGCCGTGGCGTTTGATCACCTGGGCGATCTCGGCCAGCGGGTTGAGGATACCGGTGCTGGTTTCGCAGTGGATCAACGCCACGTGGGTGATGGCTGGGTCGGCGCCCAGCAGGCGGTCGACATCGGCGGCGGTGGTCGGTTGGTCTTCGGCGGTTTCGAAGGTGCTGTAGGTGCGGCCCAGCACCTTGCAGATTTTCGCCAGGCGTTGGCCATAGGCGCCGTTGATCAGCACCAGCACCTTGCCATTGCGGGGTACCAAGGTGCCGATGGCGGCTTCCACGGCGAAGGTGCCGCTGCCTTGCAGGGGGACGCAGTGGTGGCTGACGCTGCCGTCGATGATCGCCAGCAGTTGCTCGCAGACGCTGGCGGTGAGTTGGTTGAAGGCGTTGTCCCAGGAGCCCCAGTCCACCAGCATGGCTTGGCGGGTGCGCAGCGACGTGGTCAGGGGGCCGGGGGTCAGCAGGATGGGTGCGTTGCTCATTCCGTGGTTCCTCACAAGCGGCGGGTGGTCAGCCGAAAAATCTGGCGCTGAAACTACGGGGGCTAGGTTGCAATTGGCTAAGCTATCAATCAAATTGTTTGTTGTTATGCCAGCCATAAGTCAGGCCGATAAACATGAACCTGTTCCAGCTCCGCGCTTTCGATGCCGTCGCCCGTGAGGGCAGCTTCACCCGTGCCGCCGCGCGGCTGTTCATCAGCCAGCCGGCCGTGACTGGGCACGTCAAGGCGCTGGAGGAGCACTACCAGATCACCCTGCTCAGGCGCACGGCGCGGCGGGTGGAGCTGACCGAGGAGGGCACGCGGCTGGCGGCCATCACCCGGGCCATGTTCGGCCTGGCCGAAGAAGCCCAGGCGATGCTCGAAGCCAACCGACAGTTGCTGACGGGGCGCCTGGAGGTGGCGGCGGACGGCCCGCACCGCGTGATGCCGATGCTCGCCCAGTTGCGCGAGCGCTACCCGGGCATCACCGTCAACCTGCGCTTGGGCAATGCCCAGGAAACCTTGGCCGCGCTGTTGTCCGAGCACGCCGATGTCGCGGTGCTGACCGAAATCGAACCGCGCAAGGGTCTGTACCTGCAAAGCCTGTGCGAGTCGCGGCTGTGTGCGCTGCTACCGGCGGGCCATGCGTGGGCGAGCGGCGAGGGCGACTTGCCGTTGACCGCGCTGAATCAGCAGATCATGGTGCTGCGCGAGCCCAGTTCGACCACCCGCCGTACGTTCGACAAGGCCTGTGCCGCTGCCGGGGTGCAGCCCCGTGTGCTGCTGGAGCTCGACAGCCGTGAAGCGGTGACCGAGGCAGTGGCGTCGGAACTGGGGGTTGGCGTGGTGTCGTCGACCGAGGTGGCCCACGACCCGCGCGTGGTGGCGCGGCCGCTGGCGGGAGACGGCCTGGTTAACCAGCACATGATCGGCTGCCTGGAGCGGCGCCGCGAACTGCGGTTGATCCAGGCGTTTCTGGGTTTGGCGGCCAACCTGTGAGGCAACGCTGGCGTTTTTCCTGCCCCGGCCTAAGATGGCCGGCATAGACCCACCTGGATGGCCGATGAGCGATAAAGACACCATCTCCATGCAACTGGTGCGTGAAGCCCTGTTGCAAACCTGCCCGGCCGGGCAGCCCGATGTCAGCGTGCTGCAGCGTGCCGGCATCGACCCGGCGCAGCTCGAGTTGCCCCAGGCACGCGTCTCTGCCGATGCCTATGCGCGGCTGTGGCGGCTGCTGGCGCGTCGCTGCAACGACGAGTTTTTTGCCATGGACCCGCGCGGGCTGCCGGTGGGCAGCCTGGCCTTTCTGACGCGTGCGGCCATGGCGCAGCCTACTCTCGGGGCTGGCCTAGAAATTGCCATGGGCTTTCTGTCGTTGATGCTCGAAGACCTGCAGCCAAGCGTGGTGCGCCAGCAAAGCCTGGCCGAAATCGTCATCAACGAGCCGCGTGAGCAACCGCGCCGGGCCTTTACCTATTTCACCTTCTGGATGATCGTGCACGGCGTCGCTTGTTGGCTGGCGGGGCGACGCATTCCGATCCTGGCCATCGACCTGCGCTGCGCCGAGCCGCCGTTCTGTGACGATTACCGGGTGATGTTCTCGGAAAACCTGCAGTTTGAACGCCCGCGCTCGCGCATCATCATTGCGGCCGACTGCCTGGACCTGCCGCTCAAGCGCACGCCGCAGGAATTGCAGCGTTTTCTGGCCGAGGCGCCGGGCAACATCCTGGTCAAGTACCGCGACCCGGCCAGCCTGGCCCGGCGCATCCGTGGCCAACTGCTGGCTCTTGACCCGGCGCAGTGGCCGGATGCCGAAAGCCTTGCGCACGGCTTGTGCCTGTCTGGCGCGACCCTGCGGCGGCGCTTGGCCGACGAGGGCCAGACTTATCAGCGGCTCAAAGACAGCGCCCGCCGTGAGCTGGCCATCGCCTGGCTGGCGCAAACGGAGCCGGCCCTGGGCGAAATCGCTGAGCGGCTGGGGTTTGCCGACAGCAGTTCGTTCTACAAGGCTTTTCGCAAGTGGTTTGGTTGCAATCCGGGGCACTACCGGGCGCTGATCCAGGCAGAAGGCCTTGGCGAAGCGCGAGGCGATTGAAGCGTTTCCAGCTTATGGGTAGGGCATGCAGGCACAAGCATGTACGGCCCATCGCCTACCACTGGAACCGCCATGCCCACGCCAACTGCCACTCAGCAATCGCCTGCCGTGCAAGCGAAGCTGTCGACTGCAACGGATGACTTCATCAAGGGCCAGCTACCCGACTGGCTAAAGCGCGCCACGCGGGCGCAGATCAATGCGCTACGCAGCCGTTTCAGTGAGCACAAGAACAGCCAAGATCAACTGCATGAGGCAATAGGTGGCTTGCCTGCGCTGCGGCAATTTGCCGAAACACATTTTCAAACGTTGCTGCCGGACAACGTGCCCCACGACGTGCGCTTGGCTGATCTGTCCTGGATCAAAGTGGTCAACGTAGCCCAGCCGAATTTGAATAGGTTTGTCTACCCCCGCAAGTACACCTACGAACCTGCTCTGGCCCGCCTGATGCAGGGCCTGCAAGCCAGTGCTGATGTTGTACTGAGCAAGGGCCTGGGTTTTGAAGGGAGCACTTCCCTGCTGCTGGAAGCCGATGATGCGTTTCTCGAACGCTATCGACAACTGGACGTAGGCAGGCGCTACCAGGATGAACTAGACCAGGTCTACAACCCACAGAACCTGAACTTGCTTGGCGCAGATAAACGCAGCGGCTTCAGTCTGGCCACTGAGCTTGCGGCGCTCAAAGGGCACCTTAGCCCGTGGGAGCATGCCGCCCTGCGCGAGATTGCGGCGTTTTCCCCGAATACCTATGGGCAGCCCAAACCTCACAGTGTCAGCACGCTCGAGATGCTCGGGCAGACACTTTCCAATACTTTGTTAATAGAGCTGCGTACACCCGCCAACGTCAGCCAGAGCGTGCTGCTGTACCTGCCTGGCGATTCGCATTACGCCTTGCGCCGCTATGGCTCGATGACCGAGATGCAGCAGAAGCTTGCCGTCGAGTTGCAGCAAGCGGGCTTTCGACAGGCGTTGGCGCAGCAAGTGAGCCTGAAGCAGCGTCCTGGGTTTATGCAGACCCTCAGCTTGCGCTTGCAGGACACGCAGCCGGACCTGTCGCTGACACGGGGTGAAATGGTCGAGGACGCCTTCCTTACGCTAGCCCGGCTGCAAGTGCTACAAGCGAAAGCCGATGCCCGGTTGCTGCTCGTGCCTACTGCCGACGTCGACGAGGCTGCAGCCGAACACAGCCTGCAGATGTGGAAGACGCTGGGTGTCGGCGTGGTCAACCTGGCCGGGCTGTTCGTGCCAGCAGTGGGCGCGTTGCTGTTGGGGCAACTGGTGGTACAGACCTTGTCCGAGGTGTTCGAGGGCGTCAGGGATTGGTCGCGGGGCCATCAGCATGAGGCGCTGCAGCATTTTCTCAGCGTCGCCGAGGTGGTGGCGCTCACCGGCGCCACGGTCGCCGGGGTGGCGGTGGTGCGCAGTGTGTTCGTCGACAAGCTCGAACCCGTCGCGCTGGGCACGCAGCAGGTGCGGCTCTGGAACAACGACTTGGCCCCATATGAAACAACCCCTGAAGACCGAAGCCTGCAGCCTGATGGCCTGTATGGCGCGGGCAAGCGCCGCTGGATGCGGTTGCAGGCCCGTTATTACGAAGTGCATCGCCCTGTGGCCAACGGTTCTTGGTGCTTGCGCCATCCGCTGGACGACAGTGCTTATGGGCCGGCGCTGGTGCATAACGGCGAGCGCGGCTGGCGCTTGCAGCTCGACCAGCCACTGGCGTGGGACGACAGCGCCCGCATGCTCGATTGCCTGTGGCCACAGGATTCGCCCGTCGACAGGGAGAGGGCCGAGCAGATCCTGAAGGTGGCCGGTATCGACCAGGATGAGCTGCGCGGTGTGCTGGTGGAGAACCGTCCGGCACCCATCACCCTCGCCGATACACTGCGCCGTTTTGCTGCGGACGCACGTATCGAGGCCTTCGCTCGCCATTTGAACAACGAAACGCGTCTGCCCCGTGATGAAGAGTTGCTGACCTGGCTAAGCGCGCAGCGTGAAGTGGCAGGCCCCCAAGCCGGCCTGCGCGACAGGCTGCTGCAACAGCTGCCGGCCATGCGTTGGCGTGCGTTCGAACATTTGGCCTATGCCCCGCGCTCTGCCGCATCGGTGGCCGGCCTGGTGTTGCGCGAGTTCCCAGGCTTGCCGAAGGGTTACATTCCTGAGGTATTGAAAGACTGCAGTGCAGTCGAATATGCCATTGCCCGTCGCGAGCAGCGCTTACCACTGCCACTGGCCAGCAAAGCGCGAGCGCTGCTGCGCGCCGCACGCCTGACCCGGGCCATCGAAGGTTTTTACCTGGCCAGTGCCAGTTGCAGCGAAACCGATGAGCTTGCCGTCGCCTTGCTGCGCAAGCTGCCAGCGTGGCCCGCCGGGGTTGCGCTAGAGGTGCGCGAGGCGACACCGCAGGGCCGACTGGTGGCCAGTTTTGTTCCAGAGGGCCAGGAAACGGCGCGTGTTCAGTTGGTTCGCATCAATCGGTATTTCCAGCTGTACGATGCGCAAGGGCAAGCCCTGCCACAGCCCCACCCGGTGCCTGCCACGGTTTTCGAAGCCCTGGTCGCGGCGTTGTCGCCCGCCCAATTGCAAGCACTCGGCCTTGAAGGGAATGACCCGGCCCTGGCCTTGCGAGAAAAGCTGCGAGCACAGTTGCCAGCCTCACACCAGGATTGTGTGGCACTGCTTGGGTGGACGCCGCAACAGCGCTGGTTCAACCCGGGCCAGCGCCTGGCCGATGGTCGCGTGGGCTATCTGCTCAGCGGCCGTGGTGCGGTGGTACAGACACCGCGGCAAACCTTGCTCACCGGCTTGCGCCGGCTTTTCCCGGGCTTGGACGACAACCAGCTGAGCCAGGAACTGGAGCACCTGCTGCAGGGCGAGGACATGCCGTTTGCACGGCTGGCAGGTTTGCAGGATGACCATGAGCAATTGAATCGGGCGGTCAACCGTTGGGTATCCGCAGAGTTCAGCAACAGCAGGCGGGCCAGTCGGCAGTTGATCGCCGATCGGGTGCTCCGTGCCTGGCGTGGACAAGGGGAGCGCTTGTCACTGGGCTTCGGCGAACAGGCCAGCCTGCCGGCACTGCCGGGGCATGTGCAATTTCGCTTCGTGACGTCGCTGGTCATTAACGACACCGCCATCAGTAGTGTGCCGAGTGACTTTCTGCACAGCTTCACCCAGGTGAACTACCTGAACCTCAGTGGTAACCGGTTGTTGAGTATTCCGCCCGGGCTCAGCTACCTGCCCCAGTTACGCACACTGCGGCTGGCGCGCAATTTGATCCGCCTGAATGCATCGGCTGTCGAGACACTTGCCGGGCTGTCCGAACTGTCACGGCTGGACCTGAGCTACAACCCGCTGGGGGCGCTGCACTTGCGCTTCAATCGGCTGCAGCAACTGATGCACTTGAACCTGCGACATTGCCGGCTCGGCATCTGGCCGCAGTACATCGAGCTGTGCCAGAACCTGCAAGTGGTCGACCTGCGTGACAACCAGCTCAGCGCGGTGGCTGATGAAACGCTGCAGATGCCGCAAGCCTTCCGGCAGGTGTTTCTGGTGGAGCGCAACCGCTTGAGCAACCGCCAAGTCATGGCACTTTACGCGCCAGAGGTGATACCGGAAGTCCCGGAGGCCGCAGTGGACCCCGCCTACGTGCGCGGCCTGTGGTTTCAGGCCTCGCCTGAGTCACTGCAGGCCGAGCGGGGCTTGGCATGGGCAGCAATGGCCACGCATCGCAACAGCGACGCTTTCGTTCAATTGTTGGGGCAATTGGAGCATGCCTCGGATTACGAGCAGGCACGCCCGCATATCGCCGGGCAGGTATGGTCACTGCTGGAGCAGATGCAACGCGATGACACGCTGCGCGATGCCGTATTCGAGCAAGCTGGCGATACGCCCGCGGACGAGAGACGAGCAGTGGATGTGTTCAGCCGGATGCAACTGCATAGCTTGCAGGCACGCGCTGCGGCAAATGCCCACCGGCTCGAGCGCATCAACGAGCATATCGGCTTGGGGCTCAGCCTGTTTCGTTTGGACTTCCTGGCAGTGATTGCACGGGAGACGGCCGCACAGGTGAATGAGCAGCGGGAAATCGCCCGGCTGGATGACCCCGCGTTGATGGGCTTGGCGGATGTCGATGTCCGGGACATCGACTTGCTCTTTCGTGTCAGGCTGAGGGAGGCCCTGAACCTGCCTGGCCAACCCCACACGTTGCGTGACGCCGAGGCGCTGGGTGTCAGTGAGGCATCGATAGACGATGCCAGGCAACGTATCGAACGGGTGGGCGATATCGAGACGTTCGCCGAAGATTTGAGCCAACGTGCGTTCTGGCAGCGCTACTTGCGTAGCCAACACGCGGAAGACTTTCTCGCCTTGGAGCGTGCTCATGGCGAGCGTGTCCGCCGGTTCCATGCCGAGCAGCCAGACGCACCTGCGCCAGTGCGTGCGCAGGCCTTGGAGAACCTGGAAATCGAGCACGAGTCAGCCCTGCACCGTCACAGCGTGGCACTGACGCGCTTCGAGCTGAGGACCAACCTGGCCCGCCAGGGCTGACATTAGCTGCGCCATCAGCCCTTGAACGTGCCTGCAGGGGCGGTTTTCCGGGTTCAGGCAGCGGGTGGTGAGCCGCAGAGTTAGCGGCTCATCCACCACTGTGATCACCACCATGACCGAACCGACCCCAGACCTCCCGCGCCAACAGGCAACCGATGCGTTCATCGCGCAAACGCTGCCTGATTGGCTGAAAAACGCTGATCACGATCAGTTGCTGGCTCTGCGCAGCAGCTTCGACGCGCACATCCAGAGCCAACAGAAGATTCAGCAGACGTTTGCCCAACTGCAGCCGATCGACACGTTCGCCACGGCGTTGCTGCAAGAGCGGTTGCGCGTCGCCATGGCACTGAACATCACGCTGGCGAAGGCGCAATGGCGAGAGGAGCGCTTCAAGAAAGTTGACGAGGCGCCTGCCAGGCAGTTCGAATCCTACTTCCTGCGCCAGCCGGCATTGCAAAGACTCATGCAGAACTTCAGGGCAGGAGATTCGTTCTATCCAGATACTGGCCTGGTGTACCCGCACGATCCAGTAACGGGCGATGCGGAGGAGGTGTTGACCACCTCGGCTGACACGCTGGTCGAGACCTGCCGGGCGCTGGATATTGGCAAGCAGTACCAGCAGCACCTCGACACGCTGCTCGATGCCGACTGCATGGCCCTGATTACCGAAGACAAGCGCTTGCAGCTGGCCTTGGCAATCGAAATCGCGGCGTTGAAAGAGCAGCTACCGGACGATGACCTTGCGATGTTGCGGCGGATTTTGCAAGGCAAGCCACCGACGCACGCCCGCAGCAACCGCGCCTATGTAGGGGCGTTGACCGTGCTCGGCTGTCGGGTAGAGGGTGCCATCGCATTCGAGCGAATGGATGTTGCCCCCTTGTTCGGCTCTGGGTCTTCAAGCGTAGTGACCGGTGTCATCCTGTATCTGCCAGGCGATCCTGAACAGTCGCTACGTGCCTATGGCACTTGGCGCGAGGCCAGCCTGGACCTTGGCAGGCGTTTGCGCGAGCCCGGCTATCAGCGGGCATTTAGCCAGCGCATCGCGTTAGCCGACCGCCCTGAGTACCTGACCACCTTGAGTAAGCGCCTGGGCGATGCGCAGACCGATGCTCAGTGTGCTTGCGAAGAGATCCATGAGGCGTTGTTCGCGACCTTGGCAGCCCAGCAGTTGCAGCGGATTCGCGACAACGCGGGGTTTATCGCGGTGCCCACCGCGCAGGTCGATGCCCGGGTCAGCGCCCAACGCCTGAAAACGCTGGAAGCGATAGGGATGGGCCTGCTCAACCTGGCCGGCCTGTTCGTGCCTGTAATCGGTGAGGTGCTGGCGGCCGACATGATCGGCCAGACGCTGAAGGAGGTGTGCGAGGGGGTCGAGGACTGGCATCAGGGGCATCGCCATGAAGCCATCGAGCACCTGCTGGGCGTCGCTGAAACGCTGGCGGTCGGCGCTGCCTTGGCTGGCGGTACAGCCGTGGTCGCCCGAGGCTTCACCCGCAGCGCGCAGGTCGATCAATTGTTGCCGGTCCTCAACGATGGCGGAGCGCCGCGGCTGTGGAACGGGGATATCAGCCATTTCGAGGACAAGGCGCCGCCCACCGACCTGCTGGCCCTGGACAACGGCTTGCTCGCCAAGGGGGAGGGGCGCTGGTGGCGCAACGGCGATACCTACTACCAGGTCAGGCCGGTGCCTGGGCGCAGTGCCTGGCAGCTGTGCCACCCGCAACGTGAGGCAAGCTTCGGCCCACTACTGGAATTCAACGGCGAGCGCAGCTGGCGCTTGCCGACCGAGCGACCACTGGCGTGGCAAGGGGAGGGGCTGCTGTTGAGTCGCCTTTGGCCGCCGGCGACAGCGCTGAGCGAGCAACGTATCGAGCAGATCCTCAAAGTGGCCGATATCGACGAGGAGCACCTGCGCGGGCTGTTGGTGGAGGCGCGGCCGTTACCGGTGGCGTTGCGTGACACGGTCGAACGGTTTGCCGTTGAGGCGCGAATCGAGGCGTTCTTTACGCAATTGGCCGAAGGCCAGCCGGCAGACGCCCCGCTGTGGCAGTGGTGCATGGACAGCTTGCGGATCGAGGCAATGTCGTTGGAGGAGCAACGCCTGGAGCTGTTGGATGACGCTGCAGAACTGCGGGAGCAGCTGCTGGAACATTTCTCGTGCCAATACCTGGCAACCGACCCATTGTTGCAGTTGATCCAGAGGGACTTCAAAGGCCTGCCTGACGCCTACGCGCTCGATGTGCTCAAGTCGGCAACCGACACCGAGCGCCAGTGGATGCTGAGGGAGGACCGCATCCCCTTACCGGTTGCCGAAAAGGCCCGTGAGCATTTGCAACTGTCGCGGCTGACGCGCATGCGTGAAGGCCTGTACCTCAAGGGCAGCTATCACCCCGATACGGTCAAACTGGTGTTTGCGCTGTTGCGCCAGCAGGCCAACCTGACCGGGGCGGTCGACTTGCAATTGCGCGAAGGCTCAGATGTCGGCCGGTTATTGGCGCAGTTGCAGCCAGACAAGGGCTCGGAATATGTCACCACGGTGTTGGTGAAGTGCCCTGGCGGGTTCAAGTGCTATGACGCGCAGGGGCGTGAAGTGGATATCGACTGGCGCGACCCCGTCGATATCGCCGACGTGTTGGCCAGGCACCTGGCCCCTGGTGATCGTGCTCGCCTGACCTGGGATGGCAGCCAGGCCCCCGCGCAAATCCGCAATGCGCTGCGCAGCTGGCTACCTCGCGAGCGTCAGGCGCAAGCCGACCTCATCGGGTTGCGCGAGATCAAGCCTACGCGCAGCCCTTTGCGAAGGCTTGCCGATGGGCGAGTCGGTTACCTGCTCAACGGGCGTGATGAACTGCCTGATTCGCACCGGCAAGACCTGGCCGGTGCGGTGGGGGATTTGTTCCCATCCTTCCGCACACTGGAAGTGGACCGCTACGTGTCGGTATTGCTCGAATCGCCGGAGACCGCGTATGCCGCGATGATCCGGCTGTACAGGGAATATATGGGAATGGACCGGGCTCTGCATGCCTGGATGTTGGACGTGCCGCCCGGCAACTTGCGTGGCGCGCGTCATCATGTGGCCAGCATGTTGCGCCGCAGTTGGCGCCTGGAAGGGCTGCGCATCGATGCCCAAGGCGCGAGTCGGGAGTATCGGCGCTTGAGCCTGGTCGGGATTGAGGTCGGGAGCTTGCCCACATTGCCTGTCGGCACGCAGTTCGGTCATGTCACCGACCTGGGCTTGATCGGCCTGCGCCTGCAGACGTTGCCACAAGGTTTTCTGCGCTGCTTCACGGGGCTGCGATTACTCAATCTCAGCAATAATGCCCTGACTACGCTGCCAGCGGAGATCGCCGAGCTGAATCTGCTGAGCAGCCTGCGTGTGTCACACAACCGCATCCGCATGACCGAGGCGTTAGCGACCAGCCTGAGCGGGTTGTCGCAACTGGACACGCTGGACCTGAGCTTCAACCGCTTGGGCGGCGTCAGCCTGCAATTGGGTGAGTTGGCACACCTCAGGGTGCTGAACATGCGGCGGACCAACCTGCAGACCGTACCCGTCGGGCTTGAGCGTTGTGTACAGCTGGAGTCGGCCAACCTGCGTGACAACCACATCGCCCACGTGCGGCAAAGCATGTTCGCCATGCCCTTGCAGCGTCGTCGCGCGGTACTGCTGGAGAACAACCCGCTGGCACTGGCCGAGCGTGAACGTTTTCATGCCGTCAACCCACTGCCGGCCCTACCGCCTGAGCCTGCCGAGAACTTTGCGCAAGCCCGGGCGCAATGGCTGGAGCAATTGGATGAGCCCGCCAGGGCTGGCCGCGAGCTGCAGTGGAATGCATTGCAGGCCCTCGATGAAAGTTCTGAGTTTTTCAGCTTGCTGAGGGCGTTGACCCTGACCAGCGACTTCCGGCGCGAACCCCAGGACCTGGCGCGCCGGGTATGGACGGTGATCGCGGCGGCCAGCGAGGATGCTGCTTTGCGTGATGAGCTGTTTGAAACGGCCTCTTCACGTGGCTGTGTGGACAGCGTGATCTCGTGTTTCAGTGCGCAGGAGGTGGGCGTCATGGTGGCGCAGGCGATGCGCGCCGAAGGGGCTCCGGCGCAGCAAGGCGCCTTGCTTGAACTGGCTTCAGGCCTGTTCCGGCTGGAGCAAGTCGAGGCCCAGGCACGTTTGGATATCGAGCGACGCGTGGCGCTGGAGGAGGACAGGTTGCGCAACGCCGGGTTGGCCGAGGCTGATGCGGCACAGCGCGCCCGTGACAGCGTGGATGAGATTGAGGTCAGCTTGGCTTACCGAATTGGCCTGGCACGTGTGTTGAACCTGCCGGGTCAGCCAAAAACCATGCAGTTCGAGGCACTGGGTGGCGTCAACCAGCAGCAGCTCGACAATGCTGCGGCTTCAGTGCGCTGGGCGGAAAGTACCGATGCACTGGTGAATTACATCAGTGATCGGGATTTCTGGGTCAGATACCTGCGGGCACGCCATGACGATGAATTCGTCCAGATCAGGCAACCGTTCGATGAGCAAATGGAGGCAGAAAGCCCGCTTGATGAGGCACGTGGGATGCAGATCCAGCATGCCTACCTTGAGGCTGAACGCCGGCTGATCCTGCGCTCGACGCGCAAGGCCCTGAGCGAACAGGCCTCAGGCCAAACCGCTCATCACGATTGAGCAATTAGGCCATTGCCGAGCGGCAGGTGTAGCGACACCATCGTCAGATAACGGGTGCACTCCAACAATAAAAAGCCAGGAGTCTGATGATGCGTAACTACGCCGAGGCCGCTCGTGCCTTCGACCATGCCCAGGCCGCCGCTGATGCCCTGCAGGGCGATCTGTCTGCGCTCAACGCCTGCGTCGAATGCTGCGACCGCCATGTGGGCCGCGATAAGCTCGCGCTGCTGTGGGTGAACCGTGACGGCGAAAGCCAGCCGTTCACATTCGATACGCTGTGCGAGCAGGCCGCGCGCTTTGCCAACGTGCTCAAGGCCCAGGGTGTAAAAGCGGGGGACCGCGTTGCCGGCCTGATGCCGCGCACCCCGCAGTTGCTGGTGACCATCCTTGCCACGTGGCGCCTGGGTGCTGTCTATCAGCCGCTGTTTACTGCGTTCGGGCCTAAGGCCATCGAGCATCGCCTGGAGCAGTCCGGGGCCAAGGTGGTGGTCACCGACAGCCAGAACCGCGCCAAGCTGGATGAGGTGCACGGTTGCCCAACAATCATCAGCGTGCTGGCTCGCGTCGGCGAGCTGGACTTCCAGCAGAGCCTGGACAGCGCCGCCGAGCACTGCCCGCCGGTCATGCGCTCGGGCGATGACCCTTTCCTGTTGATGTTCACTTCCGGCACTACAGGCCCGGCCAAACCCCTCGAAGTGCCGCTGCGCGCGATCGTTGCCTTCCAGGGTTACATGCGCGACGCCATCGACCTCCGGCCGGAAGACAACTTCTGGAACCTGGCCGACCCGGGCTGGGCCTATGGGCTTTACTACGCGGTCACCGGCCCGCTGGCGCTGGGCCATGCCACCACCTTCTACGATGGCCCGTTCAGCGTTGAAAGCTGCGCGCGGATCATCGACCGGTTTGGCATCACCAACCTGGCCGGCTCGCCGACCGCGTACCGCCTGTTGATCGCGGCAGGCAGCGAATTTTCCGCACCGATCAAAGGCCGCCTGCGGGTGGTCAGCAGCGCCGGCGAGCCGCTCAACCCAGAGGTGATCCGCTGGTTTGCCGACGAGCTAGGGGTAACCATCCACGACCATTATGGGCAGACCGAACTGGGCATGGTGTTGTGCAACCACCATGGCCTGGAGCACCCGGTGCACCTGGGGTCTGCCGGCTTCGCCATCCCCGGGCACCGCATCGTGGTGCTGGACGAGCAGGGCGCGGAGCTGCAGCCTGGCCAGCCCGGCATCCTCGCCGTGGACCGCGAGCAGTCGCCGTTGTGCTGGTTTGGTGGTTACCACGGCGTGCCGACCAAAGCCTTCGTCGGCAAGTATTACCTCAGCGGCGATACGGTCGAACTGAATGCCGATGGCAGCATCAGCTTCGTGGGCCGCAGCGACGACGTGATCACCACCTCCGGCTACCGGGTTGGCCCCTTCGACGTGGAGAGCGCGCTGATCGAGCACCCGGCAGTGGTCGAGGCGGCGGTGGTCGGCAAGCCCGACCCTGAACGTACCGAGCTGATCAAAGCGTTCGTCGTACTGGCCAAAGGCGTCGAGGGCACCCCCGAGCTGGAAGAAACCCTGCGCCAGCACGTGCGCAAGCGGCTGTACGCCCACGCCTACCCCCGCGAAATCGAATTCGTCAGCGAGCTGCCCAAGACCCCGAGCGGCAAGCTGCAACGCTTCATCCTGCGCAACCAGGAAATCGCCAAACAACAGGCCCAACTGGCCGCTCACGCCAGTGCCTAAAGGAACGACACCATGCAAATAGCCAACAAACACTTTATCGTCAGTGGCGCCGCATCCGGGCTGGGTGCCGCCACCGCACAGATGCTGATCGAGGCCGGTGCCAAGGTCATGCTGGTCGACCTCAATGCCCAGGCGGTTGAAGCCAAGGCGCGTGAGCTGGGCGACAACGCCCGCTTCGCGGTCGCCGACATCAGCGACGAGCAGGCCGCCACGGCTGCGGTCGACGCCGCCGTCAGCGCGTTTGGCAGCCTGCATGGGCTGGTCAACTGCGCCGGTATCGTCGGCGCCGAGAAAGTCCTGGGCAAACAAGGCCCGCATGGCCTGGCCAGTTTCGCCAAGGTCATCAACGTCAACCTGATCGGCAGCTTCAACCTGTTGCGCCTGACGGCGGCAGCGATGGCCGAGGGGCCGGCGGATGAGAGTGGCGAGCGCGGGGTGATCATCAATACCGCCTCTATCGCTGCCTATGACGGGCAGATCGGCCAGGCCGCCTACGCGGCCTCCAAGGGCGCCATCGCCAGCCTCACGCTGCCAACGGCCCGTGAGCTGGCGCGTTTCGGTATCCGCGTGATGACCATCGCCCCGGGCATTTTCGAAACCCCGATGATGGCCGGCATGACCCAGGAAGTGCGTGACTCGCTGGCCGCTGGGGTGCCGTTCCCGCCGCGCCTGGGCCGCCCTCAGGAATACGCCGCACTGGCCCGCCACATCATCGAGAACAGCATGCTCAACGGCGAGGTGATCCGCCTCGACGGCGCGCTGCGCATGGCTGCCAAGTAAGGAGTAATGAACATGACCCTCGCCAACGACCCAATTGTCATCGTCAGCGCCGTGCGCACGCCTATGGGCGGCCTGCAGGGCGACCTCAAGAGCCTCACCGCACCGCAGCTGGGTGCCGCAGCGATTCGCGCTGCGGTCGAGCGCGCCGGCATCGAAGCCACCAGCGTCGAACAGGTACTGTTCGGTTGCGTGCTGCCGGCAGGCCTGGGCCAGGCCCCCGCGCGCCAGGCAGCGCTGGGCGCCGGCTTGGACAAACACACCACCTGCACCACCTTGAACAAGATGTGTGGTTCTGGCATGCAGGCCGCGATCATGGCCCATGACCTGCTGCTGGCCGGCAGCGCCGATGTGGTGGTGGCGGGCGGCATGGAGAGCATGACCAACGCGCCCTACCTGCTGGACAAGGCCCGGGGTGGCTACCGCATGGGCCATGGCAAGATCATCGACCATATGTTCATGGATGGCCTCGAAGACGCCTACGACAAAGGCCGTTTGATGGGCACCTTCGCCGAGGATTGCGCCCAGGCTGGCGCTTTCAGCCGCGAAGCCCAGGATGCCTTTGCCATCAGCTCGCTGACCCGTGCTCAGGACGCGATCAAGCAGGGCCGTTTTAGCGCCGAGATCGTTCCAGTGGAAGTCACTGAGGGCAAGGAAAAACGCGTCATCAAGGATGACGAGCAGCCGCCCAAGGCGCGCCTGGACAAGATCCCGCAGCTTAAACCGGCCTTCCGTGAAGGCGGTACGGTGACGGCCGCCAACGCCAGCTCAATTTCCGACGGCGCTGCTGCGCTGGTGCTGATGCGCCGCAGCGAAGCCGAAAAGCGCGGCTTGAAACCTTTGGCCGTGATCCATGGCCACGCCGCTTTTGCCGATGCGCCCGCGCTGTTCCCCACCGCACCGATCGGGGCCATCGACAAACTGATGAAGCGCACCGGCTGGAACCTGGCCGAGGTGGACCTGTTCGAGATCAACGAAGCGTTTGCCGTGGTGACCCTGGCGGCCATGAAACACCTCGACCTGCCACACGACAAGGTCAATATCCATGGCGGTGCCTGCGCCTTGGGCCACCCGATCGGCGCCTCAGGCGCGCGCATTCTGGTGACCTTGCTGTCGGCCCTGCGCCAAAACAACCTGCGCCGCGGCGTGGCGGCCATCTGCATCGGCGGTGGCGAGGCCACGGCCATGGCCGTCGAATGCCTGTATTGAGGTGAACCATGTTGGTAACTGACGAGCAACAACAGATCGCCGACGCCGTGCGTGACTTTGCCCAGGAGCGCCTGCGCCCGTTCGCTGAGCAATGGGACAAGGCCCACCGCTTCCCGCGGGAAGCCATTGACGAGATGGCCGCCCTTGGCCTGTTCGGCATGCTGGTGCCGGAGCAGTACGGCGGCAGTGACACAGGCTATGTGGCGTACGCCATGGCCCTTGAAGAAATTGCCGCAGGCGATGGTGCCTGTTCGACCATCATGAGCGTGCACAACTCGGTGGGCTGCGTGCCCATCCTGAAATTCGGCACCGAGCAGCAGAAGCAGCAGTTTCTGGCCCCGCTGGCCAGCGGCGCGATGATCGGCGCCTTCGCCCTCACCGAGCCCCAAGCCGGCTCCGATGCCAGCAGCCTGAAGACCCGCGCACGCCTGGACGGCGACCACTACGTGCTCAACGGCAGCAAGCAGTTCATCACCTCCGGCCAGAATGCTGGCGTGGTCATCGTCTTCGCGGTCACTGACCCGGAGGCGGGCAAGCGTGGCATCACGGCGTTCATCGTGCCGACCGATTCGCCGGGCTACCAGGTTGCCAGGGTCGAAGACAAACTCGGCCAGCATGCCTCGGACACCTGCCAGATTGTCTTCGACAATGTGCGAGTGCCGGTCGCCAATCGCCTGGGCGAAGAGGGGCAGGGTTACAAGATTGCCCTGGCCAACCTTGAAGGGGGCCGTATTGGCATTGCGTCGCAGTCGGTCGGCATGGCCCGGGCGGCCTTCGAGGTGGCCCGCGACTATGCCAAGGAGCGGCAGAGCTTCGGCAAGCCGCTGATCGAGCACCAGGCCGTGGCCTTCCGCCTGGCCGACATGGCCACGCGCATTGCCGTGGCCCGGCAGATGGTGCTGCACGCCGCGGCCTTGCGTGATGCCGGGCGGCCGGCCTTGACGGAGGCGTCGATGGCCAAGCTGTTTGCCTCGGAAATGGCCGAAAAGGTCTGTTCGGACGCCTTGCAGACCCTGGGCGGTTATGGCTATCTGAGTGACTTCCCGCTGGAGCGGATCTACCGCGACGTTCGGGTCTGCCAGATTTACGAAGGCACCAGCGACATTCAGCGCATGGTCATTGCGCGCAATCTTTGAAGGAGCAGTCTGCATGGCATTCGAAACCATCCTGTTGGACATCCACGGCAAGGTCGGCCTGATCACCCTCAACCGGCCGCAGGCGCTCAATGCGCTCAATGCGCAGATCGTCGGCGAGATCAACCAGGCCCTGGACCAGCTCGAGCGTGACCCGAACATCGGCTGCGTGGTGCTGACCGGCTCGGCCAAGGCCTTTGCCGCAGGTGCCGATATCAAGGAAATGGCCGACCTCCAGTACCCTCAGATCTACGTCGACGACCTGTTCAGTGACGCAGACCGGATTGCCAATCGGCGCAAACCGATCATTGCGGCGGTGTCGGGTTTTGCCCTGGGCGGGGGGTGTGAGCTGGCGATGATGTGCGACTTCATTCTGGCAGCGGACAATGCCCGGTTTGGCCAGCCTGAGATCAACCTTGGGGTGTTGCCGGGCATGGGCGGCACCCAGCGGCTGACCCGCGCGGTGGGCAAAGCCAAGGCCATGGAACTGTGCCTGACAGGGCGCTTGATGGGCGCCGAGGAGGCCGAACGTGCCGGGCTGGTGGCGCGTGTGGTACCGCAGGCCGAGCTGGTCGAAGAAGCGCTGAAGGTGGCGGCGACCATCGCCAGCAAGTCGATCCCGGTGAGCATGATGGTCAAGGAAAGTGTCAACCGGGCCTTTGAAGTGACCCTGAGTGAGGGGGTGCGTTTCGAGCGTCGGGTGTTCCATGCGGCCTTTGCCACTGAAGACCAGAAGGAAGGCATGAGCGCTTTTATCGCCAAGCGCGAGGCACAGTTCAAGGATCGTTGATCCCGCCTGTAGGGTATGGCGTGAGGTGGGTGGCGTCTGGGAGATCGAGCGCCGCCCGCGCGGCGCATCGCGAGCAACGCTCGCTCCTACGTTTGTTTCGGGCCAATTATTTCTGGGGCATTGGCGCGCGTCCCCTTGGTGCACGCCTCAACACTGAGCCGTACAAACAAGGCGGTCGCGCGCGCTGGCACAGGCGTCACTGGCCCTAAACAAACGTAGGAGCGAGCGTTGCTCGCGATGCGCCGCGCGGGCGGCGCTCGATCTCATGGGCTATGCATAACCCAAGGCAGGCGCCCATCAGCCCAGACGCGCCCGCAACCCCTGCCACCCGAGCACCGACCAGCGGATTCTGCTCAATCGAATCAAATTCGCCTCCGATTGCAGTTGCTCCACGCGACGTGGCGCCTTAGACTGCCGCCCCCTGTAAAAGAGTGCCGGTTGGCGCTTGAAGAATTCCGCTGCCGATGCACTGGCGTCGGCGGCACCCGAATCGCCCAAATGCACATTTTTCATAGAGAAATCGATGACCAAGGAACAGTTGCTGGCCATGTCGGCCGATGACTACATGAACGCTGATCAGCTCGCCTTCTTCACTGGCCTGCTGCAGTCGATGAAAGTCGAAACCCATGAGCGCATCGAGTTGAGCCGTGCCACCATCGAGGGCCTGGACACTCCGTCGGACCCTGCTGACGTGGCTTCGGTAGAAGAAGAGCGTAGCTGGTTGGTCAATGCCATCGACCGCGACCAGCGTTTGCTGCCACAGCTTGAAATGGCGTTGGACCGTATCGCTGACGAGAGCTTCGGCTGGTGCGATGACAGTGGTGAGCCGATTGGCCTGAAGCGTTTGCTGATCAGCCCGACCACCAAGTACTGCATCGAAGCCCAGGAACGCCACGAGCAGCTCGACCGCCACCAGCGCCAGGTCTGATCGCGCGCAGTGCGTGAAGCCCCACGGAGCAATCCCTGGGGCTTTTTGCGTTTGTGCGTGATATGCCCAGATTTGTTGCCTGTGGCGTAACACTGCTGTACCGAGATGCGCTGTTTACTACGTGCAGGCAGGCGTATCATGGCTTTATCGTTAGGGTGCTAATTAAATTCCGGAGGGGATGATGAATAGCCGTGTCGATGTAGCCGTGATGATTGGCTCGGGGGTACCTGCCACTCTGCAGGCGTTGGGTAAGCGTATTTGTTGGGTGGTGCTGGTCAATGGCGAGCGCCGTGGCACGGCGTTCGCCACCCGTGACGAGGCGCTGGAGTGCCAGGCGGCCTGGATGCAGCAACTCAGAAAAGGCCTGGCCGCCTGACGGCCGTCATTGCTCCAGATGGCGGGCCAGCTCACACGCGTCCTGATGCCGGCAGCGAAACCCTTTGACCCGGCCCGTGGCGCTTTCGGTGACATGAAAGAAGCGGATACCTGCCGGTATGACAACGTAACGTGGCGTTGCATGAGTGCTGGCGATGTAAGAAATGTACTTTGCCTCTCGACGGATTTCGGTGTTTTCGTGCATATTCCTTCCCCAGTAATGCGCTGATGGATTTCAGAGCCCGTTCTGTCGAGCGCTCTGCAACTACCTATCGCATCTTTTCTGGCGGGTTTGTTGTCAGGCATTACGCTTCCCGCGTTGGGAATTTGCCGAAAACCTGCACTTAGGCCATATCTGGCAAGCCAGAGTAAAGATTCCTGCAGGCTGCAGTGCCAGCGGATACAGACATCAGCGCATCGCTTTATTACTCTTTTCGCCTATCGATATGTAATGGCCGTGCCTCACCGAGCGTGTGTGGGGGCGGGATGTAACCGATTGAGGATCACTTCATTGGCAGTCAGCACACTTGATACCCACGCCTTGTTCGCCTTGGGCGATTTGCGCGGTAAATTGGCCCAGCTGTTCCAGGGCCGCTTTGTTTATGTCACCGAACAAAGTCCTGAAGGCCTGTACATGGCCGAGATCGACACCGAAAGCGCATTGGTGGTCGATGACAAACAGCGTCTGGAACTGAAGGTTGGCGATCACTTCCGCGCTGCGGTATTGCCCAGCCGCGAGGGTGGCAAGCTGGAAATGCGCTTTCGAGACATCAAGTTCAACGTCTACGGTGTTGGCGACTACGCCTTTGTTTCCGTGCCTGAAGGCGAGGGTGTCGTGTTGCGCGAAGGCAATGGCGTGATGCTGGTCTTTGCCGCGCAACAGCAAGTGCAGGAAGGGTTGGGTAAGCTGCTCAAGGCAGTGACTGGCAAAGTCGCGAAGTGGCGCAAGGGTGAGCTGACCACGTTCAAGGCCAGTGAATGACCGAGCGCGACAACACGCCTGTGTCGCGTGCCGAGTTCCATCACCAGCACCAGGCGGATGCGCTGGCGCAAGCCGAACGGCTGTTGGCCCAACGTGAAGCGCTGCAAGGCGCTTGGCTGAGCTGGGTGGCAGGCGAGCTCTATCGACTCAGCCCGCCACCGTATGCCGCCATGGTGCGACGTGAGCTGCAGCGCCTCAGCCAGGGCTGAGGCTGCAACCGGTCAATGGCCGCGGTCGCTGCCGCTACTGACTTCTTCAGGTACCGCCTCTTTGGACATCCGCTTGCGAAACAGCGCAGCCCTGGCCAGCAAGAGTGTGGTGACCGGCACCGTGATCGACAACAGGATCGGGATCAGCCAGGCGTGCAGAACGGGCCCTTCTTTAAGCCACGAAAAGTAGATGATCGAGGCCAGGGCAACACACCATGCGCCAATGGTGGAGGCCAGCGCGGGTGGGTGCATGCGCTGAAAGTAATCCTTCAGGCGCACCAGGCCCACGGCACCGATCAGGGCGAACAGGCTGCCGATCAGCAGCAGCGCAGCGGTGACCAGTTCAAGCCAGAAGGGCAGTTGTAGCGCTTCGGTCATTCGATCACCTCACCACGTAGCAGGAACTTGGCCAGGGCGAACGAGCCGACAAAGCCGAACAGTGCAATCAGCAGGGCACCTTCGAAGTAGGTGTCGCTGGCATAACGGATCCCCAGTACCAGCATCGTCAGCATGGCCAGGATGTACAGGTAGTCCAGTGCCAGCACTCGGTCCTGGGCGGACGGGCCGCGGAACAGCCTGATCAGTGCCAGGGCCATGGCCAGGGCGAAGATGAACAGGCTGGCAAGTACAGCGTTGGCGAGCAGGCCTGTCATTGGAAAATCTCCATCAGCGGGCGTTCGTAGGTGTGCTTGAAATGCTCAATGAAGGCGGCTTCATCCTCAAGGTCGAACACATGCAGCAACAGCACGCTGCGGTCCAGCGCCAGTTCGGACCAAACCGTGCCAGGTACCACCGTGGTGATCATCGACAGGGCAGCCAAGCCATGGGCATCGCGCAAGGCCAGCGGAATGTGCACGAATGCCGAGCGCGGCGGCTGCTTGCCCGCACGCAGAACGCCACGGGCCACCAGCAGGTTGGACACGATCACATCCAGGCCGACCCGGCCAATCAACTTGGCAATCACCCAAGGCCGCTGCACATGGGCGTGCTGAGGGCGTAGGGGGGCCATTAGCAGAGGTGCAAAAATGCCGAGGATGGCACCCAGCAGCAGGTTGCCGGCGCTGACCGACAGGTTCAGCAGCAACCACAGGCCGAACAGCGAGACCGACAGCAGTGGGGCGGGAAACAGGCGCTTCATGGCAGTACCTCCACGTCGAGGGAGGTCGGGCCGGGGATTGGCCGAGCGGCCATCACCGCTTTGATGTAGGTATCGGGTGCCTGCAGGCTGGCCGCCGTGTCCTGGGTGTAGCGCAGCAGCGGCTCGGCCTTGAGGCTGAGGATGATGCACAGGCCCAGCAGGATGACGATTGGCAGGCATTCATAACGACGCAGCAGCGGCGAGGGGCGCTCTTCGGGCTTCCAGAAACGCTGGATGCCCACGCGGCCGAAGGCGATCAACGACGCCATGCCGGACAGCACCAGCAGTGCCACCAGGCCCCAACCTGCCGCTGTCAGCGGTTGCTCCGGCGCGATACCCAGCCCCAGCGGGTTGAACAGCGCGTTGATCAGGTTGAGTTTGCCGACGAAGCCCGACAGCGGCGGCATGCCGATGATCAGCAGCGCGCAGGCGATGAAGCTCAGGCCGAGGAAGGCCATGGTCCAGGGGATGATCTGGCCGATCACCACCTTTTGTTCATCATCGAGGTTGATGCCCTTGGGTGGGTGCAGCGATTCCAGGGGAGAAGGCATGGCATCTTCTTCGTCATCCAGCGGCGCTTCATTGGCTGAGCGCGAGCGCTCGACCAGCTCGGCGAGCAGGAACAACGCGCACAACGCCAGGGTCGAGTTGACCAGGTAGAACAAGGCCGCACCCGTTAACGCCGGCTGGGCAAAGCCGACGGCCGCGAGCAGGGTGCCGGCGGACACCAGGATGCTCAGTGCAGCCATGCGTTCCAGGCGCTGTGCGGCCAGTATCGAGACCGCGGCCACGGCCAGTGTGACCAGCCCCCCGTACACCAGCCACTCGCCGCCAAACTGCGCCGAGGCGCCGGCCTGCCCGGAGAACAGCAGCGTCCACAGGCGCAGCACGGCATACAGGCCGACTTTGGTCATGATCGCGAACAGCGCGGCAACCGGTGCGCTGGCCGAGGCGTAGGCCGGCACCAGCCAGAAATTCAGCGGCCAGATACCGGCCTTGGCCAGAAACGCCATGGCGAGGATGGCGGCGCCCGCATGCAGCAGGCCTCGGTCGGCCTCTGGCACCAGCGGGATCTTCAGCGCAAGGTCGGCCATGTTCAGGGTGCCTGTCACGCCATAGAGCATCGCCGCGCCCACCAGGAACAACGACGAAGCGAACAGGTTGATGGCGATATAGTGCAGGCCCGCCTTGACCCTGGCACGCCCCGAGCCATGCAGCAGCAAACCGTAGGACGCGGCCAGCAGCACCTCGAAGAACACGAACAAGTTGAACAGGTCGGCGGTCAGGAAGGCACCGTACAGCCCCATCAGCTGGATTTGGAACAGCGCGTGGAAGCTGGCGCCGGCACTGTCCCAACGGGCCCGGGCAAACAGCAGGGCGCTGAAGCCGATGATGCCGGTCAGGGTCAGCAGCAAGGCAGACAGGTGGTCCACCACCAGCACGATGCCAAACGGTGCAGGCCAGTTGCCCGGCAGGTAGACACCGATCGATTCGGCTTGGCCTTGGGTGCGGACCCACAGCAGCAGGCTGACCGCGATGGCCAGGCCAGCGAAGGTGGACAGCAGGTTAAGCCGCGCCTTGATCCGCCGGTGTTTCTCGCCCAGCAACAGCATGATTGCCGCCGTGATGAGGGGCAGCAGGATGGGCGCGACGATCAGTTGACTCATACCACTCATTCGTCACGCTCCCGGCCATCGACGTGGTCGGTACCGGTCAAGCCGCGCGAGGCCAGCAGCACGACCAGAAACAGCGCGGTCATGGCGAAGCTGATGACGATGGCGGTGAGCACCAAGGCTTGCGGGAGCGGGTCGGTGTAGTGCAGCAAGTCTTGGGTGACGCCGTCCTTGATGATCGGTTCCTTGCCGATGAACAGGCTGCCCATGCTGAAGATGAACAGGTTGACCCCGTACGACAACAGGCACAGGCCCATGATCACCTGGTAGGTCCGTGGGCGCAGGATCAACCACACCCCGGAGGCGGCCAGTACACCGATGGCGACTGCAATGACTTCTTCCATCAGGCGGCTCCTGCTTGGCTGGATTTCGACGGGTTGCCCGGGCGGTAGGCGCGCACCGATTGGTGCGCCAAGGCAGTGAGGATCAGCAGGGTCGAGCCGACCACCACGGTGTACACGCCGACGTCGAAGAACAGCGCGCTGGCCACATGCACATCACCCAGCACGGGCAGGTGCAAGTGGGCGGTGTGCGTGGTCAGGAAGGGGTAGCCGAGCAGCATGGCGCCTACCCCGGTCAGGGTCGCGCAGAGGAGGCCGGTGCCCATCCAGCGCAGCGGGCGCAGGCTCATCTGCGCTTCGACCCACTGGGTACCGGCGACCATGTACTGCAGGATGAACGCCACCGACATCACCAGGCCTGCGACAAAGCCGCCGCCCGGCTGGTTGTGGCCGCGCATGAACAGGTACATCGATACCAGCAGGGCGATCGGCAGCAACAGCCGCACCAGCACCGCAGGCACCATCATGAAGCCTAGCGCGGTGTCCGTAGCGTGGCGCGGGTTGATCAGGTCGGTGACCACGTCGGGCGCCAGCTGGCGTTGCTGGGCGGGCAGTTGCATGCTCTCTTTGGGTGGGCGGAAGCGTCGCAGCAGGGCGAATACGGTCAGGGCCACGGCGACCAGCACGGTGATTTCACCGAGGGTGTCGAAGCCACGGAAATCGACCAGCATCACATTGACCACATTGGTGCCGCCGCCCTGGGGCAGGGCGCGGCTCAGGTAGAACGAAGAAATGTCGTTGGGGGTCGGCCGGGTCAGCATGGCATAGGACAGAATCGCCATGCCGCCGCCCACCAGCACGGCCAGCAACAGGTCGCGCAGGCGACGCATGCGGGCGCGCTCCAGGCTGCCGGGCAGCGGCGACACGCCCTCGATACGGCGCGGCAGCCAGCGCAGGCCGAGCAGGATCAGCACGGTGGTGACCACTTCCACTACCAGTTGAGTCAGGGCCAGGTCGGGCGCCGAGAACCAGACGAAGGTGATGCAGGTCATCAGGCCGCAGACACTGACCATGATCAAGGCGGCCAGGCGGTGATACTTGGCTTGGTAGGCGGCGCCGATGGCGCAAGCGATGGCGATCAGCCAGAGTGCGACAAATACACCGGAGCCCGGAATTTTCGGGCGCTCGCCCCAGGTCAGGCCGCTGTAGAGCATGGGCGTGAGGCCGGCCAGAAACGCCGCCAGCACCAGCATGAACAACTGCGCTTGCAGGCGGCGCGTGGTCAGCAGGTTTTCGATTCGCCGGGCCAGCAGCATCAGGTGGACCTGGCCATGCTCGAACAGGCGCTTGCCATTGAAGCGCTCGATCAGCGGCGGATAAGGGAAGCGCCCCAGGCGCAACTGCTTGCGCAGCAGCAGGTACAGCACGATCCCGCCGCTCATGGCGATCAGGCTCATGATCAAGGGTGCATTCCAGCCGTGCCAGATGGCCAGGCTGTATTCCGGTAACGTACCGCCCACCACCGGCAGGGCTGCCGCCGCCAGCAGCGGGCCTACCGACTGCGCGGGGAAAATACCGACCACCAGGCAGGTGAGCACCAGCAACTCGACCGGCGCACGCATCCAGCGCGGCGGTTCGTGGGGAGTATGGGGCAGGTCCTGGGCGGGTGGCCCGAAGAACACATCGACCGTGAAGCGCAGGGCGTAGGCCACGCTGAATGTACCGGCCAGGGTGGCGATTACCGGCAGGGCGGTTTCGACCCAGGCGGTGGAGCTGATGAATACCGTTTCGGCGAAGAACATCTCTTTGGACAGGAAGCCGTTCATCAGCGGCACGCCGGCCATCGAAGCGCTGGCTACCATGGCCAGGGTCGCGGTGTAGGGCACCAGGCGGATCAGGCCGCTAAGCCGTCGGATATCGCGTGTGCCGCTCTCGTGGTCGATGATGCCGGCGGCCATGAACAGCGAGGCCTTGAAGGTGGCATGGTTGAGAATATGAAACACCGCGGCGACCGCTGCCAGTGGGCTGTTGAGGCCCAGCAGCAGGGTGATCAGGCCCAGATGGCTGATGGTGGAGTAGGCCAGCAGTCCCTTGAGGTCGTTCTGGAACATCGCGGCGAAGGCGCCGAGCAGCAGTGTGATGGCGCCGGCGCCGCCGACGATCCAGAACCACTCCTCGCTGCCTGACAGCACAGGCCAAAGCCGCGCCAGCAGGAACACCCCGGCCTTGACCATGGTTGCCGAATGCAGATAGGCCGAGACCGGCGTGGGTGCTGCCATCGCGTGGGGCAGCCAGAACTGGAAGGGGAACTGCGCACTCTTGCTCAAGGCGCCAATCAGGATCAAAGGCAGCAGCACCGGATACAGCGCGTGCTGGCGGATGAGGTCGCCGGCAGCCAGGACCTTGTCCAGGTCGTAGCTGCCGACCACATGGCCCAGTAGTAGCGCCCCGACCAGCAAGCACAGGCCGCCGGCACCGGTGACCATCAGCGCCATGTAGGCGCCGCGTCGGGCATCGGCGCGGTGGTGCCAATAGCCGATCAGCAGGAACGAGAACAGGCTGGTCAGCTCCCAGAAGAACACCAGCTGGATCAGGTTACCGGAGATCACCAGGCCCAGCATGGCGCCCATGAACGCGAGGAAGAAGGCGAAGAAGCGCGGTACCGGATCCTGCGGCGACATGTAGTAGCGGGCGTACAGCGACACCAGTGTGCCGATGCCCAGTACCAGCAGCGAGAACAGCCAGGCGAAGCCGTCCATGCGCAATACAAGGTTCAACCCCAGGCTGGGCAGCCAGAGGAATTCCTCGCGAATCACGCCACCGTTGGCAACTTGGGGGTACAGCAGTGCTACCTGGACCGTACCGACCAAGGCGACAAGCCCGGCGAGTATGGACTCGGCGTTTCGTGCGTTGTGCGGCAGCACGGCTGCCAGGCAACTGCCCACGAACGGCAGAAGCAATAGCACTATCAAGGACATAGCGTTCTATTCTGGAGAGGTTTGCCAAGGATCATACGTGCCGAGCAGTTGATCACCAACACGCAAGCTGTCGCAGAATCGTACAAATACGGTGTTACAAGGTATTTTTTTATAACAGTTTTTTACAAAGCATAGCTGGAGTTGGCCGGTTTACAGGCCTGTTTGGTGCTCGGCTTCATCCTGCGCTTCGCGCGTTGTGGCGCTTTCGCGGGGGCGGCGCACCTTCAATTCGCTGACCACCACGGCGATCACGATCAGCAGCCCGCCAATCAACGCCACACCGGGCAGACGCTCGCCGGCGATGCGCCCGACGATCCCGGCCCACACAGGCTCGCCCGCATAGATCAGCGTGGCGCGGGTGGGTGAAACCGACTTTTGTGCCCAGTTCATGGCCAGCTGGATCACTGCGCTCATGGCGCCGAGCCCTACCGCACTCATCACCAACAGCCAGGAGAAGTCGGGGAGGCGCTCCTGGGTCGGCACGATCATCAGGAATGACAGCAACGACGCGGTGGCCAGCTGCACCACGGTCACGCGGCGCACATCGACCTGGCCGGCATAGCGGCTGATCAGGATGATCTCGCCGGCGATGGCGATGGCGCTGACCAGGGTCACCATCTCGCCTTCGCTGAAGTGCAAGCTGCCGCCTTCCGGCCCTGCCAGCAACATCAGGCCAAGGAATGCCAGGCAGATGCCGAGGCTGGGCATCAGGCCGGGGCGGCGGCCAAGCACCAGCCATTGCAACAACGGCACGAAGGGTACATACAGCGCGGTGATGAACGCGGACTGGCTGCTGCTGATGGTTTGCAGGCCCATGGTCTGCAAGCCGTAGCCGAGCATGATCGAGACGCCGATCAGTACGCCCGCCTTGAGTTCGGTAAAGGTCAGCCCCGACAGCGCGCGTGCCGAGATCGCGCCAACGAACAACGCCGCCGCAGCAAAACGCAGGCCGACGAAGAACATCGGGCCGCTGACCGTCATCACGTTATGCACCAGCAAGAAGGTGCCACCCCACAGCATGGTGATGAACACCAGCATCAGTTCGGCTTTGCTCAGGCGCAAAGAAACGCGTGTATTGGGCTTGCAGGTGGGTTGGCTCATGGTCTTGCGCACTCGGAGGGGGCGGCGCACAATCTGCGCAAAGTGGGCAGTATACTGCGCAGTCACGATCAGCGAGCAATACAGTGCACAAAAATTCCACGCACCGGGCATCGGTGTTACAGCATGTTAGCCTCAACGTACGCAGCCTGCGTCACGCAGCGGGTATGAGCCAGTCTGCCTTGGCCGAGCGTTCTGGCGTCAGCCGACGCATGTTGGTGGCGATCGAGGCGGGTGAGAAGAATGTCAGCCTTACCACGCTCGATTTGATCGCCGAGGCCTTGGGGGTGGCGTTCAGTACGTTGATCCAGGCGCCCGAGCGGCGCGACCCCAGCCGCATCGACGAACTGGCCTGGGCCGGTGAGCATCCGCAAAGCAAGGCAGTGCTGCTGGGTAGCAGCACCGCCCGGCGTGAGGTCGAACTCTGGGAGTGGACCCTGGCACCGGGCGAGTGCTATGTCAGCGAGGCCGATGCCGATGGCTGGAGCGAGCAGATCTATGTGGCCGAAGGGCAGCTCACATTAGTCATCGAGCAGGCCGAGTATTGCCTGCAGGTTGGCCAGTTTCATGTCTTCCCCAGTAACTGCCGCTACGCCTACCGCAACGATGGCGCCGTGGCGGTGCGCTTTGTGCGCAATGTGGTGATCTGACAACTCGCCTTAAAGGCGGGGCGCGATCATTTGCCGAGCAGCTCATCGGTCTTCACCACCTTGGCGTAGGCAAACGCCAGCGCCGCCATTGCCGAGTCGTGTACATGGGCCGCCGGTACCTGTTTGCCATCGAACGCCAGCGGCAAGGTCGCGCAGGCGTCGTGAGCCACAGTCACGTCGTAGCCATAATCGGCGGCGGCGCGGGTCGCTGCATCGATGCACATGTGGCTCATGCTGCCGACGATGGTCAGTGCCTCGACCCCTTGCTGGTCCAGCGTGTGTTTGAGGTCGGTACCGAGAAACGCATTGACCTTGTGCTTGAGCACCACCGGCTCACCGGCCTTGGGTTGCACCTTGGCGTGGATGGCCGCGCCGGGGGAGCCCGGTGCGAAGAACGGCGCATCGGCACTTTCGAACTCATGCCGCACATGCACCACCAGGTCGCCCCGCTCACGCGCGGCCGCCAACAGCCGGGCGGCGTTGTTGGCTGCCTGGTCTGCGCCGTCGAGGGTCCATTTGCCACCGGGGAAATAGTCGTTCTGGATGTCGATGATGATCAGCGCTTGCTTGCTCATGTTGCCTCCTGCGGCAGTGGTCGTTGAATGACGATAGTTATAGGCTGTGCGCTTCGACCTGAGGATTGGCACGACCGACACAATGAGGGCAAAAACTGACAACCCTGCGCGCCTGGACATCGGCCTGCTGCTTTACCCAGGGGCGCAGCGTGCGGCCGTGCATGGCCTGACCGACCTGTTCACGGTGGCCAACCGGGTTGCCGCCGAGTTGGGCGCTGTCGAGCTGCCGCAGATCCGCGTCAGCCACTGGCAGGTCGATGAAGCGGGGTTGTTGCAGTGGGTTGAGGATAGCGGCTCTGAGGCGGCCACGGCGCTGAGGGTGATGATCATTCCGCCAAGCCTGGACTCGGCGCCACACGCTGAGCTGCTTGCGCGCCATCGCCTGCCCTTGAATCAGCTCCACGGGCGCGGCACGGTGCTGGCGTCGGTGTGCATCGGCGTGTTTTTTATCGCGGCCAGTGGGCTGCTCGACGGGCGCCCGGCATGTACCCATTGGAACTACGTGCAAGCGCTTGCACAGCGTTTTCCCCTGGTGCGGGTGGAGGCGAACCAGCCGCTGCTGGACGACGGTGACATCATGACGTCGGCCGGGCTGATGGCCTGGACCGAGCTGGGCTTGCGCCTGCTGGAGCGGTTTATGGGGGCGACGGTGGCGCGCGAGACGGCTCGCTACCTGGCTGTCGAACCCGTGGCGGCGCCGTTGCCGGGGGCATTGTTCAACCCCCGCCTGGACCATGGCGATGAGGCGGTGCTCAAAGTGCAGCACTGGTTACAGGGCAATGGTGGGCAGGATGCCGACCTGGCCGCCATGGCCGCTTGTGCAGGCCTTGAGGAGCGGACCTTTCTACGGCGCTTTCGGGCTGCCACCGGTTTACGCCCGACCGAGTATTGCCAGCAAGTACGGGTAGGGCGCGCCTGTCGGTTGCTGGAATTTACCCAGCGCAATGTCGAACAGATCGCCTGGGGTGTGGGTTATCAGGACCCGGGCGCTTTCCGCAAAGTGTTTCAGCGCATCACCGGTTTGACGCCCAGTGAATATCGACGACGCTTTGCAGTTTCAGGTTGAGCCAGCGACCGCTCGTGCGGCAGCAAAAAACACTTGACCTTGACTTAACTTGAGGTTTTACCCTGCTCACCATCACGCCATTGGCGTCCGGAGCAAGGAGACTTTTCATGACGGCAACGCCTCATTCTCTGTGGTT
Source organism: Pseudomonas sp. 5.2 (assembly GCF_059025405.1). Taxonomy (NCBI): domain Bacteria; kingdom Pseudomonadati; phylum Pseudomonadota; class Gammaproteobacteria; order Pseudomonadales; family Pseudomonadaceae; genus Pseudomonas; species Pseudomonas sp. 5.2. The sequence goes on from NZ_JBYBHH010000027.1 coordinate 42,515, forward strand.
TACCCTGATGATCGAATACGAAGTGCCTGCGCTGCAGCAAGTGGCGCTGGCCCAGGCCCTGGTGGTACGCAGCGAAGCATTGGCCGCAGGTTGTGAGGGCTTGCAGGGCGTGAGCATCCAGGCCAGTGATGATGGCAGCCGGGTCCTCCAGTACCTGCAATGGCAATCGCGCCAGGCCTGGGCGGCGGCCGCAGACCGTTTCGTTGAAGAACCCTTTCTCGACCTGTTGTGCCAGCACCAGGCGCGGGGCGTCAACTTCGCGGCCTACCAGACACTGCGCAGCCTGGTCCGCAATGCTGACGGTGGCCTGCATTGCCAGGTCGGTGAGCCTTAGGCATACCAGGGCGCGTAGTGTGGGTAGCGGTCCAGGCGTGCGCCAATGACCATCTCGCTGATCCATGACGCGAGAATCGAGCTGTAGGCTTTCTGGCTTTCTTCGCTGGACAAGGCGTGGTCGGCACCGTCGACGATGCGGTGGGTCAGCGAATGGGCGCTGATGAATGCCGAGCGGTAGCTCATCAGTGTGCTGTGGGGTACATAGTCATCATGTTCGGACTCCACCAGTAACACATCGCCGCCGAATTCGGCGCACGCGGCCAGTGCGCGGTTATCCGCCGGGCCAAGCTGGCGCTGGCGGTAGGCGTTTAGCCGCTGCCGATCAAGGGTTTGCTTGGGGGTTTCCCACTCATCGTCCCAGTACAGGGCAGGTACCCGCATTGCCAACCACCGTACTGGCCGCAACCGCGTCAACAAGGTGGCCAGGTAACCGCCATAGCTGCTGCCAATGATGGCAATGGAATTGCTGTCCACGCTGGGGTGACTGACCAGGCGGTCGTAGGCTGCCAGCAGGTCGTTGAGGTTCTGTTCGCGGGAGACGGTCAGGCGTTGGCTTTCGGTCTTTTCATGCCCGCGCAAGTCGAAGGTCATGCACACGCACCCCAGCCCGGTAATGTGCCGGGCGCGGGCCAGGTCGCGTTGCTGGCTACCGCCCCAGCCGTGGACGAAGAGTATGCCGGGCATCTTGCTGCCAGGGCTGACCAGGGTGCCGACGATGCTGTCGTTCTCGACGTGCAGCTCAATGGTCTCACTCTGAATGCTCATGTTCGCGAATCCGCGCAAATTTGCTGAGTTGTCCGAGTTCACTGTCGATTCCTTGGTAGAAGAGGGTGGCGTCAGTGGGCAGGTCGGGCGTGCCGAACACTTCATGGGTCGAAGCACGCACCCGCTGCAGTGTCGGCTCAGCGGCGAAGGCCTGCAGGGCCAGCAGTTCTGCACTGCTGGCACCGCCCAGACGCCAGGATTGTTCAAGCACGCCGCTGCGTACATGGCCTTGGGCGGTGGTGCCGCGGGCAATGTCGTAGTTACGTCTTGACGCCACGAAGCCTGGGAAGTGCTGCTCTGCGGCACGTTCGTAGACCATGGCTTGGTTGATCGCCAGGCGCAGGTGGTCTTCCAACGGCAGTTGCAGCAACGCCTGGTAATCACCGCGCACTACGACCAGATCGGAGCCGCCATAGACCTCTGTGCCCTGGTGGTCGTGCGTCAGTTGCTGAGTGCCGTGGTAGCTACAGGTCAGGCCGGCGACACGCACTTGGCCAACACTGAAGGTCTGCACCTCGCTCAGGTCTTCTTCGAGCACCAACCCCCAGACGGCAAGGTCTTGGTCGTCCATGTCGGCCAGTAACGGCTCCAGCGCATCCAGTGTGTCGATGACCTGCTGCCCCCGCCCGGCACAGGCCAGCACCGGCTTGATCCGTAGAGGGCCATCAAGCAGGAGCAAGCGTGCGGCATTGCGAGCGTCGGCCTTGCTGAATACGGTATAGCCACGCAACAGCGCATCACTGGCCTGAAGGGCGAAGGCGTCGGTCCAGCCTGGGGGGAAGCTGGCGGCGGCCGGCAGCGGGTGGGAAATCGCCTTGGTCGCCATATAAGGAAAAGCGACCAGCCCGCCGAACAGGTCCTGTTCGGTGCGGATACCCAAGGCTGCATGGCGCTGCGGTTCGATCAGTGTTTCGGTCGGCAGGTAGTAGTAGCGGTCGCTGGGCGTGGGGGGCGGGTCGAGATACACGTGTGCGCAACCCAGCAGTTGCGCCAGCCCATCGGCAAGCTTGAGGTGTACAGCATGTTCATGGTCAGGCGTGTGCTGGCGGGTGTCGAGCAGCACAACGGCGGTTTTCGCGTCACCGGCAGCGGGCATAGGGGGTGGCCTGTCTGCAATGAATGTACTTGGTGTGAAGCCGGGGTTTTTGGGAAGTTCAGCAGGATGTGATCGGTGGTCCTGGTTCTGATGTAGGAAATGTCCTGATTGCAGAGGGCGTGATGGGCAATGCATGCCGCAGGCCGGTCGCCGTGATTGCAGGGCAGGGGTGGCTGTACCATTATCGATAGTCTGAAATCAGTAGAGATGTTTTCGCAGGAGTGCGCATGAACGTTCAGACCACGATTGAGCAAACTGTGCCGGAGCGCCTGGCGCGGGTGCGTCAGGCCATGGGCGCAGAGGGGGTCGATGCGCTGCTGGTGCCCTCGGCCGACCCTCATCTTTCCGAGTACCTGCCTGGTTTCTGGCAGGGGCGCCAATGGCTGTCCGGCTTCCAAGGGTCGGTCGGCACGCTGGTGGTCACGGCGGGGTTTGCCGGGCTCTGGGTTGACAGCCGCTATTGGGAGCAGGCCGAGCATGAGCTGGCAGGCAGTGGCATCGAGCTGATGAAGCTGCTGCCAGGCAAGCCGGGCGCGCTGGAATGGCTGGGTGAGCATGTCGAGCCACAGGGTGTCGTGGCAGTGGACGGTGCTGTCATGGCCTTGGCGTCGGCGCGTTTGCTGGGTGAGCGTCTGAAGGCCCGGGATGTGCGGCTGGTGACGGACAAGGACGTGCTTGGCAAGGTTTGGGAGGGGCGCCCGCGGCTGCCGAGCAACCCGGTCTACCAACACTTGCCGCCGCATGCCACGCAGAACCGGGCAGACAAACTCGCCCAGTTGCGTGAGACCTTGAAGGCCAAGGGCGCTGACTGGCATTTCATAGCCACCCTGGATGACATCGCCTGGCTCTTCAATCTGCGTGGCAGCGATGTGTCCTACAACCCAGTCTTTGTTTCCTTTGCCCTGATCAGTCAGCAGCAGGCGACGGTGTTCGTGGGCCAGGACAAGGTCGATGAGCATCTGCGCCAAGTGTTGGCGGTTGATGGCATTGAGGTGCGTGACTATGCCGAAATCGGTCAGGCCCTGGGCGCCGTGCCTTCAGGCAGTCGCCTGTTGGTCGACCCGGCGCGGGTCACCTGCGGTTTGCTGGAAAACCTGCCCTCAGGCGTTGAGCTGGTCGAGGGGGTTAACCCCACCACGCTGAGCAAGTCGTGCAAGGGTGAGGATGATCTTGTGCATATTCGCCGGGCCATGGAGCAGGACGGCGCCGCCTTGTGCGAATTTTTCGCCTGGTTCGAGGGGGCTCTGGGCCATGAGGTCATTACCGAGCTGACGGTCGATGAGCGATTGAGCGCCGCCCGTGCCCGCCGTCCAGACTTCGTGTCGTTGAGTTTCTCGACCATTGCCGCCTTTAATGGCAATGGCGCGATGCCTCATTACCGCGCCACCGAGCAATCGCATGCGGTCATCGAAGGTGACGGTTTACTGCTGATCGATTCCGGGGGGCAGTACCTGGGGGGGACTACCGACATTACCCGGATGGTGCCGGTGGGTAACCCTACGCTTGAGCAGAAGCAGGATTGCACGCGTGTGCTCAAGGGCATGATTGCGTTATCGCGCGCTACCTTCCCCCGCGGGATCCTCTCGCCGCTGCTCGATGCCATTGCCCGGGCACCGATCTGGGCCGATCAGGTGGACTATGGCCACGGCACCGGCCATGGCGTGGGTTACTTCATGAACGTACACGAAGGGCCGCAGGTGATTGCCTATCAGGCGGCGCCCACGCCCCAAACGGCCATGCAGGCGGGCATGATCAGTTCGATCGAGCCGGGTACTTACCGGCCGCGTGAGTGGGGCGTGCGCATTGAGAACCTGGTGGTAAGCCGGGAAGCGGGCAAGAGTGTGTTCGGCGATTTCCTGAACTTCGAGACCTTGACGCTTTGCCCGATCGACACACGCTGCCTGTTGCCCGAGTTGCTTGCCAAGGAAGAGTTGGCGTGGCTGAACGGTTACCACGCGAGTGTGCATGAGCGTCTTGCGCCGCTGTTGAAGGGCGAGGCCCTGGCATGGCTACAGGCGCGTACCGCGCCGCTGTGATGACGAATAAAAAGGGCAGCGCTCGCGCTGCCCCTTTGAACTCAATGCCTGGTAGTCATCACTTGCAGATGACGATCATGCTGCGGCTGGTATAGCCAGCTGGATTGATACCGAACAGGTAATCGCCTTGCTCTTCGTCGGTATCGCCGGAGCGAGCAATGACTTTGTAACCGCGGGTGCTGCAGGAGGTGGCGGCCTTGCTGTAGCAGTTATCCCACGATGAGGAGAGGCCGGAGCAATTGATATGCAGGCCTTTCTTCCCCTTTTTGACCTCAGTCTTGGCCGTGGCGGCACATCCAGCAATAGCCAAAATGGCCAGAATGAGCAAAATACGTTTCATTCCCTTCCTTAAATGCAGGGCGGATCATTTGTCGGGCCCTGTCGTTGTCACTGCTGTCTTCCTGAAAATCCCCAGCGTCCGTCTTCGGTCCACCAGATCGCGTAAAGTTATTGATTCTGTGTGACAGCTTAATCAGCGAGACGGGCCGCTACAATCACTAATCCCGTCTCAAATGAAAATAGTTCTCATATCAGTCTGCGGCGACGGGTGGGGTTGGCGTCTGGCGCATTGACAACGTGGTGCCTACCGACGCGACGATGATGGCGAGAATCGCGAGCCATTGGGTGGTGCTCAATACCTCGCCGAGGAACAGAAGGCCTGAAAGTGCGCCAAATGCCGGCTCGATGCTCATCAGGGTGCCGAAGGTGCGTGCAGGCATGCGGGTCAGGGCAACCATTTCCAGGCTATAGGGCAGGGCGGTGGACAGTATCGCGACACCCAGTGCCATCGGAATGACCGCTGGGGTGAGCAGTGCGCTGCCGGCATGAATCACCCCGATGGGGGCAACGAACAGCGCGGCGACCACGACGCCGAGTGCGGCGCTCTGGATGCCGTGTTCGGCACCGGCGCGCTGCCCGAACAGGATATAAAGCGCCCAGCACACCCCCGCACCCAAGGCATACGCAGCACCTACCGGGTCCAGAGCCTGGCCGCCATCGCCTGCTGGCAGCAACAGTAGCAGCCCGGCGATCGCCATCGCGATCCAGAGAAAGTCGATAGGGCGGCGCGAGGAGAAGATCGCCACCGCCAGTGGCCCTGTGAACTCCAGTGCCACGGCGATACCGATGGGTACTGTTTGTAGTGCCATATAGAAGAGGAAGTTCATGCCCCCAAGTGCCATGCCATAGATGATGACATTGCGCAGAGTGGTGGCGGTCATGCGGACGCGCCATGGGCGCAGTATGAGCAGCATGATGATACTGGCGAAGATCAGGCGCAGGGCTGTGGTGCCTTGGGCGCCGATGATGGGGAACATGCTTTTGGCCAGTGACGCACCGGACTGTATGGATGCCATGGCGATCAGCAGCAGGCCGATAGGGAAGAGGGTGGCGGCCAGGCTGCGGGGTTGGGTGTTCATCTCTGCGCGGCGATCCTTGGGCGGGTAGGGGTGTGCACTATAGTGCGCACTTACGTGGGCAGAGGGCAAGATGTCACGCTTTTGAAATTAAAGGTTGACGGGGTTTCGAATCCCCTTATAATGCGCCCCACTTCCAGCGTGATTGGAACGAGAAACTCCTTGAGTATCAACGAGTTAATCGATTCAGGTAGTGTTGAAAGGGCTTCGATCGAAAGATCGTCAGCGGTTGAAATGGTGGTTGACAGCGCTTCTAAACGCTGTATGATTCGCCTCCCGCTACGAGAGATCGCAGCGAGTCAAGTGTTTGAAGCCAAACGAGTTTCTCGCGAAAAACTTCAAAATAAACGCTTGACAGGCTCTGAGGAAAGCGTAGAATGCGCG
>NZ_JBYBHH010000028.1:0-46409 GCF_059025405.1 Pseudomonas sp. 5.2
GTGGCGTGCGTCAGCAGCGGGTTAGGCCCTACTACTTTAGTACTGGCTTTACTGTCTATCGTCGCATTCACAAAGCACCGCCGCTGGCATGTAATGAGCCTATAACAAAAAGGATAAACCCCATGCCTCGTGCCCTGCCCAGGCTGCCACGTGCTTTGCTGGCAGCCCTTTCACTGAATCTGCTGCTGGGCGTCGCCCAGGCCGGCACCACGCCGCTGTTTTCTGCCGAGGGGTATCGCACCACCCTCTACCGCAGCCCGACACCGCACCAGGTCGAGGGCGCCCAGGTCATCGACACCGCCACCTTGCAAAGCCTGCTGGGCCAGCACCCCAAGCCGGTGCTGGTCGATGTGTACCGCCGGCAATGGCTGCAAGGCCGCTTCATCGAAGACGCACCCCACGCCAACCTCCCCGGCAGCCACTGGTTGGCCAACACCGGCGACGGCGAGCTGAGCCCGGCCTGGCAAGACTACTTCGTGCGCCACCTTCAAAAAGCCACCGCCGGCCGCCTGGAGCAACCGCTGGTCTTTTACTGCCGCTCCGATTGCTGGTTAAGCTGGAACGCGGTAAAACGCGCAGCATCGCTGGGCTATAAGACCCTTTATTGGTACCGCGACGGCCTGGACGCCTGGGAAGCTGCCAACCTGCCATTGCAGCCGGCCCAGCCAGAGCCCTTTCCCTGAACTCACCACCGGTAAACGCGTGCGCGCCCCATCCAATAAAAACGAGGTGAAAAGGCCATGTACAAAATTCTGATTGCCGACGATCACCCACTGTTTCGCGAAGCCATCCACAACGTCATCAGCGATGGCTTCCCAGGCAGCGAAGTCATGGAGACTGCCGACCTGGACAGCGCCCTGGCGCTAACCCTGGAGCATGACGACCTCGACCTGATCCTGCTCGACCTGAACATGCCCGGCATGCACGGCCTCAATGGCCTGATCACCCTGCGCAACGAGGCCCCGACCACACCGGTGGTGATCGTCTCGGCCGAGCAGGAAAAACAAATCGTGCTGCAGGCCATCACCTATGGCGCCGTGGGGTTCATCACCAAGTCCTCGCCACGTTCGCAGATGATCGAAGCAATCGAGCAGATCCTCACCGGCAATGTCTACCTGCCACCCGACATCATTCGCGCCAACAAAAGCAGCACCAGCCGGCGCCAGAGCGATACCCCAAGCTTCCCACCCGAGATGCTCCAGGCCCTGACCCGCAAGCAGTTGCTGGTGCTCGAGCGCATGACCAAAGGCGAGTCGAACAAGCAGATCGCCTACACCCTGGACATCGCTGAAACCACGGTCAAGGCCCACGTTTCGGCGATCTTGCGCAAACTCAACGTGCACAACCGGGTGCAGGCCATCCTCAGCGCTGGCGATATCGACTTCGGCGACTACCTGCGCCGTTAAAGCGGCTGAACGGGGCTGTTGGCCAGCAAATGGCTCATCGCAGCCTTGAGTTTCATTGGCCGCACCGGCTTGTGCATCAGGGTGTGGCCCCGCTCGCGGATCTGTTGCTTGAGTTCGTTGCTGTAGTTGGCGGTGATCATCAATGCCGGAATCGGCACGGCGCGGCGGGCACTGATCCGCGCCACGGCATCGACACCATTGCAGTCGTTGTCCAGGTGGTAGTCGGCGATCAACAGGTCGGCTTCGGCGTGGTAGTTGTCCACCTGCCGCGCCAGGTCTTCCTCCGACAGCGCAGTGACCACCCGGCAACCCCACCCTTCCAGCAGGGTGCGCATGCCGGCGCAAATCGCCGCATCGTTATCCAGCACCCACACCCGCGCACCGCGCAGGCGTTCGAGCATCGGCTCGCTGATGGCCAGGCTCGGCGGGGCCTTGGGCGCGGTTGCGCTCAGCGGCACTTCGACGGCGAACACCGAGCCTTTGCCGAGCCAGGAACGCACCCGAATCCGATGGCCGAGGATGCCCGCGATCTTTTCGACGATCGCCAGGCCCAGGCCCAAGCCACGGTCTTGGTCCGGGCGCTGTACATCGCCCCGTTTGAACTCCTGGAACATTTCGTCCAGGCGCTCTTCGGCGATGCCGATCCCGCTGTCCCAGACTTCGATCCACAGGCCCCGGCGCTGGCGCCGACAGCCCAGCACCACGCGGCCGCTGCGGGTGTAGCGGATGGCATTGCTGAGCAGATTGCGCAGGATCCGCGCCAATAGCTGGATGTCACTGTGCACCAAGGCCGAACAGCCCACGAAGTGCAGTTCCAGCCCTTCGCTGCGCGCCACCTGGGCGTATTCGGCAGCCAAATTGTCCATCAGTTCGCTAAGGGCGAAGGGGGCGATATCGGCCTTGATCACCCCGGCGTCAAGCTTGGAAATATCCACCAGGGTGCCTAATAGGTTTTCCACATCCTCCAGGGAATTACTGACGTTGCGCACCAGTTGAACGCTCTGGTGCGGCTCGCGGCGTTCGAGCAACGCGCTGGTGAACAGCCGCGCCGCGTTCAGGGGTTGCAGCAGGTCATGGCTGACCGCAGCGAGAAATTTGGTTTTCGACAGGTTGGCCTGCTCGGCCTCGCGCTTGGCCTCGCGCAACCGTGATTCGGCCCGGCTGCGCTCATCGATCTCGCGCAGCAACTGGTCGTTGAGGCTGGTCAGCTCGGCAGTGCGCTCGCGCACCCGTTGCTCAAGGTTCTGGTAAGCCTGGTGCAGCGCCTCGGCGCTCTTGCGCCGCTCGGTAATGTCGCGGATCAACACGAAAATCCCCACCACTTCGCCATTGGCCAGGCGGTTGGGGACGTAGGAGCGCAGCATGTAGCGCTCCTGGCCGTTGATGTTGTTTTCGGCAAACTCGAAGGTCACGCTCTCCCCCGCCAACGCGCGCGCCACGTAGGCCTCCAGGCGTTGGTAATGCGACTCGCTGTGGGCCTCGCGCAGGCTTTGGCCCAACATCACGCCGCGGGGCCAGCAGTACCACTCCTCGTACACCTTGTTGGTGAATTCGTAGACCAGGTCAGCATTCAGGTAGGCGATCAGCGCTGGAACATGGTCGGTGATCAGGCGAATCAGTTGCGATTTCTGCGCCACCGCTTGCTCGCGGCGCAAGGTCTCGCTGAGCTTGACCTCGGTGATGTCGGTGAACAGGAACACCCGCCCGCCTTCGCAAGTGGGCCGTTCGCTGACTTGCAGCCAGCGCCCGTTCTGCAGGCGGTACAGCAGGTGCTCATCGGCCGGCCCCCGGGGCTCTTCGGTGAACACCCCGCTGGCGGTCATCAGTTGCTTGACCTCGGCCAAGCGCATGCCGGCGATGATCCGCACCCGGCTGTTGGCCCAGAACGCCTTGAAACGGCTGTTGCACAGCACTATGCGCTGGTTCTGGTCGAACAGCACGAAGGCGTCGGAGATGCTTTCGATGGCGTCGATCAAGTGTTGGTGGGCGGTCTCGGCCCGCAGCCGCGCCTCACTGAGCAGGTGGTTACCGGCCTTGAGCTCGGCCATGGCCTGGTTGAGGGCGTCGGTGCGTTCGCGGACCTGCTCGGCCAGCACCACCGAGTGCTGAAATGCCGCGTAGGGGTCGTTGCCGCGGGTCACGCCCGACTCGACGCGTTCGATCAGCGCAGTGTTGATGCGCTGCAGCTTGCGGTTCTCGTGCTGCAGCCGAACGACTTCGGCCTGCAGTTCAGCGGCTGACGGGTGGCCGGTTGCGGGCAATGGCGACCCCGGTGAAGGTCTGGTTGATATGCATGCCATTGAACTGTTCTCCATAGGTGTTGAAGCCCATCACCCGCTGCTCGCGCAAGAACGCGCCGACCTGTTCCAGGCCGTCGTGCGCTTCCAGTTCCAGGCGCCGCAGGAAACAGTCGCAGCCAATGGTCAGCAGCAAGGGGCCAAGGCGCTGGTGCAGCCCGTCGAACAGGGTGTGCAGCTTCGGCAACAGCGGGCCCGGTGTCATGGCCGTGAGCACGATGCCGTTTTCCACCGCACAGTAGAAACTCAGGCTCAGGTCCGGGTGCACCTGCTGGATTGCCCGGACGTAATACTGATCGTGAATCCGCACCGCCAACGGGTGTGCAGCGAATACCCGGTGATCGAGCTCGGCCACCGGCACGCCGATGTGCCGGGCGTATTCCTCGGCAGCGGGTTCGGCATTGAGTTCGAAGACCCGCCGCTGAGCGCTGTCGGCGCCGGTCACCACCAGTTTTTCATCACGCGGCAGGATGTGGTGCGTGGTGAACACTTCAAAGTCGAGCCAGGTATTGACCAGCACCACTACCGCCGCGCCGCTGTGGAACGCCCCGCCGAAGTACACGTGGGTACGGGTCAGGTAGTTGTCGTCGCCGGCCGACCCGCCGAAATGCGGGATGTCCCCCAATGCCGCGCTCAGGGCGCCAAGGAACATCTCCTCGCGGCTGGACAAGCCGTCGAGCAGGGTCAAGGCAAAGCTGTGGCCTTTGATCGGCGCGAGGGTATTGCTGCGGCAGGTGCCGACCAGCCGTTCGACCATCTGCTGGGCGTCGATCAGGCTGAAGCGTTCCATTTCATCGATCAGTTCGGTGGCGATGGAAAACTGCCGATGATCGAACCCCAGCGCCGTCACGCAATTACGGCCGTAGCCTAGCGGGGTGATTTCGCCGGCACTGGTGCAGCCCACCAGGCGAATGCCGCCGAAACCTTGTTCCAAGGCCTCGCCCAATTCCTGCAGGTCGTATTCGGCAGAACAGAAGAACAGCACGAACCCCAGGTGCGGGTGCAGCAGCTGCCGCGCCAGGTCCTGGGCTGCAAGCCGCGCATCGGTTGCCTGGGACATGGCGCTGACCACACCGTCGTTCTGGGCCTGCTGCATCGTGGTCTCCGGCGCGGGTTGGCTGAAAGTTGAGTGTACGGAGGACGTCCTGGAGGGCGAATGCTACTTGGGTAGCGGGTAGGCGGTTCCATGGGTGTAGGCGTTGGTTGTAGGGGCCTTTTCTGGCGGGCGATGGGGTTAGGGCTTGTGGGGGCCTGCCTTGGGGGTTGTGGTGGGGCGCAGATCGAGCGCCGCCCGCGCGGCGCATCGCGAGCAACGCTCGCTCCTACGTTTGTTTCGGGCCAATTATTCCTGGGAAAAATGCGCGCGACTGTCTTGCGCATGGCGCGATATTGCGTCTGACAATCAAGGCGGTCGCGCGCAAATGGCACAGGCCTCACTGGCCCGAAACAAACGTAGGAGCGAGCGTTGCTCGCGATGCGCCGCGCGGGCGGCGCTCGATCTCATGGGCGCAGAAAATGCCGAGGCGAACACCTCGCCCGCCAAAACGCTACCAGGTCAGCACCGCCCCCAATGCAAGGGTATCGGTGTCCTCGTTCTGGTCGCTGGTGTCATGCCCATCAATGGAAAACTGGTTGTACTCGGCCACCAACGTGAGGTTGTCGTTGACGTCATGAAACAGCGCCACACCCCGCGTCTCGTAATCCGCGCCACTGCCCACCACCCCGTTGCCATCGTCCTTGGTCTTGCCGTAGGACAACGCCAGGCGGTTTTTGCCGACCTTGTACGAGCCCTGCAGCAGGTAACCGTCGCTGTCGACATTGCGCAGGGTCGGCTCGCCCGCATTGTTGGTGAAGAACGGGTTGATACCCTTGGCCTGGAAGCCGGAGCCGGTGAGCGACAACCCGCCCATCTTCGCCTGCACGCCATAGCCGACACCTTTGGAGGTGATCGACTTGACCGTCGAGTCGGTGTTGTCCGAGGTCTGGTAGCTGCCATTGATCCAGCTGTAGATCTTGGCGCCAGCAAGGTCGAACTGGTAGGTGATCTCGCTCTCGGTGCGGGGGTTTTCCTGATAAGCCTTGCCGGTCGGGCTACTGTCGTTGGTGTCCACCGGGTCCATGATGCCCACCGCCACGCGCAGGCCCTCCATCACCGGTGTGCGGTAGGTGATCTGCGAGGTGGGGAACGGGTACGGGTAACCGCTGCCGATGTTGCCGAACGATACCCCGCCGCCGTCCACCAGCCCCAGGCTGTCACTGACCTGGCCGTAACCGGCAAGCAACTCGTCCAGCAGAATGTTGGAACGCGCAAACAGCCCGAAGTCCTTGCCGATCAGCACCTCGCCCCACTCGGGGTTGGCCACGGTGCCGTAGAACTGACGCACGTCGATGGCGGTGTCGGTGCCGTTGGTTTCGCTGTCGTTGATGGTCACCCAGAACGAGGCACGCGCCCCGAGCTTCAGGTCATCCACCTGTTTACCCATGTTGAAGCCCAGGTAGTTGGGCAAAAAACCCATCTTCACCCGTGACTGGCGGCGGTCGAATTGATCGCCCGCCCGGTCGACATCACTGTTGACGTAAAAGGCATTGATGTAGCCGTCGGTGGAAAACGTGGTCTGGTCCTTGTCGTACAGCATGATCTCGGCCTCGGCGACGCCGCTCAGGCCCAGGGTCGAAAGGCTGGCGATGACAGCCGTCAGGATACGAGGCGATAGTTTCTTATTGTTGTTGTGCATGACGCGCTCCAAAAACGTGGGCTCGGTGTTGGATGCGATTATCAGAAGCGGGCATACCGCTCGGTACGCTGCCTTGGAGGGGGTTGCAAGCTGCTTTGGGCCGGCGCGCGTGGCGCGATGATTAAGGCCCGAGACCGGCTTAGGCCAGGAGGCAACACCAAGGGTGTACGCCTGATGAACAGCCAGGCACCCAGTGTGTCATCATCCGCATGACCCCTTTCGAAATTGCAGGATCATCCATGCTCTACGTCGTCATGCTCGGCGGACGCCACCCCCGCGCCAGCATCGAAGTTCACGATGTGGTATTTGCCCAGGCCGACTCCCTGGAGCAAACCTACCCCCTCTTGCGCAACGCCTGGTTCGGCAGCCCCAAAGGGTTGCACATCGACTCCTGGCTGGAAGTGCACGGGGTGGAGGGTTATCGCATAGAATTCAGCCAGGCAGCACCACCGCCAGGGGCCATGCGCCTGTTCTTCCTGAACCTGGGGGGCTACGAGCGGCAGGTGTTTGGTGAAGCTCACCGTTACCTGCTAGTGGCTGCTACTGACAAAGCCGCCGCCAAGCAACTGGGTAAGCAGCGTATGGCGGCAGGTTGGTTGAAACCCCATACCGACGCGGTGCTCGATGTCGACGATTGCTTACCGATTGATCTGCTGGAAGGGCGCTATGTGCACCTGGTTGAGGGTGAGCATGACGGCATTGTGCAACGTAGCGATTACATTCTGATTTGAGTGACAGGTCATCAACGCCTGTACGTTTCGTGCAGATGACGCGCGACTAAATCTCGCAACAGCAGATCACAGAGTCCCTTCGATTGTTCTGACCGTTATCGTTTTCGCGAAGAACAGCCGATTTGTTAACACATTCGCGTGGGCTTTAGCGTTTTCGCTGCCTCTCACCAGCGCAACAACCGGGGCCCTGCCAACGCCCCCACCAACGTGGGGACCAGCATGCCCAACAGGTACCAGGTCCCCCAGAACGGCACCTGCATTTCCGGGCAGTGCAGGCAATACGCCAAGGTCGCAGTCGAACCAGCGAGTAGCCCAGCGGCGCCACCAGCCTGGCGCAACCGTGTTGGGGCCAGGCCGCGCACTGCCCAGAACACGGCGATGAACACCGGCACGCTCAACAGCGAGATATTCAACGCGCAGGTGCGCCAGGTACGGCCGAAGATCAACTCGGCACGGGCCTCGACCGGGGCGCCCGACAGGCTGATCGCCGCACCCACCCAGACCAGCAGCAACGGCAGCCCCAGCAGCCCCCAGGCCAGCCCACCCTTCACACCCGGCCGGGCCAAACGTTGCGTGAGCCATAGCGCAAGCAGCGCCAGGCTGCCAGGCAAGGCCAGCTTGGCCCAGAACAACGGCGTGCGCGCCACGTCGGCAAGGTCGCTGCGCACGCCATAGAGGGCCACTGTCATCAGTACTGCGGCGAGCAGGCCCGCGAGCAACGCCTGGGCCAGGCGCCGCGCCAGGGCATGGCGGTCCACCGGCCCTTCGCCAGCGGCCAGCAGGGTAATCAGTTCATCGGTTTTCATCGTCTTCACTGCCTCGAATCAGCCTGGCCAAGGCCTTGAGCCCACGGTGTATACCTACCTTGACCGCCGAACTGGAGAGCCCGGTGATACGCGCGGTCTCCTCCACCGACAGGCCCTCGAGCTTGACGTGGACGATCGGCAAGCGCTGGCGCTCCGGCAACTGCCCCAGCAGTTTACCCAGGTCTCGGCTGGCCTGGGCTGGCGCTTCGTCGCTGGCGGCGAACAGGTCACTGTCGACGTCCAGCAGGTCGTGCAGCGCATCGTGATGCGCGTAGCGGCGCAGGTAATCCGCCAGTTTGTAGCGGGCAATCGCCTGCACCCAGGCCGTCAGCGGCTGTTGCGGCTGATAGGTTTGCCGCGCGTTATGCACGGCCAGCAACACCTCCTGCAACAGGTCTTCGACCTCGGCAGGGCGCTGTTGCAGGCGCCGCTTGAGAAAACCCCGCACGTGCAGCGCCAGTGCCGCGAGAAATTCGCGGTAGGCCTGCGCATCACCCGCCAGCCCGCGCAGCAGCAAACCCTGCAACTGCGTCTCGCGAGCGGCGAGGAGGTCTTGTGGGTTAGTTCGTTGCATTGGGCGCCAGGGTTACACCGTCGGAAGGTTTCTTTTATCGAACCTTAGATGAGCCACAGCCAGTGGAAAAAAATTTTCGTCGGCCTGTAACCCGGGCAGCGATCGCCGCGAACTACTCAATGAGCCTTCGGTACAACACCCGGGCCCCATCCTCTGGAGACACCCTCATGAAAACCCTCGCCCTCGCCACCGCCGCCCTGGCCCTCGCTTCAATGGCCAGTGTCGCCTTCGCCGGCACCACCGCCGGCACGGGTACCGCCATGGAAAAATGCTACGGCGTCGCCATGGCCGGCAAAAACGATTGCAAGGCCGGCGCTGGCACCACCTGCGCCGGCAGCGCGAAAAAGGACTACGACGGCATGCACTGGAAGAACGTCCCGGCCGGTACCTGCACGTCGATCAAGACCCCCAACGGCATGGGGTCGCTGACCCCAATCAAGTCCTGAGCAGAGGCCGCCGACCATGAACCGGAACTTACCCCTGGGCGCTGGGCTAGGGCTCAAGGCCGAACACTATGCCCAGGCCCTGGCGTGCAACGCCGAAGGCCTGTGGTACGAGGTCCATCCGGAAAACTACATGGTCGGCGGCCCGCGCCTGGCCTGGCTGCAGCGCATGGCCGAGCGCCATCCGCTGTCGCTGCATGGCGTGGCGCTGTCACTGGCAGCGGACGCCGAGCCGGATGCCACCCACCTGCGCCGCTTGCGCACACTGATCGACCAGGTAAAGCCGGCGCTGGTGTCCGAGCACCTGGCCTGGTCCACCTGGCACGGCCAGTACCACCCCGACCTGCTGCCGTTTCCCCGCAGCAGCGAAGCGCTAGCGCGCATCAGCGACAATATCCTGCGCACTCAGGATGCACTGGGGCGGTCAATCGCCCTGGAAAACCCCAGCCACTACCTGCAGTTGCAAGGGCATGAGTGGGACGAGATCGATTTTCTCGACGAACTGGTGCGCCGCACTGGGTGCACCCTGCTGCTGGACGTCAACAACGTGCATGTCAGTGCGCACAACCTGGGTTTCGACGCCGCAGCCTATCTCGACCGCTTCCCTGCCCAGGCCATCAGCGAAGTGCACCTGGCCGGGCACAGCCACGACGCGCAGGGCGCGCTGCTGATCGACTCGCACGATGCCGCGATTGCCGAACCTGTATGGGCGCTGTTCCGCCGCTTGATCGCACGAATCGGCCCACGCCCGACGCTGATCGAGCGCGACGGTAACCTTCCAGCGTTCGATGACTTGCTTGCCGAACGCGCCATCGGGCAAACCACCCTCACGTCTGCAGGAGACTTGCCATGAACCTGCCCCTCGGCCAGTTCCAGGACGCCTTCATCGACGCGCTCTACCAGCGCCCTGCCCCGGCGCTGCAAAGCCTGATCGGGCAAGCGGCGTTCGCGGTCTACCGCAATACCATGCTGGCCGGTTGCGTCGACGCGCTGCGGGCCAACTTCCCCAGCGTCGAGACCTTGGTCGGCGCCGATTGGATGCAGGAGGCCGCGACCGCCTACGCCCAGCAGTCCCCCCCGGACGATGCCCGGCTGATCCACTACGGTGCGGGCTTCGCGGCGTTTCTGGAACAGTTGCAGGCTAGCCATGGGCTGCCCTACCTGGCCGATGTGGCACGCCTGGACTTCTACTGGAGTGAAGCGTTCAGCGCTACCGAAGACCCTTGCCTGGCGCTCACCGACTTGGCTGGCATGACCGCCAGCGACTTGATGCACAGCTACCTGGCCCCCCGCCAGAGCGTGCGCTGGCAGTGGTTCGATCCGCACCCGGTGCTCAGCCTGTGGCGCTGCAGCCGTGAAGGCCTGCCGTGGTCGGGCGCGCAACCGTGGGTGGCCGAAGGCGTGCTGCTCAGCGGCGGCCTCGACGGCGTCAGCCATCAGCCGCTGGAAGCCGGTGGCTGCGCCTTTCTGGATGCCTGCGCGGCAGGCCATACGCTGGAAACCGCTTCGCAATGCGCCCAGCAACGCCAACCCGACCTGGACTTCAGCGACCTGCTCGGCCGCCTGATGCAAGCCCGGGTCTTTCGCCCACTCTCATTCGCATGAAGGAATGGCCATGGACACCCTGCGCCCCACTGCCCCGGCAATCAGCCTGCGCCAACGCTGGAACAGCCTGGCCGAACGCCTGCAATTGCTGCTCAACGACACCGTGCTGTGCCTGGTCGCACGCCTGGGTATCGCCTCGGTGTTTTTCATGTCTGGCCGGACCAAGGTGGAGGGCCTTCTGAGCATCACGCCCAGTACCTATGAGTTGTTCCAGAGCGAGTATGCGCTGCCACTGGTCTCACCCTGGCTCGCGGCCCACCTGGCGACCTATGCCGAGCACCTGTTCCCGCTGCTGCTGGTGCTTGGCCTGTTTACGCGGCTTTCGGCGCTGGCCCTGCTGGGCATGACCACGGTGATCGAGGTGTTCGTCTACCCGGACGCCTGGCCTACGCACCTGTCCTGGGCGGGCCTGCTGCTGTTGCTGGTGGCCAAGGGCGCTGGCGCGCTGTCACTGGACCGCGTGTTGCGGCTGCGCTGAGCGCCGCCTATTAGGCTCTGTACGAAACGTTTTGTGGGAGCGGGCTTGCCCCGCGAATGGGGCTACGCGGTGCATGGCACCGGCTTCGCCGGTGTTCGCGGGGCAAGCCCGCTCCCACGTGCGTCAATTTTCAGAAATTGCGCAACAAAGCCTAAGACCTAGGGCAACCCGACGCGCTGGCACGCACGGCGCTGGCGAGCTTCTGCAGGTTGGCCTGCTGGGCGCCGACCAGGCTGCCGACGCTGTTTTGCGCGGGGGTCTGCACGGAGGTGCGGCAGGTCATCTCGTCCTGCCCGGGGCGCTTCAAGCGCCACACCGCCTCCAGCAGTGCGTACTGGCCAGGGACTGAGTCGAAGCGCTGCACATCCACCCGCAGCAGTGTGCTGGGCGTGCCGCCGACCGGCCCGCCTAGCTGGTCCTGCAAGGCGCTGCGGAACTCATCGACCAGGTTGGCGCCCCACCACTCGGTTTCCAGGATTACCAAGCTGCTCGTGCCCTGGCGGATCACCAACTGCGGGCGGTCCACCTGCGGCGGCATGCTGACCCGCTCGACCAGGATCTTCTCGCCCGCCGCGTGGCTGGGCTGCGCAGCGACCAACGTGTGGTAGTTGTTGGGCGCGCTGCGACAGCCCGCGGTCAGCACCACCAGCGTGGCCAGCAACAGGGTAGGCAACGTGCGCATCGGCTCTCACTCCTTGGGCGTGGTCAGGGTTGCACGTCGTCCGCGCCTGCCGCTTTTGGCCGGCCGCGAATGAGCGATTCGGGATGACGGCCGAGGTAATCCGCCAGGTCCCTCAGCGAACGGGACATACGCTCCAGCTCCTGCAGCGTGTCACCGAGTTTCTCCCGCTGCGGCGAGTTCTCGGAGATCGCTGAATTGGCCGTGCGCAGGGTTTTCTGCAGTTCATCCAGTGTGGTCGTCAGCCCAGGCAGGGTTTGCCCATCGACGCGCTTGGCCGCGCTGCGCAGTTCGCGCAGCGTGCCGTCCAGATTTCCGGCAATGCTTTCGAGCGGCAGCTTGCCGATGCGCTCGACCACACCCTGCAACTGCTCCTGGAGTTTTTCCAGGCTGCCGGGCACGGTGGGGATGACGATCGGGTCGGCGCTCATGTCGAAGGCGACCTTCGGCGCCTCGGGGTAGAAGTCCAGCGAGATGTACATCTGCCCGGTGATCAGGTTGCCACTGCGCGCCTGGGCACGCAGGCCGTGCTCGACGAACGTGCCGATCAGTTGCCGGGCACCGGCGGCGTCGCCTTCGGTGTGCTTGAACACCTTGAGCATTTTCTGGTGCACCGGTCCCAGGCGTTTCGGGTAGATCGCCGCATCGACCACCACAGGGAAGATCTGTTTCTTCGGGTCGTAATCCAGCGTAATCGACGTCACCCTGCCAAATTCAACCCCTTTGAACTCCACCGGCGCGCCCACCGTCAGCCCGCGCATCGACTGGTCGAAGCGCAGGCGCAAGTACTGCGGGCTGCCCGTTGGCGGTGCGAGGGCCGCATCGCGGTCGGCGAACAGCTCGAACGCCTGCTGGTCGGCGGCGGGCTCGGCTGCAACGGCATATTCGGGCGTGCCGAAGGCCAAGCCGCCCATAAGGATCGACGACAACGACTGCGTCTCGACCTTCAGCCCGTTGGCGCCAATCTGCATGTCGATGCCGCTGGCGTTCCAGAACCGCGTATCGAGGGTGACGAAGGCGTCGTAGGGGGCCTGCACGAAAACGTCGATGTCCACGCCCCTGCCATCGGGCTGCAGCGCGTAAGACACCACCTCGCCCACCGGGATCCGGCGAAAATAGATCGATGAGCCGATATCCAGCGAGCCGAGGTCATTGGCGCTGAGCACGAAGCGCTTGCCCTTCTCGCCATAGGTTATGGCCGGCGGTGATTCCAGGCCGACGAAGGTCTTCGCGGGCTTTTTCGACTCGCCGGCATCGGCGCCGATGAAACTGCCCGACAGCAAGGTGTCGACCCCGGATATGCCACCGGCGCCGATACGCGGGCGCACCACCCAGTAGCGGGCGCTTTCGGTGGCAAACGACTCCGCCTCTTTCGACAGCTCCACCTTGGCCACCACGCTCTTGTGGTCTGCCGCCAGCTCCACCGAGGTGACTTCACCAATCACCACGCTGCGGTAGCGCACCTGGGTCTTGTGCGCCACCAGCCCCTCGCCGCTGCGAAAGGAAATCGAGATCACTGGCCCCTGTTCCATCCAATTGCGCACCACCAGCGAGGCGCCCACCAGCAGTGCCAAAATCGGCACGATCCACACCAGCGAGACGCTGAAGCGGCGTGTCCGCACTTGGGCCTGGCCGGGCCCTGCGTGGTTTTCAGTCTCCAGCGCCATCGCCGTGCTCCCCGTGGTGTGGTTGGTCGTCCCAGATCAGGCGTGGGTCGAAGCTCATGGCCGAGAGCATGGTCAGTACCACCACCAGGCCGAAGAACAGGATGCCAGGCCGCGGCTCGATGGTGCCCAGCCCACGCAGTTGCACCAGCGCGGCCACCAACGCCACCACCATGACGTCGAGCATCGACCAGTAGCCGATCAGCTCGACGAAGCGAAACAGTTGTGAACGCTGGCGGCGCGCCCACTGGCTGCGGCGCTGGGCAGTGAACAGCAGCAGGCCAAGGGACACGAACTTGATGCCCGGCACACCGATACTGGCAATAAAGATGATCAGGGCGATGTCCCAGGCGCCCGCCTCCCAGAACTCCAGCACCCCACCAACGATGGTGCTGTCGCTGCCCTGGCCGAGCATCTCGGTGCGCATCACCGGCAGCGCATTGGCCGGCACGTAGAAGATCAGCGCGGCAAACAGAAATGCCCAGCCCCGGGCAATCGGGTTGGCCTTGCGCCGGTGCAGCGGCGCGCCGCAGCGGTCGCACTGGTGCAGGCCTTGGCGCAGGTCGCAGGCCTGGCCGCAGCCGTGGCACAGGCACAGGTGCAGTTGGTCGGCCAGCGCCGGGGCGCTCATACCTGCACCCACAAGTCGCGAATATCGCGGCCGGCAATGAAGATCATCAACACGCTCAACGCCGCCAGCGCGATCAGCCCAATCCCCGGGATCACCTCGAGTAGCCCTGCCAGCTTGATCACCGCCACCATGGCACCCAGCAGGCACACCTCCAGCATGCTCCAGGGCCGCAACCCCTCCAGCGCCCGCATGCAGGCGGCAAACCCCGGCGCGCGGCGCCTGCCCAGGGCAAACCCTAACACCCAGCACAACAGGGCAATCTGTAGCACCGGGGCAAAGATGATCGCCAGCGCCAGTACCAGGGCGATGAAGGTGATGCTGCCTTGGCTGAGGATCTGCACCGAATCCCACAAGGTCGCCGAATTACTCAAGCCGCTCATGCTGATGGTCATCACCGGGTAGGCGTTGGCGAAGACCAGCAGTACCCCACCGGTGATGCACAACGCCAGACGCTGCTGCACATTCAGTGGGTTGTGGCGATAAAGCACGCCGCCGCAGCGCTGGCAGCAGGCACTTTGATGACGGTGCAAAGGCGTACGCCGGTACACGGCGTCGCAATACTCGCAAATGATCACATCATCCGCCTGGGCCATGCGTGCCCCCCGAAATGGCGCTTACCTGGCAGGCAAGATTAGCCAACTGTCAGGCAACCTGCTTTTTCAAGCTGTACACATTTGATGACAGGCCTGGTTGCCTTGCGTGGCTAACGGTGTCGTCTAAAGTATCAAGTCGGGCGAACAGCCTTTGCTTCTCATTCAACACTTGGTGCGATGTCACGAAATGAGAAAGCTGTTCACCCGCTGCTTCATTTCGACACAGCTACCCTGCTTTGCTAGCACATTGGTCGCTGGCAGTTACCGCCCGTCGGTACAGCGCTTCTGACTGAACAAGGAGCGTGTGATATGGACTACCGCCCTCGCCTGTCGGGCAAACTGGCACTCGCAGTCGCCTGTGCGGTACTGCTGCATGGCACCACCACGTGGGCCGGCGGCATCCTCATCTACGAAGCCGGCCAGGAAGGCAATGGCCTGGCCAACGCAGGCGCTGCTGCACTGGCCAACGACCCCAGCGTATTGATGAGTAACCCGGCCGGTATCACCCAGCTCAAAGGCACGCAGATCAGCGCCAATGCCCAGGTGATCCTCGGCGACCTGCGCTTCTCGCGGGCCAGCAATAACCAGTTCGACGGCAACGAGGGCGGCAATGCCTTGCAGTACCTGCCGGGCACCAGCCTGTTCATCAGCCACCAGTTGGACGAGCGCTCTGCCATCGGTTTCGGCATGTACGGCAATTTCGGCTTGGCGCTGGACTATGACGATGACTGGGCCGGCCGCTACTTCACCCAGGAAGCCGCAGTCATCGGCGTCTCGATGCAGCCCACCTGGGCTTATAAATTCACCGACGATCTGTCGATCGGCATCGGCCCGCGCATCATGGTCGGTTACTACCGCACTGAAATGGCCATCAATAACAACCTGCTGGGCCTGGCCGACCGGGCGGACGGCCAGCTCGAATACAAGGACACCGACGTCGGGGTTGGCGTCAACCTTGGCCTGCTCTACCAGGTCGATGCCCGTACACGCGTCGGCCTAGCCTACACCAGCAAGGTCAAGCTGGAGTTCGAAGACAAACCGCACCTCAAGGACATCAGCAACCCCCTACTCAATGTCGCCCTGCGCCGCCTGGATGTGGATGCGCTGGAACTGGACCTGAACGTGCCGCAGACGGTGACCTTCAGCATCGCCCATCAGCTCGACGAACAGTGGACCTTGCTGGGTAGCCTGAACTGGCAAGACTGGAGCGATTTCGGCGACGTCGGCGTAGACGTCGACAGCAACGCCGGCGGCACCAGCCGCACTGTCGACCGCCAGTACAAAGACACCTGGCACGCCTCGCTAGGCGCGCAATACCAGGCCACCCGGCAATGGCGCTGGAGTGTCGGCCTGGGTTACGACAGCTCGGCCGTGGATGACAAGGACCGCACCGTCGACAACCCCATGGGCGAAGCCTGGCGGTTGGCAGCCGGGGTCAATTACCAGGTCGAAGAAGGCTTCGACCTGCACCTAGCCTATACCCTGGTGTGGCTCGGCAACATGGATGTCGAGCAGACCAAGGCCCGTTCCGGCAATACGTTGTCCGGCAGTTACGACAACAGCGCGCTGCACATCGTCGGTGGCGGCGCGACCTGGCGTTTCTGAGATAACCGCACGGCCGCAGGGCACCGAACCTAGTGAGAAGGAGAAGCTGCATGAACACCAAGTCGTTGGCTGCATCGCTGTGCCTGGCAACGCTCATGCTGCAAGGCTGTGCCAGCAAGTACGTGGAATCCGACCAGTACTCGGGGTTTCTCAAGGACTACAGCGTCCTCAAGGAAGACAAGTCGCCCTCGGGGGCGCCGGTCATGCGCTGGATCAAGCCTGGGGTCGACGCCAAGCGCTACACCAGCGTCTACATCGAACCTAGCCAGCTCTATCCCAAGCCGCAACCGACCGACAAGGTGCCGCAATCGACCTTGCAGGGGATCACTCAGTACTACGACCAGACGCTGAAGAATCACTTCTCCCAGGTACTGCCATTGGCCACCAGCCCAGGAAAGGGTGTGCTGGTAGTGCGCCCGGCGATCACCGCCGTCAGCGCCCAAACTAAAAGCCTGCGGCCGTATGAAGTGATCCCTATCGCGCTGATCGCCGCTGGCATCAGCACCGCAACCGGCATCCGTGACCAAGACACCAGCATCGCCACCGAAGCGGCCTTCCTCGATGGCGACAGCAATCAGGTGGTGGCCGAGGTGGTGCGTAAAGGTGCCGGCACCGAACTGGAAAATTCATCACAGGTCATGCAGGCCAAAGACGCCAAGGCCGTGCTGGATGGCTGGGCCAAGGACATGGTCAGCTCGTTCCAGGCCTTGAGGAAGTAACCCACCCGGCCCCCGATGAGGCGCGATTCATGGACAGCATTCGCGGCAGCGCGCTGCTTCAATTCGACCCGTTGCTGGCCGAGCACGGTGCAGTGCAACGGGATTTCCTGGCACCGTTGCAGATTGGCCTGGACGTGGTTGGCAGCTACGGCAAGACCTTGCCTTACCTCAGCCTGGTGCGCTTGTTCGAGGGTAGCGCGCATGCCTTGAGCCTGCCCCGTTTCGGCCTGGAACTGGCCCTGCGCCAGGGCTCCACGTTGGTGGGGCCTTTACAGCACTTGGCGCGGTCAGCGCCCACGGTGGGCCATGCGCTGATCGCGGTGATCCGCTACATGCGCCACTACAGCCCAGCCATCCATTACCGCCTGGAGCACCGCGCAGGGCAAGCATTGCTGTACTTCGACAATGGCCTGCCGGGGGCGGAACAGATGCCACAGATCGTCGAAAAATCGGTGATGGGTGCAAAGCTGCTGATCGCTGAGCTGCGCGGCGCGCCGCTGCGCCCCAAAGCCGTGACCTTCCGCCACACGGCGCTGGGCGACGCCGTCGGTTACCGGCGCTATTTCGACTGCCCGGTCCTGTTTGGGCAGCACCACAACTGCCTGGTGCTGTCAGCGGATGTCTTGCTGGAAGGGTCTGTCAGCCATGACCCGACCTTGCACGCTATCGTCCGTCACTACCTAGAAAACCAGGCGGTGCAGTGCGACGGCCTGCGCGCGCAAGTGGAGCGCAAGATCCAGATGTTGCTACCCAGCCAACGCTGCACCCTGGACCAAGTGGCCATGGCCCTGGGCCTCAACCCCCGCACCTTGCAACGCCGCCTGGCCAGCGAGGGTATTGATTTTGAAGACTATCTGGACGGCCTGCGCCGCCATCAGGCCCAGCAGATGTTGCGCAGCACCACCTTGTCGGTAGGACAGATTTCCAGTGAACTGGGCTATCGCCGCACCACCTCCTTCTGCCGCGCCCACCTGCGTTGGTTCGACATGACCCCACTTGAGCACCGACGCCTGCACGGCGATCCGCTGATTGCCGCGCTTTAACCGACGCTACCCACGCCCTCAGATGCCATCGCCATCCCCGTCCGGCCTGCGCGCCGGCGCTGTGAACCACTTCTCGCGCGGCACCCACTTCTCCTGCTGCGGGTCACCCAAGTAGTGCGGCGACATGATCTGTACGCCGTGTTCGTTGAACACATCCTGAATGTTGGCATGCAGCAGGCTCAGCAACTCCGCCCGCGGCCGAGGCGCGCTTGGCACGGCCTGGGCCACCAGGCGGTATTCGGGGTAGAAGTCCGATAGCCCAGTCTGAAACACTTGCGGCCTCGGTTTTTCGAGAATGCCCTCGGTGCGCTCGGCAGCCGCCACCAGCATCGCCTCCACCTGGCGCCAGGGTGTGTCATAACCGATGGTCACCACGGTATCGACGATGTAGCCCTGGCCCTGCACCGCACGGGAATAGTTGCGCGTCACGGTGCCGGTGATCATCGAGTTGGGCAAGGTCAGCACTTCGCCCAACCCGGTACGGATCGTGGTGTTGAACATGCCGACTTCGGTCACCGTGCCTTCGTTGTCACCGACCCGCACGTACTCGCCAGCCTTCAACGTGCGCGAATAGGTCAGGATAAGCCCCGCCGCCGCCTGCCCCACTACACTGGAAGCTCCCAGTGAGATCATCAGCCCGAGCAGCACCGACAGGCCTTTGAAGGCATCGGTGCCCGAACCCGGCAAGTACGGGTAGGCCATCACCAGGGCAAACAGCCAGATCGCCAGCGAGGTCAAGCGCATGGTGGGCTGCAGCGTCTCTTCGGTCAGCCACGTGAGCGTGCCTGGGCGCGCCATGCGCTGCAGCACGCGCCGGCTGAAACCACTGATGCCGCGGGCGATGAAGAAGATCGTGATGGCCACGACAATCCCAGGGATGGCCTGCAGAATGCCGTCAAGCAGGTAGCGCAGCAGGTCGAGCAGGTGCACGTTCAGGCTTTCGCCCCACGGCCGAGTATAGGGGAACTGCGACAGCACGAAGCTCAGCCACTGGTAGCTCAGCAGCACCACCACCGCCCAGTACAACAGGCGCAACAGGCTGTCGATCAGCCGGTACACGTACTGCATGTCGAACAACGGCATTTGGCCGACGCGAATCTGCCGGGCACGTTCGCGCATCAGTTGCGGCAGCCGCCCACGCAGCCTGTGCCGGGCCAGGTGGGCGCCCTTGAGCAGTGCCACGTAGATCAGCGTGGCCAAGGCCGACAAGCCCAAGGCCTTGAGCAGAAAATGCAGGTTGCGCGCCTCGCCAGACTCCTCGACCACCTGGCGCAGCACCGCCGCGGCCTGCTCGGCCGCTTCGCGGGTGTCAGCGCCGCTGATTTCAAGGTCCTGGGGCGCGACGATGAACGCGCGCCGGCCGCCCAGCAGCACGAGGTGGCTACTCAGGATCGGGTCGACGCTGACCTTCAGGTCATCGGTGCCACGCAGGGCTTCTTCGATCACTGCCGTAGCCCGCTGCGCTCGGGCAGCCGGGGTCTCCCCCAGCAAGGTGGCGTGAAAGGTGAAAATGCTACGGTTGGCGATCGTCAGCTCGGCCGGCTCGGCAGGAATGCCTTCGGTGGCGATGGTGGCGGCGTCATTACCCTGCCCCGCCATGGGCAAGAAGGCCAACAGCACCAGCAACACGCGCAACAGGTGATTCATCGCTCACTCCCTGGCCTTCGGACGGACGGCATTCTTGTAGTGATAGCACAGCTGTCACTGACCGCCTGCTGCCCCTAGAAACCAGTGAAAGTAAGGGTTGTCGCTGTCACTGCGGGCCAGCTCACGCGCCTCGCGGGCCCAGGCCTGGCGATTGCCGTTGTAGGCATGCAGGCTAAGGCTGTAGAAGCGCGCCAGCGTGTTCCATTGGTCGTTCACCGCACTGGCGAATGCAGGCTCATCCCCTTGCAAAGGCGGTGCCCTGCGCAGGGCCAGCAAGGCCGGCAGCACGCGGGTGATCTCCCGCGGTCGCACCCAGTTGGCGTACTCGATACGGGGCTGGTCATCGGTGACCGGCAACGCGTCTGCTGCGTAACGCTCAAGGCCGGCACGGTCGGTGATCCAGGTGGCCAACAGGGCCTGCGCCGAATCGATGCCCACCTCAACCAAGGCTGCGGCGACGGCGGGTTGCGCAAGGCGTTGACGAATGCGCGGTACGTCCAGTTGCAGCGGCTGCAGCGAGCCAATCAGCAGCATCTCGTGAAACTCAGTGGTCCACAGTGAGGCATGCGGGAACACGTCGATGAAGCTGCGTACCAGCGCGCGGCTGTCCTCATCGTTCTGGGTCGGCAAGGGCAGCCATTGGGCCACCAGCCCGCCAGGCTGCAGGCGCGAGGCGGCCAGTTGGTAGAAATCACGCGAATACAGGTTGACCACCCCGGCCGCCGAAGGGGGTGGCGGCTCCAGCGTCACCAGGTCGTAGCGCTGCTCGCTGCGCAGCAACTCGCGGCGGCCATCGCGCAAGCGGATTTCCAGCCGCGGGTCGACGACCGCTGCGTAGTTGCCTTTGAACAAGGGCGCCGCCTGCAGGACTTCAGGCAGCAGTTCGGCCACCACCGGGCGCTCCAGCTCCGCATAACGCAGCATGGCGCCAGCGGTGATGCCGGTGCCAAACCCGATCACCAGCGCCGAACGTGGCTCACCGCTGTGGATCAACAGCGGCAGCAAGGCTTGCAGGCGCATGTAGCGCAGCGACGGCATGGCATCGCCCGTGTTCGATACGCCCTGGATGTAAAGCCGGCTGAATGTCTTGCCTGGGCGCCCCTGGGTAACCACCGCCACGGTGCCGCCCTTGCCTTCGTGGTAATAGGTGAGCTGGCCGTTGCGCGCCCCTGGCAATAGCTCGGCCAAGCGCTGCGGGGGTGTGACAAAAGCAACCAGCAAGGTCGCCAAGGCCACCGCGCCAACCGCAATGGCCGCCGACCGGCGAACACCTGGGCCGCGCCAGACGGCTACCAGGCCAACCAGCGCCGCGACGCCAGCCAGCACGCCCAAGGCGCGCACCAAGCCTACCTGCGGCACTAGTACGAAGCCGGTGAGCAGCACACCGGCGATGCCGCCCAAGGTATTGAGCGCCACCACAGCCCCCACGTCACGGCCGACATGGCCGCTGTCCACCGCCAGGCGCAAGGCCAGCGGGAACGCGGCGCCGAGCAAGGTCGTCGGCAACAGGACCATGCACACGGCGGCCATGGTGAAGCGTGCGCACATACCCGCCAGTTCGCTGCCTAACAGTTGCAGGGCAACGGCTTCGGCTTGGGTCTGCAGCAGCACCAGCCAGCGCCCAAGCCCAGCGATCTGCAGCAATGCCAGCAAGCCGGCGACAGCAATCAACAGGCCAAAAAGGCCCCAAGGGTCACGGATGCGGTCGGCACGCCGCGCATACACCGCGCTACCCGCGAGCAGGCCGCCGAGATAAGTCGCCAACACCACTGCGAAGGCAAAGGCGCGGGTGCTCATGAACGGCACGATCGACTGGCTCCAGACCACTTCGTAGCCCAGCGCCACGCCCCCGGCGACGCAGTACAGGCCGATGGCAAGCCGTGCTTGCGCGGTGCGCGGCGCTGAAGACAGATTGCCAGGCGCTGGCAACGCCGTATCGCGATGACGTGCCAGCCACGCGCCCAAGGCAGCCAGCAGGTTCAGCATGGCGGCGGCGCAGGCGCTGCCGGTCACGCCCAGATGCGGCAGCAACACGAAGGCGGCCAGCAAGGTGCCCGCAATCGCACCGGCGGTATTCGCCGCATACAGGCGCCCACCCGCCTCTGCCAGTTGCCCCGTGGCCGGTGCCACTGCGCGCACCAGCACCGGCAAGGTGCCGCCCATCAACAACGCCGGCAACCCGACCAGCATGAACGGCAAGGCCCAGGCCAGCAGGCCCGCGCTGGCCTCCAGGCGGGCGAACGGGCCAGCGGCTTGGGCTAGGCCAAAGGTGGCGGCGATGCCGAGCAGGGCCACGGCCAACTCTAGGCACACATAAAGCCGCACCGGGCGCCGCAACCGGTCGGCCCAGCGCCCGAACAGCAGGCCGCCCAGCGCCAGGCCGGCGAAGAAGGCACTGATGCCAGTGGCCACGGCGTGCACTTCGACGCCGACCACCAACGACAGTTGTTTGATCCAAAGTACCTGATAGACAAGGCCGGCAGCGCCAGAGAAGAACAGCAGCGTGGCCGGCAAGGCCCACAGCATGCGCGCCTTGGAATGGTCTTTATCGATAACAGCGCGGGTTGCTGCGGATGATGCCATGCAGGGATGCCTTGTCGGGTAGAGAGATGCCGAGGCTGCCTTGCAGCCCATCGCCGGCAAGCCGGCTCCTATAGGGAGCCGGCCGCATCGGTGCTACTGGCTCTTCATCTTTTCTTCGATCTTTTTGTCTACGTCAGCACGGATCTGGTCGATGCTGAAGCTGGCCGGCCGCTGGCTAGGTGGGTACTCCACGAAGGTCTGCAGGAATGCCGCTGCTTTTCTCACACCGTTGAAAACCAAGAAGTCGTTCTTGGTCAGCCAATCATAGTACTGATCAGACACGATATCGGCCCGTTCGTACGGGTCCATGCGCAGGTTGAACATTTTCGGTACCCGCAGGCACACGAACGGCTCGCTCCAGACCTGCAGGCCGCCGGGTGCACGCTGCTCGCAGAACACAATCTTCCAGTTGTCGTAGCGCATGCCGACCAGGTCGCCGTCGTCGCTGAAGTAGTAGAACTCGTTGCGCGCGCTCTTGTCGGTCTTGCCAGTCAGCATGTCCAGCTGGTTGTAGCCGTCCAGGTGCACCTTGAATGTCTTGCCACCCACGTCGGCGCCTTTGAGCAAGCGGTCTTTGATGTCGGTGTCACCCACGGCCGCGAGCAAGGTCGGGAACCAGTCCAGGCCCGATATCATCTGGGTGTTGACGGTGTCCGGCTTAATCTTGCCTGGCCAGCGAATCATGGCAGGTACGCGGAACGCGCCTTCCCAGTTGGAGTTTTTCTCATTGCGGAAGGGCGTGGTCGCGGCATCCGGCCAGGACCACTGGTTGGGGCCGTTGTCGGTGGTGTAAACGACGATGGTGTTGTCGGCGACCTTCAGGTCATCCAGCGTCTTGAGCAACTTGCCCACATCACCGTCGTGCTCCAGCATGCCGTCGGCATATTCATTGCCAACCATGCCACTCTGCCCCTGCATGGCCTCGCGCACGTGGGTGAACGCGTGCATGCGCGTGGTGTTCATCCAGACGAAGAACGGTTTGTCTGCCTTCACCTGCTTGTCGATGAAGTTGATCGCGGCCTGGGTGGTCTCGTCATCGATGGTCTCCATCCGCTTCTTGGTCAGCGCCCCAGTATCCTCGATCTTGCCATCAGCACTGGACTTGATCACGCCGCGCGGCGAGGCGGCCTTGATAAACTCCTGATCATCCTTGGGCCAGAAGGCCCGCTCTGGCTCTTCTTCGGCATTGAGGTGATACAGGTTGCCGAAGAATTCGTCGAAGCCGTGGTTGGTGGGTAGGTATTCATCACGATCACCCAGGTGGTTCTTGCCGAACTGCCCGGTGGCATAGCCCTTGGCCTTGAGCGCCTGGGCGATCGTCACATCACGCGCCTGCAGGCCCACTGGCACGCCCGGCATGCCAACTTTGGACAGCCCTGTGCGCAGCGTGGCCTGGCCGGTGATGAACGTCGAGCGCCCCGCCGTGCAGCTGTTTTCGGCGTAGTAATCGGTGAACATCATGCCTTCCTTGGCGATGCGGTCGATGTTGGGCGTCTGGTAGCCCACCACCCCTTTGCCATAAGCGCTGATGTTGGTCTGGCCAATGTCATCGCCGAAAATCACCAGGATATTCGGCTTGTCCGCAGCACTGGCAATGCCAGCGCCGAGGGTCGCCGTGGCCGCCAGGGCGACCGCCGACAACCAGGTTGTACTGGACTTCATAGTTATGCTCTCCGTATGCACTCACTGCTGTAGTCCACGACTTCGGGCACACCGGTTGCGGCCGGCTTGCTGTGCTCCTGCGGCTTTGTTTACCCACTGGAATGGTCACTGCGAATCGAAGGGATAGACCCGGCGCCATTCCCGCGCCATGTCCACCACGGTCCAACCCTGGGTTTGCGCCTGGTCGAGCGCCTTGTCCAACCGGCCGAAATGGCTTTTGCGGTCGTAGGCCCACTCACGGCGCTGGTCCGTGTGGTGCACCAGACCAGCAAAGCGTGCGCCTTGGCCGGCCATGGTCCATTGCAACATCTGCAGGTCGCCGTCCGAGTTGCCGAACGCCAGGATCGGCCGGCGCCCAATGACGGCATTGATGCTGACCGGTTTACCAGGGCCATCATCGTTGTGCTGAATACTGGGCAGGCGCTGGATGCTCAAGGTACCTGCCTGGTCCTCGAATTTGGCGCCCAATGTGGTACCAATGACCTGCTCGGGCGGGATGCCATAGACCTCTTCGGCGAAGGCCCGCATGAAAGCCACCTCACCGCCCGAAACGATGTAGGTCTTGAAGCCATTGGCGCGCAGGTAGCTCAGCAGTTCGAGCATCGGCTGGAACACCATCTCGGTATAAGGCCTGCCTGAACGTGGATGGCGGGCGCTGGCCAGCCATTTGCGGGCAACCGCGGTGAACTGTTCCGTGCTCATGCCCGAATGGGTGGCGGCGACGATTTTCAGCAAGCCGTCCATGCCCTGGGCGGCGAGTGCCTGTTGATCGTTCTCCAATACCGCCTTGAACGGCTGCTCGTTGCGCCATTGCGGGTGCTGAGGGGCAAGGCGCTTGACCTCGTCCAGCGCAAACAGCAGTTCGAAATACATCGGCTGCTCGCTCCACAGCGTGCCGTCGTTGTCAAACACGGCGATGCGCTCGGCAGGTGCGACATAGCGCGGGCCGCCTTCAGTGGTGACGTCCTTGACAAAGGCCACGATGGCCGTGCGTGACGGACCCTCGCGCCAGGCGGGCAATGGATCGGCGGCCTGGGCAAGCAGGGGCAGCAGGCAGAGTACAAACCACACACTGCGCACAAAACGCAGATCGCGCTTGAAGTGACGCATCTGGCCCTCCTTGAGCTGTATTCCACATTTCAGGGATTAAGGTCACGCAGCCCATTTTTATCGCGGCGTGACTGTGGGTGCGTACCGAGTTGCTGGCGCAGGGCCGACAACAGACGCCGCCGGGCATTGGTGGTAAGCCCCTGGCCGCGGTGCGGACCATAGGCAGCCTCGAAAAAGGCTAGCAAATCCTCCCCGCCAGGAGGATGTTCACTTGACGACAATGTGCGCTGCCCGCTGGCCCGCCGATACCACAGATACAGGCCATCGAGGCGAGCAGGCTCATGGCCGCATTGCCGCCGCGCCTGGCGCCAGGCATAGCCTTCAGACGCCAGCCAGCCATGCCGCCGATGCAGCCGCCAGGCGCGCAGCCATTGCCAGCCAGCCTGGCCATAGGCACGCCCGGCCCAGGCCAACCCACCCAGTAACAGTAGCGCCAACGTCAACAGCAGCCCATGGCTGGCAATGCTGACCTGGGCGTTCTGGCCCAGTGCGCGCAGGTCTTCGGCAAGCGAGAACGGCGCCTGGTACACGCCCTCCTCCGCCACCAGCTCCACCGCAGGTACCGAAACACTGTGCTGCTCACCCGTGGTCGCGTCCCACCACTGCAGGTCGATGGCGGGCAAGCGATAACGGCCGGCTGCCGTGGCTACGTAGCTGGCGCTGTCATCGCGCTGGCCACCCAGCGTGCCGCCACGCCCATCGCTGAGCGGCTTGACGCTAGGTGTCTGCAGGTAACGCTTGAGTCCGTCGACCTCGGCGAAGGTCGGTGCCGGCAGCAGCATCGCTTGCGTGCCTTCAGCGTCTACATGCACGTGCCGGGTCACGCTGTCACCCACACGCAGCGGTCGATGGGAGTACCGGATCTCCTGGTTCAAATGCACGCTGAGCGCCACCAGGCGCTGTTCGCCGCTGCCCCCAGCCAAGCCCTTGGCCTCGAACGACAGTGGCTGGCTGGTGACCGCCTGCGGCCCGCCACTGGGGCCAGGCTGCACGCGAAAGGTCAGCGCCGGGATGTCGAAGCGCTGCGCCTGGGTCGGGGTGATCGCGTAACGGTAGCGCAGGCCGAAGAAGGCCTTGCCCTCGCGCTTCTCGTTCAGGTGTTGGGCCTCGCCACTCGGCGGGCTGACGACCGCACCCGACAGCTGAAACATGGGCAATACGGGGGCATCGGTGAACCAGGTGTCGACCAGCAGGTCGACTTCCAGGCTGAGTGTGGCGCCGGTCATGACCGTGGTGCCTGGCACCAGGCGCGTTTCCACCCGCACCTGTGGGTCATCCGCTACCGCCCAACCCGCCAGGCAGCACAACAGCAAGGCCCAGCGCCTCATGGCGCCTCCTTCGCCGCCTGCTGGCGGGCGGCGTCCTGAAGGGAAAACTTGCGCTTGAGAAACTGCGCCGGTGACGTGGTCAGGTTATTCAGCCACAGCTGGTCCGAGGCAGCCTGCGGGGTGTTCTGTTGCTGCGTCTTGCCGCCCGAGGGCGTCTGGTCTTCGACGACCTTGTCGGGCTTTTCAGTGGGCGGGCCTTGTTCCTGTTGATCCTCGTAATCCTTGAGCAAGGCCTCGGCCAACGCCAGGTTGGCCTTGGCTTCTGCAAACGACGGCTGCAGGCGCAGGGCCTGCTGGTAGGCGGCAATCGCCTGTGGGAACTTGAACAAGTGTACATAGCTGTTGCCTTGGTAGAACCAGGCAGGGGCACTATCGACCTTGCCCAAGCTGACCAGCGCGGCCCCAAAATCAGCCGCCTGGTATGCAGCGATGCCTTTCCAGTAAGGGTCGTGGAACCGCGTTGCGGCCTGCGGATAGTGGCCCTGCTCGAACGCCCAGCGCCCTTGCTGGTCGGCCGTGAAAAACGCATCGGCCAGCGCACCGGCCCTTGCCGGCTCAGCACTGCCGCCCAACAGCAGGGCCAGCAACATCCCGGGCAGCCAGTTCACCCGCCAGCCGCGCCGCAGGGTTGCCAGCACTATCAGCAGCAACGGCCAGCACAGCCAATAACCGGCGTCCTTCCAGTGCAGCTGGGCATCGTCGCCCTGGGCAGCCTTGAAATGGCGCTGGGCATGCAGCTCGACCCAGTCCAGGTCGTCATCGTTCAGCGACAGGCTGCCCAGGGGCGCATTGGCCGCCTTGGCGAGCGCCTTCAGGCCCTGCTCATCGAAGCCTGCCGCAGCCGACTGACTGCCAACCGCCAACACCAACACTTGCAAGGGCGAGCCTGAGACGCGTTTAGCAATCGCTGGAAATTGGCTGGCATCACCGCCATCGGTCAGCAGCACCAAAGTGCCCGGCGTCTGCTCAGCCGCCAGCAGCTTCAAGGCCAGGTCTATCGCGCCCAAGGCATCCTTGCCCGGGGTGCTCATCAGGTCCGTGGCCAGTGCCTGGATGAAGGTATCGAGCAACGCCGGATCCTCGGTGACAGGAAGCACCAAGTGGGCATTGCCGGCATAGGCGATGAGTGCGGTACGGGCGCCCGCACGGCGCAGGACCAAGTCGTGCAGGGTGTGTTTAGCAGCCGCCAGCCGAGTGGGCGGCACATCGTCGGCATCCATCGACGGCGACAGGTCCACGGCGATGATCAAAGGGGCGCGGTCATCGAGAAAGTCGGGGGTGTCCTGCACCCAGGTCGGCCCGGCAGCGGCCAGAGCTCCAAGTACCAGACTGGCCCCCAACAGGTGCACCGGGCGCAAACGCCGCTGTTCCTTTGGCGTGATCATCAAGTGCTCGACCAGGTGAGGCGCGATGATGCCCTCCAATTGTCGGCGTAGATCATGCCGGCGCAGCCACAGCACCGGCAACAGCAGGCCCGGCACGATCAGCAGCAACCACAGCGGCCGCAGGAAATGGAACGCAGCGGGGTCGAAGGTCATGCCGGCGGTGCTCCGGGCACTGGCCGGCGGCCGACCAGGCGGGCGCGCGCCAAGGCCAGCAGGTGGGCCACCAGCAGCAATCCTAGCGCCAGGCCCAACGGCCAAACGAACAAGTCACGCTTGGGTTGGTGGCTGAAGGTCTTGACCTGATGCGGGGTCAACCGGTCCAGGGTCGCATATACCTGCTGCAACGCCTGGCGATCATCGGCGCGAAAGAACTGTCCGCCAGTAGTACGCGCAATGCCTTGCAGGGCCGCCAGGTCGACCTTGTCATCGCCCGTCGCGGCTGGGTCACCGATACCAATGGTATGTACTACGATACGTTCTTCATGGGCCAGGCGAGCCGCGTGCTCGGGGGTGATGGCGCTGCCAGTGTCGTTGCCGTCAGTCAGCAGGATCAGCACCTTTTCCTGCTCGGGGGTGTTGGCCAACGCCTTGATGGTGAGCCCAATGGCATCGCCCAACGCGGTGTTCGGCCCGGCCATGCCGATGCCGACTTCATCCAGAAGCATCAGCAGGCTGGCGTGGTCGAGGGTCAAGGGCGCTTGAGGGTAAGCGCCGGTGCCGAACACGATGAGGCCGATGCGGTCGTCCTTGCGGCGCGTGATGAAGTCGCGCACCACCGACTTCACCGCAGTCAACCGATCGGTTCGCTCGCCGTTGGCGTTGGTGTAGTCGTTGGCCTGCATGGACTGGGAAATATCAATGGCCAGCATGATGTCGCGGATCGGCCGCTCCCGTTCAATCGGCCGCTCCACCCATACCGGCCGTGCGCAGGCCGCCACCAGAAGCCCCCACACCAGCAGGTTCAGCCACAATTGCCAGCGCCCGCCCGCTGCACTCGCCTGCCCCGGCTGCTGCCCGGTGGCGCGGCTCATCGCCGCAAAAAACGGCACCCGCAATGCACTGCGGCTCTCGCTATAGGGTTGCAACAGACGATAGGCCAGCCAAGCAGCCGGCAACAGCAAGAACACCCACGGGTAATCAAACTGCCACATGGTGCCCCTCGATCCAGCGTCGGCTGGTGCTGTACAACGCCGCAACCTGCTGCGCGTCGAGCGCGAGCAGTTGGGCGTCGGGCGCATAAGCGACCGTTTGCAGGGTTTGCACAAAACCGGCAGGTAACGGCTGACCGGCACGCTGCTCAAGAAAGGCCTGCCACTGCGCGCCGGCCAGGCTGGCCACAGGCGGCGCATCTGGCAGCGACAGCGCCACCCGCTTCAGCAGCACGGGCACTTCCCGCAGGGCGGCCAGGCGCTGATTACCCTTGGCCTTGGCCAGCAGGTCAAGATACTGCAAGGCTTGGCGACGATAACGCCCGCGCGACCAACGCCGCCAGCGCAGGGCCGCCCAGACCAGCAGCAAGGCCAGCATCACCAGCCCCAACACCAACCAAGCCCAGGTATGCGGTAAGTAACTGAACGGCGGCGTGCCGGGTGCCAGCTCGCGCAGCTGGTCGATTGACGGTACGACGGCAGTGCTCATCGCGGCACCTGGGCAAGGCGGCCCAGCTCCCTGCGCAGTTGTTCAAGGCTGTCCCCTGCGGTGCTGATCAGCATCAGCGGCACCTGGCTGCGGCGCAGCAGCGCTTCTACATCGCGCAGGCGCCCGGCGAGAAAATCACCCAGCGGTTTGCTAACCCGGCGCTTGCCCACTTCGAGCTCCACCTGCTGTGTACCCTGGGTCACGTTCACCCGCCCCCTGTCCGGCACTTGCAATGCGATGGGGTCATACACCTGCAGGGCGATCACATCGTTGTGCTGACGTAACTGGCGTAGCAGCGGCAAGGTTTGCTCGCTGATACCTGCGAAGTCGCTGATGATGCAGATCAAGTGATCATGGCCTGCCGAGGCAACGCAGGTGCGCAACACCTTGTCCAACTGGCCATCTGCGTCTTCGCTGGCGAACGCCGTCAGCGCGTGGTTGGCCCTGACCACTGCACTGCACAAGGCCTCGACCCGCGCGCGACTGCGCAACGGCCGCACGTGCTCCACCCGCTGATTGCCGAACACCAGGCCACCGACCCTGTCACCGGCGTGGAACGCCATCCATGCACACAACGCCGCCAACTGCGCCGCAGTGACCGATTTGAAATAGCGCTGGGAGCCGAAATACATGCTCATGCGCTGGTCCACCAGCACCAGCGTAGGCCGGTCGCGCTCTTCGGTGAAGGTGCGCACGAAAGGCTTGCCGTAACGCAACGAGGCACGCCAGTCCAGGTGGCGCAAATCGTCGCCGGGGATGTAGTGACGCAGCTCGTCGAAGCTCAACCCGCGCCCGCGCAGGCGCGAGGCATGGTTACCGGAAAGAATGCTCGACAGTGGCTGCCGGGCGACGAAACTCAGCCCGCGCGCGCGCGCCTCCAGCCCCACCAGTTCGGTGAGCGAGGCGTAGACAAAACCGTCAGGCGTAACGCTATTAGCGGGCATGAGCGTGTCCGTCAGGCCGGAATGGCCACCTTGTCCAACAGCCTGTCGATAACCTGGTCCGCCGCCACGCCATCGCTGACCGCGTCGTACGACAGTTGCAGCCGGTGGCGCAAAACCGGGTGCACCACCGCGCGCACGTTGTCCGGTGAAACAAAGTCCTGGCCGTTGAGCCAGGCATGCGCGCGCGCCACCCGGTCTAGGCTGATGCCACCGCGCGGGCTGGCACCGATGGTGATCCAGCGTGCCAGGTCGGCATCATAGTCGCCTGGGTGACGGGTCGCGTTGATCAGGTCGATAAGGTAGCGGTCGATCGCCTCGGCAACATGCACCCGCGCCACCTCGCTGCGGGCATCGAAGATCACTTGCTGGGCCAGCCGCACCGGTTGCGCGGCCCCCGCATCGCTGGCCTGGTCCTCTGCACGTACCAGGCGCAGCACCTGGGTTTCATCGTCAGGGTGTGGGTAATCCAGTTGCAGCTTCATCAAAAACCGGTCCATCTGTGCTTCAGGCAATGGATAGGTGCCTTCCTGCTCGATGGGGTTCTGGGTGGCCAGCACCATGAACAGCCCCGGCATCGGATAACTTTGCCCGGCGACGGTGATCTGGCGCTCTTCCATGGCCTCGAGCAAGGCCGCCTGGACCTTGGCCGGGGCACGGTTGATTTCGTCGGCGAGGATCACGTTGCCGAACAGCGGCCCGGGTTGAAAGCTGATCTTGTTGCCCTCGGCCGACTGCTGCAGGATCTCGCCGCCGGTGATGTCCGAGGGTAGCAGGTCGGGGGTGAACTGGATGCGCCGCATCTGCGCTTCCAGGTGCGTGGCCAGGGCCTTGACCGTGCGCGTCTTGGCCAGGCCCGGCAGGCTTTCGAGCAGCACATGGCCGTTGGCGAGCAGCCCCAGCAGTACATGGCGAATGGTCTCGGCCTGGCCGAGGACCTTCTCGGCGACCGACGCTTCCAGCGCTTTGACGTGTTCATGGGTGTTCACTGGCCCGGTCCCTGTCAGCGGTTGGCAATTGGGTAAATCTAGTAGTGCCAGGCCAGGGTGCAACGGGGTGTCGTGAAGAGAACATGGTGAACTTCCAACCTCACTTTCCTCCCCTCACCGCCCCTTCTGGTAATACGGCTCGATGGCCTGCAGCCGCGGGTCGTCTGGTGCCACCGCGCGCATCCGCTCGACATAGCCGTAAGCCTGCTCGCGCTCGCCAGCCAATGCATGCAGGTAGATCAACGAATACAACAGGTCGACGTTTTCTGGTGCTTGCTCCAAGCCGCTACGCAACGCTTGCAGGGCTTCGTCACGGCGGTTCATGCGCGACAGCAGCAGGCCCTGGTTGTAGCGAATGCGCGTATTGCCCGGCAGCGCCACAGCGGCTTGCTCCATCCAGCCCAGCGCCTCCTCGGGCTTGCCGCGCTCGACCAGCAGCAAGGCCAGCATGTAGGCCAGGTTTCCACGATCGGCAGCGGGCATCTTGTCCAGCGCCACCCCCTCGCGCAGCAGGCTCTCGGCATCGTCCAAGCGTTGCGCACTGCTGGCCAGGGTTACCAGGTTGACCCGCGCCGGGACGAAGTACGGGTCCATGTGCAAGGCTTGGCGATACTGCTCCACAGCCTGCTCGTCGCGGCCCTGGCGCTGCATAAGCACCGCCAGGTTGAGCCGCCCCCCTGGCAGGTCGGCGTTACTGCGCAAGCGCTGCTCGTAATCGTCGAGCAACGTTTTGAACGACTCGCGGCTGGCTTCAGGTAACTGTGCTGCCGGGACATCGGCCAAGGCCCGCACGGCTTCGTCGCGCACGGCCAAGGTGGGGTCTTCGAGCAGGGGTAGCAGCGGTTTCAAACGCTGTTCGGGGGGCAGGCTGGTGAACCCGGCCACAGCGTAGGCGCGCACTAGCGGGTCCTTGTCCTGCAGTGCCCATTGCAAGTTGCTGGCCGCTGCGGGGCCCAAGTCTGCCAACTGGTCGGCGGCGGTGGCGCGGACGATGGCCGGGTTGCTCTTGTCCGCAAGCAGATAACCCAGGCGGCTCAGGGTAGTGCTCGGGTCCTCGCGCACGGCGTGGAAGTGCTGGCCGTAATGAGTGGGGCGCTTCGGTGACCCGAACCAACCTTCAATGGCCTTGGCCGCCCACTCGGGCTTGCGGTCTTGGTGGCAGGTGGTACAGGCATCCGGGCCGTTGCCCTCTGCGGCAAGGTCCGGCCGGGGTATACGCAGGCTGTGATCGCGCCTGGGGTCGATCACCATGTAATTTTTGCTCGGCATGTGGCAATTGACGCACTGCGCACCTGGCGAGCCCACCGCGTGGTGATGATGCGCTGGGCTGTCATAGTCCTTGGCCTGCAAGCCAGCGAAACGTGCAGTATTGGGCTGGGTGTTATGGCATTGCAGGCACAGCCCGTTACCTTCTATGCGCACCTTGGTGGTATGGGGGTTATGGCAATCGGTACAACCGACACCGGCGGCGAACATCTTGCTCTGGGTGAATGAGCCGTACTCATAGACTTCGCCGTCGATCTGCCCGCCGTCGTGGTACATTCCCGTGCGCAGTGTGACCGGCAAGCTCTGGTCCAACTGTGGATGGCCAGGCATCTGGCCAGTGCCCAACCCTTGCCGGCGGCTGTGACAGTATGCGCACTGCTCCACCAAGCCCTTGCTGCCCAGCACCTTGAAATCCACCGCAAGCCCCTGAGCAGGCGAGGCGCCGGGGTGTTTGCTGGCCCAGTCGACATGGGCCTGGCCAGGGCCGTGACAGCCCTGGCAACCCACAGTCTTTTCCTGCCAGGTGCTGGTAAAACTGTCGTTCGCATCATCGTAATGCTTGACCAACCGGGTCGAGTGGCAGTCGGCGCACATGCCGTTCCAATTCTGGTAGCGGCCAGTCCAATGCAGCGGGTCATCAGGGGCAAAGCGTTGCCCAGGGTACAGCGAGAACCAGCGCTGCCCGCCCTGCGCCGCCGGCCGGCTGTCCCAGGCGAGGGTCAAGGCCTGCAAGCGGCCTCGCGACAGTGCCACCAGATATTGCTGCAGCGGCTCGAAGCCAAAGGTGTAGAGCACTTGAAAATCAGCCGGTTTGCCATCCTCGCCGTCGATGTTGACGAAAAATCCATCGCCCTTGCGATAGAAGCGGGCCTTGACGTCATCCTGGTCGTAGCGCACGTCATTGAAGTTGCCCAGCACGTTGGCCGGGTTGGCATCGCGCAGCGCCCAGGCATGATCGGAGTGTTGCCACTGCTTGGCCTGTTCGACATGGCACGCCTGGCAACTGCCGGCTTCGGCGTAGCCCTCACGTTCAGTGGCCTGTGAAGGCAAGGCAGCCGCACCAAGGTTGGCGCTGCTCAGCAACAACGACAAAACACTCAAGCAGGCCATTACCCGCATGCGTCGCACTACCTGTGCCCAGTGCTCCATTCGCTCGCTCCACGGTCAGCCCTGCCGGCCCTGTTGCGAGCCGATCTAACAGCAGTTTGCCCAGCAATGCTTGACCCTAGTACAGGTGGATGGCCTTTGCGCGGCTGCAGGAGCCCGACGGGCATTGATGCATATCGGACCACGAGAAAATGCTCGATCTCGAGTTGGGCAAATGACGAATTCCTTTCTAGTCTGAAGGCGTTGAATGATTTGCGTTGCGCTGTTCGATGTCTCTTAGCCAGGAGCCGAGAATGCCGTTGACTGTCGTTGCACACCGTTACCTGCCTTTGTTACTGGCCTTGGCCAGCGTTGCCAGCCACGCCGAGCAAGAGCCAACCAACGAAGACCCGCAACTGATCCGCGTCCTGCTGGCAGCCGAGCTGGAAACCACCCTGTCCAGCCAGATGAGCGGCACCCTGGGGGAGCTGAAAACCACGTTCGGCGAACACGTGAGCAAGGGCGCGACCTTGGCCCGCTTCAATTGCAACGAGGCCCAAGCCCGCGGCAAGGTCGCCGTGGCCGAGTTGGCCATGGCCCGGCAGAACCTGGAAGCCAAAAAGCAACTGCGCAAACTCGACGCCGTCGGCGATATCGAAGTAGCGGCAGCCAATACCGAAGTGCAGAAGGCTGATGGCGCCCGTGCCATGGGCGAAGCGCAAATGAGCTACTGCCAGGTGCTGGCCCCCTTCTCGGGCCATGTGGCCAAGGTTTACGTCAAGCCATACCAGACTGTCAGCACGGGTACGCCACTGTTCGACCTGGTCAGCGACGGCGCATTAAAGGTGCGCCTGAATGTGCCCTCCAGCCAACTGAAAAGCTTAAGCCCCGGCCAGCCGCTGCAGGTCAGCGTGCATGAGACGGGCAAAACCTACCCGGCCAAGGTCAGCGTGATCAACTCAAGGGTCGATGCCGTGGCGCAGACGGTGGAACTTGAAGCGCGGTTCGACCAGCGTTACCCCGAGCTGATCGCTGGCATGAGCGGCACGGCGCGGTTCGACCATGACCGTGAATAGGCCACTGCCCCACCCGCAGCTGTTGCTGCAACTGGACGCCCTGCGCGATAAAGCCATGGCCGCCGAGACGCTAGGCGCGCTGGCGTTCAGCATGGCCAACGACCTGTATCCGCTGCTGCCCTTCCACCAGGCGCTGGTGTTCGAGCAAGGCAACAGCGGCTTGGAGCTGCTGTGCGTGTCGGGCCTGGCGCGCCCCAGCGAAGACTCGCCCTACCTGGTCTGGCTCAGGCGCGCCAGCCGTTGGTTGGCCGAGCGCTTGGTCGAGCCACAGCCCGCTTGGTTGACCCAGGCCAACGCCGCGCCACCTGAAGACATCGCCGAGGGCTGGGCCGAGTGGTGGCCTACCGGCCTGTGGTGCATACCCTTGCATGCCCCGACCGGCCAGCGCCTTGGCCTGCTGGTATTGCTGCTGGAAGAAGCGCCGCCGGCGGTGCTGCACCAGCAGCTGGATGGTTTGACGCGCACTTGGGCCTATTGCTGGCATGCGCTGACCCGGCGCCGGCGAATCGGCCGCTGGCGCCCCAGCCGTCGCCAGGTGCTGATCACCCTGCTGGTGGCAGCCGGGCTGTTGCTTCTCCCGGTGCGGCAAACGGCGTTGGCACCGGCACAGATCGTGTCGCGCCAGGCACAGATCGTCAGTTCACCGATCGACGGCGTGATCGCCCAAGTGCTGGTGCGCCCCAACCAGCCCGTTGAAGCCGGCACCCCGCTGTTCACCCTCGACGAAACCACCCTGCGCAGCCGCGCCGAGGTGCTCGGCAAGGAAGTCGCGGTGGCCGACGCCGAGTTGCTGGCCGCCAGCCAGCGGGCATTCGACAACCCGCAAAGCAAGAACGAGCTGACCTTGCTGCAAGGCCGTGCCCAGCAACGTCGCGCCGAGCTGGCCGCGGTGCAAGCGCAGTTACGGCGTACCCAGGTGCTGGCACCACGGGCCGGGGTTGCCGTGTTCAGCGACCCCAACGACTGGCTCGGCAAGCCGGTGTCGACCGGTGAGCGCATCATGCACGTGGCCGACCCGGCGCAACCGGCCATGCAGATCCAGCTGGCCGTGGCCGATGCCATCGCCCTGGAGCCAGGCGCCGAGGTCACGCTGTTCCTCACCGCCTACCCGCTCAGCCCGCTCAAGGGCAAAATCCTTGAAACCAGCTACCAGGCCAAGCCCAGTGATGACGGCGTGGTCGCCTACCGCCTGCTGGCCAGCATCGACGAACGCTCCGAGCATGCCCGCCTGGGCCTGCACGGCACCGCCAAACTGTACGGTGGCCGGGTAATGCTCGGCTATTACCTGCTGCGCCGGCCGCTGGCCACGGTGCGTGCCTGGAGTGGCTGGTAATGCTCGACCTGTCCGACCTGCCACTGCCCCCGCTGCGCGAGGACCTGCGCCTGTGCGAGGCTGCCGACAGCCGTGAAGGGGAACCGGCATGGATGATCCACGACACCGTGGTCAACCGTTTCTACCGGATTGGCTGGTTGGAGTTCGAGTGCCTGCTGCGCTGGGGCCAGACGCCGCGCCAAATCAGCGAGCAGGTGTCGCGGGACAGCGCGCTCAACCCCGATGTCGAGCAGGTGCTGGCGCTGCGCACGTTCCTCGAACACCACCACCTGCTGCGCCCCGGCCCCGAGCAATTGGCCAAACTGCAGGCCGCGAGCGAGGCGCGCACCTGGTCGAGCTGGCGTTGGTGGTTGCACCACTATCTGTTCTTCCGCGTGCCGCTGCTGCGCCCGCAAGCCGGCCTGCAGCGCCTGGCGGTAGCGCTGGGCTGGCTGTTCCATCCGCTTACCGGGGTGCTGGTGATCGGCCTGACCCTGCTCGGGATCATCCTGGTGATGCAGCAGTGGGACGCCT
This sequence comes from Pseudomonas sp. 5.2, assembly GCF_059025405.1. NCBI lineage: Bacteria > Pseudomonadati > Pseudomonadota > Gammaproteobacteria > Pseudomonadales > Pseudomonadaceae > Pseudomonas > Pseudomonas sp. 5.2. The sequence goes on from NZ_JBYBHH010000028.1 coordinate 36,567, forward strand.
TCACCCATGCGGTGGTCGAGTCGTTCTCCACCGAAGGCCTGTTCAGTTTTGCCCTGGCCCTTGTGGTCGCAAAAACCCTGCACGAGCTTGGCCACGCGCTGGTCGCCACGCGCCTGGGCTTGCGCGTGGGTCACATGGGCGTGGCGTTTCTGGTGCTGTGGCCGATGCTCTACACCGACACCGGCGAAAGCTGGAAACTCAAGCGCGCCCACCAGCGCCTGGCCATCGCCTCGGCCGGCATCGTTACCGAACTGTCCCTGGCGGGCCTGGCCACCCTCGGCTGGGCCCTGTGCGACGACGGCGCCCTGCGCAACGCGCTGCTGTACCTGGCGACCACCAGTTGGGTGCTGTCGCTGGCCCTCAACGCCAGCCCGTTCATGCGCTTCGACGGCTACTTTATCCTCAGCGACCTGCTCGACTTCCCCAACCTGCACGAACGCGCCTCGGCGCTGGCGCGGGTAGCCCTGCGGCGCAACCTGCTTGGGCTCAACGAGCCGTGGCCCGAGCCGTTCCCGGTGGGGCAACGCCGCCTGCTGGTGGCGTTCGCTTTTGCCACTTGGCTGTACCGCCTGGTGCTGTTCCTCGGCATTGCCGTGGCGGTGTACCTGTTCTTCTTCAAACTGTTAGGGATCGTGCTGTTCATGGTCGAGTTGGCGTGGTTTATCGCGCTGCCGGTGAAACGTGAGCTGAGCCACTGGTGGCAACAGCGGGCACGCATCCCGGGGCAGCGCAAACGGCTGTTCTACCTAGGCGCAGGCTTTGCCTTACTGGCGCTGGCGGTGCCCTGGCACAGCCAGGTCGACGCCGTTGGCGTGGCCCGGGCCGAACACCAGTTGCGCGTGTACACGCCCTACCCTGCGCGGCTGAAAAGCTTGCATTCGCAAGGCCTGGTCAAGGCTGGCGACGTGCTGGCAGTGCTCGAAGAGCCAGACCTGGATTCGCGCATGCGCAGCAGCCAGGCCAGCGCCCGCAGTTATCAGGCGCGCCTTTCTGGGCTGCTGGCCGACCCCGCCGGGCTGGCCGAGGACGCTGCCACCCAGCAACGCCTGAAGGTGCAGAACGAAGAAGCCCGCGCGGCACGCATCGAAATCGCCCGCCTCAACCTGCAGGCGCCGTTCGCCGGCACCTGGCTGGACCTGGACCCTGACTGGCGCCCCGGCCAGTGGCTCAACCGCCAAGAGCCACTGGGCATGCTGATCGACCCCAGCCACTGGCAGGTCGATGCCTACGTTGCCCAGGACCAGGTGCACCACCTGGCCGTAGGCAATGCCGTGAAGTTTTACCCCGAAGGCCAGGCCACCGCGCTGCGCGGCAAAGTGCTGGCCATTGGCAGCACCCGCGCCGGGCAGTTGGCCCACCGCATGTTGTCTTCGCATTTCGGCGGCCCGGTGCCGACCAGCGGCCAGTCGCTGGTGCCCAGCAACGCGCTGTTCCAGGTACTGGTCGCGCTGGATGAGCCGGTGGCCAGCGTGCGCGAAACCCGCGGCAAGCTGCAGATCGAAGGGGAAAAACGCAGCATCCTCGGTGAGCTGGGTAAATGGATTCTGGGGGTCGGGCTGCGCGAAAGCGGCTTCTGAAGACCTTCCGGCGCCTCACCCGGCACCCCGAAAAAATCGGACTAGGATTGATTTAGTTTCGGAAATGGCATCGTAACTTCTGGGCAGGATTGGAAATGGACATCAAGAGCAGAGCCGGCTTCGCCATGGTTTCGCGCCCTCGGTCGCAGACAGTTGCCCTTGAGCAACGCATCCTCTTCGACGGCGCTGGCGCAGCGGCTGTCGACCAGCAGCATCACAGTGATCCCGGTACAGCAGAGGCCAAGGACACCAGCCATCCTGCCCCCACTGCCAGCGAGGCGCAAACCACCGCAGCAGCGCCCGCACCACGCAATCTAGTGGTCATCGATGCCCGTGTGGAAAATCGCGACCAACTGGCCGCCAACCTGCCAACCGGTACCACCGCGCTGGTGGTGGACCCTGGCCAGGATGCCATCGCAGCCATCAGCAATGCCCTGGCGCAGTTGGGCAAGGTCGACTCGATCCAAGTGTTCTCGCACGGCGCGTCCGGCCAGTTCACCCTGGGCAACCAGGTATTCACCAGCCAAACCGTCGAGCAACTGGGCGACCGCCTGAGCGCCTGGCGCGGTGAACTCAACGCGGGCGCGGACATCCAGTTGTATGGCTGCGATGTAGGTGCCGGCAGTGCAGGCCAGGCGCTGGTGAACGAACTGGCGCGCTGGACCGGCGCTGACGTCGGCGCCTCCAGCAACGCCACCGGCAGCCAACTGGCCGGCGGCGACTGGCGCCTTGAGGTCAGCAATGGCGATGTCGACAAGACCATTGCCCTGGCAGCGGCCACCCTGAACGGCTTCCAAGGCCTGCTGGCCGATGCCAGCCCCACCGCCAGCCTGGGCAGCGGCGGCGCCGAGGTGCAACTGGGCGAGCAATTCAACTTCACCGTCAGTTTCAGCAACCCGTCGACCCAGGAAGGCTACGCGCCGTTCCTCGATGTGTTCATGCCGGCCACCGGGCGCGACGGCGACGATGGCGCCACCTTCGTCTCCGCCACCTACTTGGGCCAGGCGGTGAACAGCTTCGTGATCACCTTCGATGCCAACGGCAATGCCACCCACCCGTTGGCCAAGGACGCCAGCGGCAATGCCCTGGTGATCAATGCCGCCAGCGTCGGCATGAAGCCCGGCGACCAGATGGTGGTGCTGCAACTGCCCTACGCCAGCGTCACCAACGGCCAGCCCACGATCGATGTGCAGATTACCGCACAGTTGAGCAACCTGGCCGACACCAGCTACTCCGACGGCGCGCCTAACCTCACCATCAATGCCCGCGCTGGTTTCGAGTACGGCAACGATTCGCTGAACAATCCGGCGCAGGACCCAAGCCGGGTAGAAAGCGCGCTGCACAGCTTCATCGTCACCCCGACCCTGCTCAAGGTCACGCAAACGGTCAACATGCCAGAAGGCGAAACGGTAACCGGGCCGAACTTCACCCGTACCCAGACCGTGACCGTAACCCCGGCCCCCGGGCAAACGCTAAGCAATGTCACCGTCACCCAGACCGTGCCCGACCAGGTGCATGTCAGCGCCATTACGCCGGGGGCCGGCGGCACACTGACGTCGGTCACCCTGCACGATGGCACGGTGCTCACCGACCCCGCCTTGATCGCATCAGCCCTGGCCAACCCCAACGCATTCGTCGCCAGCTATGAGATCCATTACGACACGCTGAGCGCGGCCAGCGAAACCCAGGTCAGCTTCTACGTGCCGGAAATCGACGCCAACGGCCGGCCAGTGATCGACCCGACCACCGGCAACCCAGTCACCATCAACTTCGGCACCGCCAACGTGACCGGTGACTGGAACCCGCTCGACCCGCGCGACCGCCCCACCGACCCGGACGGCTACCCGTTCACCGAGACCGGCAACGGCCAGGGCGTGACCTTCGTCGCCAAGTCGATCACCCTGCTCAAGCAGGTCAACCTGCAGAACGACGTCGGTACACCCGGCCTTACCCCCGGCGACACCTTGCGCTACACCATGGACGTGGCCATTTCCGACTTCTTCGCCTTTGGCGAGAACATCCTCGAGCAGGGCCAGTTCACCCTGACCGACCTGCTTGGCGACGGCCAGACCTTCGACCCGAGCAACCCGCCTACGTTGATCATCCAGCAGCATGGCGTGTCCCAGGCCATTGCCCTGGTCTACACCCAGGTGGTGAATGCCGACGGCAGCACCACGCTGGTCTTCGACATTGCCGAGTCCATTCGCCAGTCCATCGCTGGCCCCGGCTTGGCCGCGCTGTTCGGTGACCTTTACGACGATACCCTGCAGGAGGGTGCCACGCGCCTGAGCATCGTCTACGACGCGTTGATCAACACCATTTACACCACTGACCACCCGCCCCACGACCAACTCAACGAAGGTGACAGCGTTGGCAACAACGCCACGGTGGATGCCACCGTGCTGCGCGATGCGGTCAACCTTGGCGGCACGCAGACCGACGGTTCCAGCACCACCAGCACCATCGAGACCTCCACCGTCGATATCGAACTCACTCAGGTCAATGGCGGCAACCCGCCGAGCAACGGCGAATTGCGCCCAGGCGATGTGGTGACCTTCACCATCAGCTACGACTTGCTGGTGGCCGATTACGAGAACTTCAAACTCACGGCGTACCTGCCCTTGCCCTTGCTCAATGCCAGCGGCATCAACTGGAGCGTCGGCAACGGGGTTGGCCAGTGGACGTTCGGCAGCGGTAATACCATTCTCGATGTGCCCGACAGCGTCACCACCGGCCCCGGCAACTCGATCGTGTTCGACTTCGGCGACTTCGTCTCCAACGGGCTCAATGGCGGAACCGTACAGGTGCGTTTCACCATGGTGGTGGGCGACCAGCCGTTTGCCGACCAGCGTGAACTCGACGTGCTGGCGCAGTCGAGCCAAACCACCACGGTCGACAAGACCGTGCTCACCTCTTCGGATGTGGCGGTGATCGAGTCGGTCGCCGAGCCGGTGCTGGACATCAAGCACGGCGTGGTGTCCAGCAGCAACGGCATAGTCACAGGCACCACCGGCAGCTGGGCCGCCCCCGGCAGCAGCGGCGTGCCGTTCAGCGGCAGCGTGACCAGCCTGGCGGCGGTGGACGGCAATGTCAGCGGCATCGACGGCGCTGACAACCTGCGCCTGGCTACCGCCCTGAAAAACACCGGCGGCGGCGGTGCCTACGATGTCAGCACCAGCATTACCTTGCCCGCTGGCCTGTCGTTCGTCGGTGGCAGCCTGGGCGCGGCCAACCTGCAGATCTACCGCGGCGACGGCAGCGTGCTGGTGCAGGGCACCGACTACCGCGTCGACGGCAACGCCATCACCTTCCTCGACGCCAACGGCCAGGCCACCCTGCTGGCCGGCCGCGCCGGCACCGCCAGCGACCTGTCCGGGGCCAATGTGGTGGTGATCACCTACGACGTCAGCGTGGACAATGCCATCCTCGCCTCCAGCACGCTGCAGAGCACTGCCGCGCTGACCTACTACGCCAGCGTCGATGGCGGCCAGGACTTCACCCCCACCGACCTGACCGAGGTCGCCAACCAGCAAGTCGCCGCGCCGACCATCAGCAAGACCTACAAGGACGGCAGCCTGACCGAGGACGACTCCAACGCCGGGCACACCACGGGCAGCAACCTGGTAATTGGCGAAAGCATCACCTACGACATCGTCGTCACCCTGCCCGAGGGTTCGACGGGCAGCCTGCGCATCAATGACTTGATCCCCCCGGGCCTGCGCCTGGACCCACGGTTCAATGGCAACCTGGGCTATGAAATCATCACCAGCACCACAGCCAGTGCCGCCTTGGCGGCCAATTTCAACGGTGTGCTCAACGTCAACCCGGTAACCCTGGACGGCAGCGACGGCGCCGACCTGATGCTGGTGTTCGGCAGCGCCGGGGCCACGGCCGACAACATTACCGGCAACAACAGCTTCGTCATCCGCCTGGTACTGGTGGCCAGCAACGTGACCGGTAACCAGCAAGGCACCACGCTGAACAACGGCGCGCAGCTGGTGTACAGTGACCCCGATGGCGACACCCCAAATGGCACCACCGCCGTGGACCGCAACATCAACAGTGCCGAACAGCCCGGCGTGACCATCGTCGAGCCGACCCTCAGCGTCACCCAGCAGATCACTTCGACTCCCTCGTTTGGCGGCTACGACCAGGGCGATACCGTCACCTTCACCATCACCGTGGCCAACAATTCGGGCACCGACGCGTTCGACATCAGCCTGCTGGACGTGCTGCCGACTGAAATCGACAACCTGGTGATCAGTGGCACCGTCCAGTACAGCGGCGGCGCCACCAACAATGGCGGCGTTGATTTCGTCATCCTCAACGGTCAGTTGGTGACCGCCAATGGCGCCAACATCGACATCGCTAACGGCGGCAGCATCGTCATCACCCTGACCGGCGTGGTCAATGCCACGGCCGCAGGCGAGGCAGCGATCGCCAACAACGTCGTGGTGCGCTGGAGCAGCCTGGACGGCAGCAGCGATAGCACCGATACCGTCAATGGCGAGCGCAGCGGCGACGATGGCCTGCTCAATTCAGGCGTGCTCAACGATTACCGGGTGCTGAGTGCCTTGCTGATCCCGGTCACCAACGGCATCCAGGTGTCCCGCGTCGGCGGCGTCACCGACACGCCCCCGGCCACCAACGGCAGCGGCGCCACCGACACCAGCGGCCTTTTGGAAACTGTGGTAGTCGGCGAAATCGTCCGTTACCGCGTGGCCGTGCTGGTACCGACCGGCGACAACCCCAATTACCAGATCCGCATCGAGCTGGCCGCCGGCCTGGAGTTCATCACCGCCGACCTCAACAACATCCTGATTGCCATGGTGTCGAGCCAGCTAGGCGGCTTGACCACCGACGCCACCGACCTGGTGCTCGGCAACGGCAATACGCTGTATATGACCGGCAACCAGAACAGCGAAGTGGCCTTGCCGATACACGCCGATCTGGGCGGCGTGGCGCCGTCGGGTGTCTTCGACAGTAACAATGGCCGGCTGCAGATCACGACCAACCTAGACGGTAGTCAGACCATCACCTTCAACCTTGGCAACGTGACCAATAGCGAGGCTGCCGACAGCGATATCGAAGGCGTGATCCTTGAGTTCAACGTGCGCGTCAACAACGTGACCGGCAACCAGGCCAACACCCAGCTAGGCATGACCGTGTTCGAACACGTGGGCCCTGGCGATGGCGTGGACCGCGGCCGCAGCGATACGGTGTTCGAGCGCGTGGTGGAACCCAGCTTCACCAGCATGGACAAGTCGGTCATCGACGTGGCCCCGGGCGCCGGCACGACCACCGCCACCGTCTCGGTGAGCTTCACCCAGGATGGCGGTGCACCCGCCTACAACACCCACCTGACCGACCAGTTCCCCAATGGCAGCAACTACCAGGTGCAAAGCATCCTGCTCAATGGCGTGGCGCTGGACCTGGGCAACCTGCCCAGCGGTATCAGCTTCAGCGATGGCAGCGGTATCGTCATGGACTTCGCACGGCTTGCGCCCAACGACGCGATCCAGGTGATCTACACCGTCACCCTGCCCAATGTGACCATCGCCGATGACACCGCCAGTTCCGCCGTGCTCACCTGGACCAGCCTGCCCTCCGACTTCGAAACCAACGGCTGGGGCGGTTCGCTGCCGGCGGGCGCTGGCGCTGCCGACGGCGAGCGCACCGGCCAGGACGGCGCAACCGGCTTGAACAACTACATCCTCAGCGATGGCGCCGGCATGGGCGTGATCCAGGGCACGTTGTGGGACGACACCCGCAGCGCCACGGACAACGTCAGCCCGGACGGCCCCGGCCTGGACGGCATCGGCGTCAGCCTGACCTGGGCCGGTGACGACGGTCAGTTCGGCACCGCGGACGACCGCACGTTCAACACCGTTACCGCCAATGGCGGCCTCTACCAGTTCGCCCTGCTGCCCTCCGGCAGCTACCTGATCGCGGTGGCGCAAGACCATCAGGTCAGCGCCAACAACACCTTCCGGGTGCGTATCGACACCGACACGGGCGCTGCGGCTACAGGCCTGGGCAGCATCAACCTGGCACTCGGCGAAGGCGCTACCGGCACCGCTGACGCCGGCTACGTGCATGTGAACGAGGCGCCGGTCAACACAGTGTCCGACCAGCACGGCCAGGAAGACACGGTATTGCACATCGGTGGCCTGGCCATCAGTGACGTGGACGTCAACGCCGGCATTGCCGACGGCGTCATGAGCATTACCCTGACCGTGGTACACGGGGTCATTTGGCAAACCGCCACCCCGCCGGCGGCCACAGCTACAGCTCCTGCCGGCGCTGGGCGCAGCCTGGTCCTTACCGGCACCTTGGCCGAACTGAACGTGCTGCTGAGCCAGCTGTATTACAAAGGCGACCAGGACTTCAACACCTTCCGCGACCCTGAAACCCTGACCATGGTCACCAACGACCAAGGCAACTTCGGCGACGCACCGGTCAACGGCGACGGCGTGCCCGGGCAGAACCCGGCCGATGCGCTGACCGACACCGACGTGATGAACATCATCATCGACCCGGTCAACGATGCCCCGGTCGCCAACGCCGACCTGGCCATCGCCGTGGAAGCCGGTGGCTTCAACAACGCCGACCCGGGCGTGAACCCCACCGGCAACGTGCTGGCCAACGACACCGATGTCGACATCCAGACCAACAACGACCTACTTACCGTCACCCGCATCGCCAACACCACCACCCCCGGTGGTGTCGCAGTGGCCGCCAACGGGGTCACGACCTTGCAAGGGCTGTACGGCACCTTGTCGATCACCGCCGGCGGCGGTTTCCAGTACATCGTCGACAACGACAACCCTGAGGTGCAGGCACTGCGCACCGCCGGCAACTTCATCAGTGATTTCTTCGGCTATGACATCGTCGACACCGGCGGTTTGACCAGCAGCTCGGTGCTGCAGATCAATATCCATGGCGCCAACGACACCCCGGTGGCCCATGGCGATATTGGCACCGCCATCGAAGCCGGAGGCACCAACAACGGCACGCAGGGGCAGGATGCCACGGGCAATGTGCTGGACAACGACACCGACGTCGATTCGGTAGCCCTGGGCGAGACCAAGCAGGTCAACGCGGTGCGCTTCGATGGCCTGGGCGGCGGCCGGATCATTCCGGTGGTCAGCGGCCAATCGAGCAGTGTGCTGGCCGACTTCGGCAGCTTGACCATCAACGCCGACGGCAGCTACCGCTACGTCATCGACAACAGCAACGCCGCGGTGCAGGCACTATCCCCAGGGCAGACTCTGGTCGAGCAGTTCACCTACCAGATGGTCGATGCTGGGGGCCTGAGTTCGGTGACCGTGCTGGTGATCACCATTCAGGGCGCCAACGATGCGCCGGTGGCCGTGGACGACCACGGCACCGCCAGCGCGGGTGCCAGCGACGGCAGCAGCGTACCGGTCAACGCCAGCGGTAACGTAATCACCGGCGATGGCGGCGTGGGCGCCGACACTGACGTCGACAACTTCGACCAGCCCACCGCGACCCAGCTCAAGGTCGATGGCGTGCGCAGCGGCCTGGAAGTCACGGGCGGTACCCTTACGCCGATCGCCAACGGCGCACCTGCAACCCTCACTGGCACAGTCGCCCGCCTGGCTGACAGTAGCCTGATCAGCGGCGACTTCGGCCAGCTGATTCTGAACGAAGACGGCAGCTACACCTTCGAGGTCAACAGCGCCGACCCGGCCATCCGAGCGCTAGCGGCCGGGCAAACCCTAGACGTGATCTTTACCTACCAGATCCACGACAGCGGCGGCCTGACCGACCAGGCGCAACTGGTGATCACTGTCACCGGCGTCAACGACCCACCCGTGGTCAACCCGGTCACGGTCGACGCCATCGAGGCCGGTGGGGTGAACAACGGCCAGCCGGGGCTCGACCCAAGCGGCAGCATCCGCGGCGCGTATAGCGACCCGGACGGCGACACCCTGATCGTCAGCGCCGTGGTCAACCCCAACGGTGTCAACGGCACGCCTGGCCAAGCCCTGGCCGGCAACTACGGCAGCCTGGTGCTGGATGCCCAAGGCAACTACCGCTACGTGGTGGACAACAGCAACGCTGCGGTCCAGGCCCTGCGCACCGATGCCGACCAACTGACCGAGGTGTTCCAGTACAGCGTCAGCGATGGCAACGGCAAAATCGTTACGGCCACCTTCACCGTCATCATCCACGGCCGCAACGACACCCCTGTTGCGACCAGTGACGCCGCCACCGCCATCGAAGCCGGTGGCACCAACAA
>NZ_JBYBHH010000029.1:0-45359 GCF_059025405.1 Pseudomonas sp. 5.2
CAGGCGCAGAAAGTGCACGCTCACACCCTGAACGCCCGCACCGCCGTGCTCAGCTCGCTGCCCAGGCTCAGCAATTGCTCCCCTTGCTCACGCCCCTCGCCAATGCGCTGCAAATTGTCCTCGCCCAGCTCATGAATCCGCTCGCTATGGTCACGAATCTCGCTCACCGCACCGCTCTGTTGGGCCGTGACATCGGCAATCCGCACCGCCGTATCGGCAATGGTACGAATGGCGCGGACAATCTCGTCCAGCGCGCCATCTGCGGCCTGGGCCTGGTCGGCGGTGGCTTCGGCATGTTCCAACTGCGCCCGCATGCCCGCCACCGAGCCTCTGGCGGCTTGTTGCAAGCGGTCGATCAGTGTCTGGATCTCGCCGGTGGCGCCTGTGGTGCGCTGCGCCAGGGAGCGCACTTCGTCAGCCACCACGGCAAAGCCACGGCCCATTTCGCCCGCGCGGGCAGCTTCGATCGCGGCGTTGAGGGCCAACAGGTTGGTCTGCTCGGCAATCGAGCGAATCACCGTCAACACGCCGCCAATGGTGGCGGACTCCTCAGCCAGTTGTTCGATCATGCGGGCGTTACCCTGCACTTCGTCCACCAGTTCGCGTAACCCCGACAAGCTCTGGCCAATCACCGCCTGGCCGTGCTCCACCGCCCGGCCGGCATCGCGGCTGGCGTCGGCGGCGGCGCTGGCATCGCCGGCCACTTGCTGGATGGTCGCTTCCAGTTCACCCAGCGCGTCGCGAATCTGCGCGGTGTCGCCCGCCTGGCGCTCGGCACCGTCGTGCAGGGCGGCGCTCATGCCGGCCAGCGCGTGGCTGCTGCCGGCCACCTGTTCGGCGTTATGGCGGATGGTGCCGACCAGTTCCACCAGGTAGTGGCGCAGGCGGTTGAGCGATTCCTGGATGTCGTGCAGTTCACGGTTGGTCTTGCCCAGGGCGATCGGCTTGGCGAAGTCGCCCTCGGCCCAGTGCGACAGGGCCGGCGCCAGGCTGGTCAACGTACGCGCCAAGCGCCGCTGCAGTGTGTCGATGAGCAGCGCGATCAGCAGGATCAGGCCGATCATCAGGCCTTGGCTGATACGCACTTCGGCGGCGATTTTGGCGTGCAGCCCGCGGACTTCAGGCTCCAGGCCGGCGATGGCCTGCTGCACCGCTTCAAGGCGTTGGCCCGTGCTGGCGGCCAAGGCGGCGCGGCGCTCGATTTGCTCGCGGGTGCGTTGCAGTTCGGCCGGGTAGCGCGTGAGCAGGCTCTGCAGTTCGCGCTTGAGGGCGACGGCAATGTCTTCCTGCTGCGCGCTGGCTTGGGTTTCCAGGCCCATCAGGGCGGCGAAATCATCGGCATTGGACTCGGCTGCACGGGTAACACCCAGCAACGGCAAGCTGTCGATGGCCTGGGCCTGGGCGCGGATCAGTTGCAGCTCGCGCTCCACTTCGTCGGCCAGTTCAGGGCGGCCGCTGCTGACCAGTTTGTCCCGGGCCAGCGACAGGCGGCCCAGGTGCACGGTGGCGTCGAGCAAAGGCAGCAGATAGCGGTTGGCCTCGGCGCTGCCGCTGTCACGGGCGTAATTGGCCAATTGTTCGAAGTTGGCCCCCAGTTCGCGCTCGGCTTGCAGTAACAGCGCTTGCGGGTCGCCGGCCAGCTTGCCGGCCGCCAGCAGTTCTTCGGCAGTAAAGGCCTGCAGGCTGTCGAGGCTGGGGTGCAGTTTGTCGGCCAGCGCGTCGGGCCATTCGGCCAATGCCGCCTGCAACTGCTGGTTGGCCTCCATGGCAGCGGCATGGCGCAAGGCATCACCACTGGCCAGGTAGGCCTGGATGTTGTGCGCTGCCTGGTTCTGGAACTGTTGGGACAGGCCCAGGTAGCGTTCCATCATCTGATAGGGGCGCTCCAGGGCACGCTGTGACCACCACAAGGTCACGGCCAGGGCGATACAGACGGTCACCAGCAACAGGGTGTTGAAATTGGTCAGCCACTTCAGGCGCATAGCCGCGAACTTCCTGCGGGGAGTGGGAGAGGTAAGCGCCTGAAGTTATTGCGATTTTGTTACGCAGTGATGACGTCTGTGTCCTGATGTAAAAAAAGATGGCACTTTGCCTTGTTAGGGCTCCACCCGAACCACGCAGTTACGCCCCGCGTGCTTGGCCCGGTACAACGCCTCGTCCGCTGCACTGGCCATGGTCAGCGCATCCAGCTCATCGTCCAGTTGCACCACCCCCGCGCTGAACGTGCAGTTCAGGTCCCGTGGCTGCGCCGGATAGAGGATCTCGGCAAAACGCCGGCGGATTTCGTCCAGGACCTTGTGCGCGGCATCCAGGGCGGTGTTGGGCATGACGATGGCGAACTCTTCGCCGCCGTAACGCCCGATGAAGTCGGTCTTGCGCAGCCGTTGCTTGAGGAACAGCGCCAGGCTCTTGATCACCCGGTCGCCCATGGGATGGCCATGGCGGTCGTTAATCTTCTTGAAACGGTCGATGTCGAGCATGGCGAAGCTCAAGGGCTGCTGCTCGCGCCGGGCGCGGAAGCTGCAATCTTCGAGCAGTTGCAGGATATGGGTGTGGTTGTACAGCCCGGTGAGGCTGTCGCGCACCATGCGTGCCTTGAGGTGGCGAGCACGGGCGGCGCGGTTGCGCACGGTGGTGATCAGGTGGCGCGAACGGAACGGCTTGGTGAGGAAGTCATCGCCACCTTCGCTCATGGCGTCGAGCTGTTTGTCGAGGTCGTCCTCGGCCGACAGGTAAATGATTGGCACGCTGACATAGCGGTCGTTGTGGCGGATTACCTTGGCCAGCTCCGGGCCGGTACAGGCGGGCATGTACAGGTCGAGAATGATCAGGTCCGGCTGGAAGTCGGCCAGTTCCGCCATGGTGCGGATCGGGTCGGTCAGGCTGCGGGTAATCATGCCCGCGCTGCTCAGCACCCGTTCGGTGTGCAGGGCCTGGGTGCGCGAATCGTCGATGATCAACACCCGCAGCGGGTCGAGCGGGGTCGTGCTGGTGAGCAGCTCGACCTTCTCCAGCAGGCTGGAGGCTTCCAGGGTGCCGGTCAGAAACTCTTTGCCGCCAGCGCGCACGGCGGCAAGGCGGGTCGGCGTATCGGTTTCGTGGTGGCTGAAGAACAGCAGCGGAATCGTTTGCGGCACACCTTGCTGAGCTTGGGCGGCCAAGCGCAGGCCCTGGCCGCTGCCGGTGAAGTCGACATCCATCACCACCGCCGCAGGCGGGCATTCACTGAGCGAAGCCCGAAACGCATCCGCACTGAACAAGGCCTGCACGCCGAGGCCGAAAAACTCCAGCTGCTGGGCCAGGCGTTGTGCACGCTCGTGGTCCTGCAAAAGGATGTACACAGGCTTGCGCAGCGGCGGCAGGGGCACCGGGTTGAGCGGGTCATCCTTGCGCAGGCCGGTACGCGACAGAGGCTGGGCGGGGCACTGGTGGCTCGGATCGACTGCTTGGCTCATGTCCTGGCTACTTTTGGGTGGGTGGTGTGCAGGTGCGATGATGGCTCTATGCTAGCAGCTCTTTTCCGTTGGGTGAGTGCCCTCCATCAACAAAGCGTTTAGAACGAATATTCAGTTACTGACCCACTGGTCGCTTATGCGTACGGCAGTGTCTGCTTTATAGTGCAGCGATGCGGGCTTGCCGTGGCACCCTGGCGAAGGCCTGGGGTCCAAGCCTCTGAACCGTCTTGACTGATTAAGGACAATGCCATGCTGGACTGGAAAAACCGCGAGGCCAAAGCCGAACCCCGCGAGCGTGTTGATGGCCGTGGCGCCGCCGCCCGTAGCTACTTGGGCGGCCTCTGGAGCCGTGCCCTGGGTACCCTGATCGGCCTGTACCTGCTGGTCTGTATCGGCCTGGGCTGGTACTGGAGCCAGGAGCCGGAGCTGTTCCCGGTGCAGCAGAACGCCCAGGCTGCGGCCGAGCGTAATGGCCAGCAGATGGTCATCGGCTATACCACCATCGAAACCCTCAAGACCGTCGCCGGTACCTTGCTGAACAAGCCGGGCGGTTACATTTCCAACGACCGCTTCCCGCCGGGGCTGTGGATGGACAACATGCCGAGCTGGGAATACGGCGTGCTGGTCCAGGTCCGCGATTTGTCCCGCGCGTTGCGCAAAGACTTCGCCCGCTCGCAGTCGCAGTCCACTGAAGACGCCGACCTGGCCAAGGCCGAGCCGCGCTTCAACTTCGACAACAAGAGCTGGATCTTGCCGTCGAGCGAGTCTGAGTTCGAAGAAGGCATCAAGTCGCTGAACCGCTACCAGACTCGCCTGGCCGCTGGCGACAAGGGCGCGATCTTCTACACCCGTGCCGACAACCTGAACAACTGGCTGGGCGATGTGGCTACCCGCCTGGGTTCGCTGTCGCAGCGCCTGTCTGCCAGCGTTGGCCGGGTCAAGCTCAACACCACCCTGAAGACCGAGTCGGTACAACCTGGCCAGGCACCGCAGGTTGACGAAGAGCTGGTCGAAACCCCCTGGCTGCAGATCGACAACGTGTTCTACGAAGCCCGTGGCCAGGCTTGGGCGCTGTCGCACCTGCTGCGCGCCATCGAGGTCGACTTCGCCGATGTGCTGGCGAAAAAGAATGCCACGGTCAGCGTGCGCCAGATCATCCGTGAGCTGGAAGCCTCGCAGGAAGCGCTGTGGAGCCCGATGGTGCTCAATGGCAGCGGCTTCGGCATGTGGGCCAACCACTCGCTGGTCATGGCCAACTACATCTCCCGGGCCAACGCTGCGGTCATCGACCTGCGTCAGCTGCTGTCGCAGGGTTGATCGTGGCCATCAGCACCCAGGAAGCCGCCCATCGGGCGGCTTCCGACCGTGAGCTGGTTGCCTGGGTCGACGAAGCCGACCAGGTGCTCGGCGCCTTGCCCAGGGCAGAGTTGCGCGAGCGCGGGCTGATTGGCCGTTGCACGTTCATCTTGCTGTTCAATAGCGCCGGGGAGTTGTGCGTGCACCGGCGTACCTTGAGCAAGGCGCTGTACCCAGGCTTTTGGGATGTGGCGGCGGGCGGCATGGTGACGGCGGGCGAGGGCTACGCCGAGTCGGCTGCGCGGGAGTTGGCCGAAGAACTGGGTATCGACGGTGTCGCGTTGCGCTTTCATGAACGGTTCTACTTCGACCAACCCGATAACCGCTTGTGGTGTGCGGTGTATTCGGCGGTGTCCGATGCACCGTTGCGCTTGCAGCCGGAAGAGGTGAGCGAGGCGCGGTTCATCAGCCTGGCGCAGGCGGAAGAAGAAAGCCACACCAAGCCGTATTGCCCGGACTCGTTGGCGGCGTTGCAGCGGTACAAAGCCAGCTTGTCCTAGTTGCACGGCGTTGCAGCCTATTCGCGGGCAAGCCCGCTCCCACAGGTTTACCGGAGCCTTTAAGAACCGTGCAGTACCTGTAGGAGCGGGCTTGCCCGCGAAGGGTCGCAAAACATTCGCAAAATGGCGCATTCCAGTACTTAGCAATCCCCTGATTTATCGTTACACTGCGCGCCCTTTTCGGGCTGTCGCAAGATCTTGCGGCAGTAGCGCCGCCCCTGCCAGAGTGGGGCTTCGCGGTCGGCTCCCGCCGACCAGTTTTTGTCCTCAGCACAGAGGAACAAAAGTGGCCAAGAAAGCTTCTTCCTTTTCCGCCCTTGGCGGTCTCGTGTTCTCCACCGATGCCGGTCGGCACTGCCCTGACTGTAGCCAGCCGGTGGATGCCTGCACCTGCAAGCAGCAAATCATCCCCGAAGGCGACGGCATTGCCCGCGTACGCCGGGAAAGCAAAGGCCGCGGTGGCAAGACCGTGACCACCGTCACCGGTGTGCCGCTGCCCCTCGATCAGCTCAAGGAGCTGGCCACCACGCTCAAGCGCCGCTGCGGTACCGGTGGCGCCTTGAAGGACGGGGTTATCGAGATTCAGGGCGACCATGTCGAGCTGTTGATCGGCGAGCTGACCAAACAGGGTTTCAAGGCGAAAAAGTCGGGCGGCTGAGGCCGTCGCGCGTTTTTTTGCCCAGTGCTTTCTAAACTCGTTCCTGTTGGAAGGGTCTACCCCTGAACCGGACGAATCGTCATTTTCAGCTTCTACACTGCGCCGGCCCTTTTCGTTGGGGCAGTGTTTTCGACTTATCTATAGGGGACTTGAATGTCCGTACGACGCACACGCAAAGACGATGGTAGCCAATGGACCGTGGCCGACAGCCGCAGTGTTTACGGCATCCGCCATTGGGGCGCTGGTTATTTCGCCATCAATGAAGCCGGGCGCGTCGAAGTACGCCCTAATGGCCCCAATAGCGCGCCGATCGACCTGTTCGAGCAGGTCGACGAACTGCGCCAGAGCGGCCTGTCGTTGCCGTTGCTGGTGCGCTTCCCCGACATCCTGCAAGACCGTGTACGCCAGCTGACCGGTGCCTTCGACGCCAACATCGCGCGCCTCGAGTATCAGAGCCAGTACACCGCGCTGTACCCGATCAAGGTCAACCAGCAGGAAGCGGTGGTGGAAAACATCATCGCCACGCAGAACGTCTCGATTGGCCTTGAGGCCGGCTCCAAGCCCGAGCTGCTGGCAGTGCTGGCGCTGGCGCCAAAGGGCGGCACCATCGTCTGCAACGGTTACAAGGACCGCGAGTTCATCCGCCTGGCGCTGATGGGCCAGAAGCTGGGCCACAACGTGTTCATCGTCATCGAGAAGGAATCCGAGGTCGCCCTGGTGATCGAGGAGGCCGCCGAGCTCAAGGTCAAGCCGCAGGTCGGCTTGCGCGTGCGCCTGTCGTCGCTGGCGTCGAGCAAGTGGGCCGACACCGGTGGCGAGAAGTCCAAGTTCGGTTTGTCGGCTGCGCAGCTGATTTCGGTGGTGCAGCGCTTCCGCGATGCCGGCCTGGACCAGGGCATCCGCCTATTGCACTTCCACATGGGTTCGCAGATCGCCAACCTGGCGGACTACCAGCACGGCTTCAAGGAAGCCATCCGCTACTACGGCGAGCTGCGTGCACTGGGCCTGCCGGTCGACCACATCGACGTCGGCGGTGGCCTGGGTGTGGACTACGACGGTACTCACTCGCGCAATGCCAGCTCGATCAACTACGACATGGATGACTATGCCGGCGTGGTGGTGGGCATGCTCAAGGAATTCTGCGACGCGCAGGGCCTGCCGCACCCGCACATCTTCTCCGAGAGCGGCCGTTCGCTGACTGCGCACCACGCCATGCTGGTGATCCAGGTGACCGACGTCGAAAAACACAACGACGACGTGCCGACCATCGAAAACAAGGAAGCCCTGCCCGAGACCGTGCAGTGGCTGGCCGACCTGCTGGGCCCGACCGACATCGAGATGGTCACCGAGACCTACTGGCGCGCTACCCACTACATGGGTGACGTGGCGGCGCAGTATGCCGATGGCAAGATCAGCCTGGCCGAAAAAGCCCTGGCCGAGCAGTGCTATTTCGCCGTGTGCCGTCGCTTGCACAACTCGCTGAAGGCGCGCCAGCGTTCGCACCGCCAGGTGCTGGACGAGCTCAATGACAAGCTGGCCGACAAGTACATCTGCAACTTCTCGGTGTTCCAGAGCTTGCCGGATACCTGGGCCATCGGCCAGGTACTGCCGATCATCCCGCTGCATCGTCTGAATGAAGAGCCGATGCGCCGCGCGGTGCTGCAAGACCTGACCTGTGACTCCGACGGCAAGATCAACCAGTACGTCGACGAACAGAGCATCGAGACCAGCATGCCGGTGCATGCGCTCAATGAGGGCGAGGACTACCTGCTGGGCGTGTTCCTGGTTGGCGCCTACCAAGAGATTCTGGGTGACATGCACAACCTGTTCGGTGATACCGACTCGGTGAACATCTACCAGAATGCCGATGGCAGCGTGTACCACGCCGGTATCGAGACCCACGACACCATCGAAGACATGCTGCGTTACGTGCACCTGTCGCCGGAGGAGTTGATGACTCACTACCGCGACAAGGTCGCCAGCGCGAAGATCACCGCCCGCGAGCGGACGCAGTTCCTCGATGCCTTGCGCCTGGGGCTGACCCGCTCTTCGTACTTGTCTTCGTAATCGCCGGGGCCGCTTTGCGGCCCATCGCCGGCAAGCCAGCTCCTACAGGTATTGCACGTGGCTCGGGCCTTGCAGTGATTCTGTGGGAGCTGGCTTGCCGGCGATGGGCTGCAAAGCAGCCCCAAAATCACTGAACCCACAGCCCCTTTTGCTGCAACCGCCACCCAACCCACCCCAACGTCACCGCCCGCAATGCCATGAACCCGAGAAACGCCAACCACAAGCCGTGGTTGCCAAACCCACTCATGGCCCACGCCACCGGCAGCGCAATCACCACCGACGCGAGCATCGCATTGCGCATCTCCCGCGCCCGGGTCGCGCCGATGAACAATCCGTCGAGTAGGTAGCTCCACACCGCAATCAACGGCAATACCGCCAAGTACGGCAGGTACGGGTAAGCCGCCGCCCGCACACTGTCGATATCGGTCTGCAGGTCGATGAACAGGTGCCCACCCAGCAGGAACAGCCCGGCAAAGCCAACGCTGGTGATCAGCGACCAACCGCACGCCACTACCAGCGAGCGGCGCAGGGTGTCGCGGTCGCGGGCGCCGATGGCGTGGCCGCACAAGGCCTCGACTGCATGGGCGAGCCCGTCGAGCGCGTAGGCGGTCAGCAGCAGGCCATTGAGCAGCAGGGCGTTGGCTGCCACCGTCGCTTCACCCAGCCGGGCGCCTTGCACGGTGATCAGCAGGAACACCAGTTGCAATGCCAGGCTACGTAGGAAGATGTCGCGGTTGACGGCCAGCAGTGGCCTCCAGGCCTGCCAGCGCTTGAGCGCCGCCCAGGCGATGTGCCCGGGGTACGCGCGCAAGGCCGGGCGGGTCAGGGCCAGGCCCAGCAGTGCGGCGCTCCACTCGGCGATCACCGAGGCCCGCGCCGAACCCAGCACCCCCCAGTCCAGGCCGAGCACAAACCACAGGTTGAGAATGATGTTCAGCAGGTTGGTGGTCAGCAGGATGGCCAGCGGCGCCCTGGCATTCTGGGTGCCGAGGAACCAGCCGACCAGCGCGTAGCTGGCCAGTGCCGCAGGCAGCCCGAGCAGGCGGGTGTGGAAGAAATCCTCGGTGGATTGCTGCAACGCCGCGCTGGGCTGCATCGCGTGCAGCGCCAACTGGCTGAAGGGCAGCGCCAACAGGCCGATGACCACGGCAAAGCCCAGGGCCAGCAGCAGCCCTTGCACCAACACCTGGCGCAACGCCGCGCCGTCACCGCGCCCAGCAGCCTGGGCTGCGAATCCGGTCGAGCCCATGCGCAGAAAGCCCATCAGGCCAACCATGAAGGTGAACAGCGTGGCGCCCACGGCCACGGCGCCCAGCTGGTGGGCGTGGGGCAGGTGGCCGATGACGGTGCTGTCGACCAGCGCCACCAGGGGTACGGAGATGTTGGAGAGGATCATCGGTGCGGCCAGGCCCCAGACCTTGCGGTGGGTAGGGCGGTCGCGCCAGTCGGTGGTCAGTTGAGACATTTCAATTCCTGGCATTAGCAGTGCCACAGTGTACCGGCCAGGCAACCAATTCGCGCGAACGCGGTCTCACCTGGCGCTACGCGGCGGGTGACGCGCCCGTCGTTGCGCTATAGTTGCTGCCCTCACGTACACGCTGCCTAAGAGTTCCTACTCCATGTTCAACAAAGGATTGTTGCTGGCCTGCGCGCTGGCTTTGCTCAGTGCTTGTGACTCCTCCGCGCCGGGCAAACCCGCGCCGGCCGAGAAACCGGCAGCCACCGCGCCCGCCGAGGCCCCAGCGGCCAAGCGCGAAGACCCTGCCGTGCTCGCCAAGCGCTACGAGGGCCGGGCGCTCACGGTGCTGGACGTCTCGGAAGTGCAACTGGACGGCGCCAGCGCGCTGTCGATCAGCTTCTCCGTGCCGCTGGATGCCACACAGGACTTTGCCGGCAAACTGCACCTGGTCGACACCGTCAAAGGCAAAGTCGACGGGGCCTGGGAACTCTCCGACAACCAGATGGAACTGCGCCTGCGCCACCTGGAGCCACAGCGCAAGCTGGTGCTCACGGTCGACAAAGGCCTGCTGGCGGTCAATGGCAACGCGCTCGACAGCGAGTCGGTCACCCGCCTGGAAACCCGCGACATGCAGCCGACCATCGGCTTTGCCAGCCGCGGTTCGTTGCTGCCCACGCGCCTGGCCGAAGGCTTGCCGGTGATCGCCCTGAACGTCGACAAGGTCGATGTCGAGTTCTTCCGCGTGAAGCCCGAGATGCTCTCGACCTTCCTGGTCAACTGGGGGCGTAACAGCAGCCTGTACTACTACCAGTCCAAAGAAACCCTGGACATGGCCGAGCTGGTCTACAGCGGCCGCTTCGATCTCAACCCCGCGCGCAACACCCGCGAGACCGTGCTGCTGCCGATCGCCGGGATCAAGCCGCTGCAGGAACCGGGCGTGTACCTGGCAGTGATGCGTGCCTCGGGCACCTACGATTACTCGCAGCCGGCGACCCTGTTCAGCCTCAGTGACATCGGCGTCTCTGCGCACCGCTACCGCGACCGCCTCGACGTGTTCGCCCAAGCCCTGGAAGGTGGCAAGGCGATGAAAGACGTCAACCTCGAGGTGCATGACGAGAAGGGCAAGTTGCTGGCCCAGGCCAAGACCGATGGCGACGGCCACGCCGAACTGCCGATCACGCCCAAGGCCGATACCCTGATTGCCACGCAAGGCGTGCACACCACGTTGCTGCGCCTGAACACTGCGGCCCTGGACCTGGCCGAATTCGATATCACCGGCCCTCAAGCCAACCCTTTGCAGTTGTTCATCTTCGGCCCGCGCGACCTGTATCGCCCGGGGGAGACCGTGCTGCTCAACGGCCTGCTGCGCGACCAGGATGGCAAGCCGGTCAAGGCCCAGCCGGTCAGTGTGGAAGTGCGTCGCCCCGATGAGCAGGTCAGCCGCAAGTTTGTTTGGGAGGCGGATGGCAGTGGCCTCTACCAATACCAACTGCAACTGGCCAGCGAGGCGCCGACCGGTCGCTGGCAATTGCTGCTCGACCTGGGTGGCGGGCGCAAGCAGGTCTACGAGTTTCTGGTCGAAGACTTCCTCCCCGAACGTTTGGCGTTGGAGCTCAAAGGCAGCAGCGCACCGCTTGCGCCTGATCAGGACGCCCACATCCAAGTCAATGGCCGCTACCTTTACGGCGCGCCGGCTGCGGGTAACCGGCTGAGTGGCCAAGCTTACGTGCGCCCGTTGCGCGAAGCGGTGCCGGCGCTGCCGGGTTACCAGTTCGGTTCGGTCACCGAAACCGAGTTGAACCAGGACCTGGAGTTGGACGAAGTCACCCTCGACCAGGCCGGCAAGGCAGTGGTCGATATCGAAAGCCGCTGGGCCGAAGCCCGCTCGCCACTGCAACTGACCGTGCAGGCCAGCCTGCAGGAGTCCGGTGGCCGGCCGATCACCCGTCGTCTGGAACAGCCGATCTGGCCTGCCGAACGCTTGCCGGGCCTGCGCGGCCTGTTCGAAGGCGAGGAAACCGACAGTGACGGCCCGGTGGAATTCGAGTTTCTGGTGGCCGACCGTGATGGCAAGAAGCTTGCGGCCAACGACCTCAAGGTGCGCTTGATTCGCGAGCGCCGTGACTACTACTGGAACTACTCGCAGAGCGACGGCTGGAGCTACAACTACAACGAGAAATTCCTCACCCAGAGCGAAGAGACCGTCAGCGTCAAGGCCGGCTCGACCGCCAAGTTGTCGTTCCAGGTCGAGTGGGGCCCTTACCGGGTCGAGGTCGAAGACCCAGAGACTGGCCTGGTGTCCAGCGAGCGCTTCTGGGCGGGCTATCGCGCCCAGGACAACGCCGAAGGCGGCGCAGTACGCCCGGACCAGGTCAAGCTGGCCCTGGACAAACCGTCCTACGCCGATGGCGCCACCGCCAAAGTCACGGTGACCCCGCCTGCCGCCGGCAGCGGCTACCTGATGATCGAGTCCAGCGATGGCCCGTTGTGGTGGCAAGAGATCGAGGTGCCGGCCGAAGGCAAGACCTTCGACGTGCAACTGGACAAGAAGTGGGCACGCCACGACCTGTATATCAGCGCCCTGGTGATTCGCCCCGGCGAGCGCAAGGCCAATGCCACACCGAAACGCGCGGTGGGCGTGCTGCACCTGCCACTCGACCGGGCCGAGCGTAAGCTGGCGGTCAGCTTGCAGGCGCCGGAGAAGATGCGGCCCAAACAGCCGTTGACAGTCAAGTTCAAGGTGGCCAATGCCGATGGCAGCCCCGCGGCTGCGGGGCAGCAGGTGCATGTACTGCTGTCGGCAGTTGATGTGGGCATCCTCAACATCACCGACTTCAAGACCCCCGACCCCTTCACCAGCCTGTTCGGCCGCAAAGCGTATGGCGCCGACCAGTTGGACATCTACGGCCAGTTGATCGAGGCCGGCCAGGGCCGCCTTGCCAGCCTGGCCTTTGGCGGTGACGCGGCCATGGCCAAGGGTGGCAAACGCCCCAACACCACGGTGACCATTGTCGCGCAGCAGAGCCTGCCGGTGACCCTGGACGAGAAGGGCGAGGGCCAGGCCACGGTCGACATCCCCGACTTCAATGGCGAACTGCGGCTGATGGCGCAGGCCTGGACCGAAGACCACTTCGGCGTGGCCGAGGGCAAGACGGTGGTGGCTGCGCCGCTGATCGCCGAGCTTTCGGCACCGCGCTTCCTGGCCGGTGGCGACCGCACCAGCCTGGCGCTGGACCTGGCCAACCTGTCGGGCCGCGCCCAGCAATTGAATGTGGAGGTCAGCACCGAAGGCCAGTTGAGCCTGGCGGCGAGCGCGGTGCAAAGCGTCGCGCTGGACGAAGGCCAACGCCGCACGCTGATGATTCCGGTGCAGGCCCAAGGTGGCCTGGGGCAGGGCAAGGTGCGCGTGCGGGTCAATGGCCTGCAACTGCCAAACGAGCCGGCCACTGCCTTCGAGCGTGAGTGGACCTTGGGTGTGCGCCCGGCTTATCCGGCGATGCTCAAGCACTACCGGGTTGCCTTGAAGGACCAGCCATGGGCGTTGCCCGAGGCGGACCTGGCTGCCTTCGAACCGGCGGGCCTTGAAGCCAGCCTGGTCTTGTCGAGCCGGCCGCCGCTGAACCTGGCCGAACAGATTCGTGCCCTCGAAGCTTACCCCTATGGGTGCCTGGAGCAGACCACCAGCGGCCTTTATCCGTCGCTCTACGCCGATGCCGAAAGCCTCAAACGCTTGGGGATCAAGGGCGAACCGGCCGACGTGCGCAAGCGCAAGATCGAAATGGGCATCGAGCACCTGCTGGGCATGCAGCGGTACAACGGCAGCTTCGGCCTGTGGAGTTCGGACAGTGAAGAAGAGTACTGGTTAACCGCCTACGTCACCGACTTCCTGCTGCGCGCCCGTGACCAGGGCTACGGCGTGCCCGCCGAGGCGCTGAAGAAGGCCAACGAGCGCTTACTGCGCTACCTGCAGGAACGCAACCTGATCGAGGTCGATTACAGCGAGAACGCTGACCATACCCGCTTCGCCGTGCAGGCTTATGCTGCCCTGGTTCTGTCGCGCAGCCAGCAGGCGCCGTTGGGTGCCTTGCGCGGGTTGTTCGAACGCCGTGCCGACGCCCGCTCCGGCTTGCCGCTGGTGCAACTGGCGGTAGCGCTGGAGAAGATGGGCGACAAGCCGCGTTCCGAGCTGGCCCTGCAAGCCGGCCTGGGTATTGGCCGCAGCAAAGGCTGGATGGCTGACTACGGCAGCAGCCTGCGTGACCAGGCGCTGATTCTGGCGCTGTTGCAGGAGAGCAACCTGGCCAGCAAGCAGGTCGACCAACGCCTGTTCGCACTGTCGGACGAGTTGGCGGCCAACCGCTGGCTGTCTACCCAGGAACGTAACGCGCTGTTCCTCGCTGGCCGTGGTTTGCTCGGCAAGCCGGAAGGCAAGTGGCAGGCGCGTCTGGCCAGCGCGGGCGAGATCCGCGAGTTCAACAATGCCGAAACCGGCCTCAAGCTCGAAGGCCCGCTGTTGGCGTCGCCGCTGACGGTGCAAAACGAAGGCAGCGAGACGCTTTACCAGCAGCTGACGCTGTCTGGCTACCCGCGCCAGGCGCCGGCAGCCGGTGGCAATGGTCTGCAGATTCGTCGTGAGTACCTGGGTATGAATGGCCAGGCGTTGGACCTGCACAACCTGCGCAGCGGCGACCTGGTGCTGGTGCACTTGGCCCTCAAGGCCGAAGACCGTGTGCCGGATGCGCTGGTGGTGGATTTGCTGCCAGCGGGGCTTGAGCTGGAAAACCAGAACCTGGCACAGAGTGCGGCCAGCCTGGAGAATGCCAGCAGTGCCGTGAAAGAGTGGCGTGAGTCGATGCAGAACGCCAGCGTGCTGCACCAGGAGTACCGCGATGACCGTTACGTCGCAGCGCTCAAGCTGGACAGCTATGGCACCACGCACCTGCTGTACCTGGCGCGGGCAGTAACCCCGGGCACCTACCGTGTGCCGCCGCCGCAGGTCGAGTCGATGTACCGCCCGAACCTGCAGGCAGTGGGCGATGGCCAAGGCGAGATGACCGTCAAAGCCCGCTAAAAGTCTGCCTCTTGTAGGAGCAGCCTTGTGCTGCGAAGAGGCCGGTATGAGCAACGAAAATCCTGTTGCCTGTACCGGCCTCTTCGCAGCACAAGGCTGCTCCTACACACACACACTGCGAGGTGCGGCGATGGCCTTTAGTGAATCACCCAGCTCATCACCCACAACCCCAGCACCAACCAGATGATCCCGAGGATGATCGAAGCGCGCATGAAGGCGCGGATTGCCGAGTACAGCAGCATCAGGCCGACGACCAGGGCAAGGATGCTGACCAGCGAGGTGTCCATGCCCAGGGTGCGTGCCAGGCCATCGATGAAATTGCCGCCGGCATTGGCCAGCAGGTTGAACAGCCCGCTCAATGCGTCGACGATAAAGCGGATCAACGACCCGAGTGCGTGGCCCAGCCACCCGAAAAAATCTTCTACATGCATAGTTGCTTCCTGATCAACACACCGGCGAGGTTGCCGTTCCCAAGCCTTTGGCCATCAGTTGGCCAAGTCGGTTCCCGATGCCAAGCTTAGCGCGGCCGCGCACGCGTGCGGGCAGGATTGTGCGTGGTAGCGCCATCACCCTGGTCCTGGCCGTGGGCCTGGTGTGGCTGGCCGACCGTATCTGGCCGTTGCCCATGCCCGGCGACGACCTGGCGCGGGTGGTGCTGGCCGAAGACGGCACGCCGTTGTGGCGCTTTGCCGACGCCGATGGCGTGTGGCGCTACCCGGTCAGCCCGGAAGAGGTCTCGCCGTTGTACCTGCAGGCGTTGCTGACCTACGAGGACCGCTGGTTCTATCGCCACCCTGGGGTCAACCCGCTGGCCCTGGCCCGTGCGGCCTGGCTGAACCTGCGCGGAGGGCGCGTGGTGTCGGGGGGCAGTACGCTGTCGATGCAGGTGGCGCGCCTGCTCGATCCGCATGACCGGACGTTGGCCGGCAAGCTGCGCCAGTTATGGCGTACGGCGCAGCTGGAGTGGCACCTGTCGAAGCGCGAAATCCTGCAGATCTACCTCGACCGTGCACCTTTCGGCGGCACCCTGCAGGGCGTGGCAGCCGCCAGTTGGGCGTACTTGGGCAAATCGCCCAAACACCTGACACCTGCCGAGGCGGCGCTGCTTGCGGTGCTGCCCCAGGCACCCAGCCGCTTGCGCCCGGACCGCCACCCCGAGCGTGCCCAGCGTGCGCGCGACAAAGTGCTGCAGCGCCTGGAGGAATACCAAGTATGGCCAGCCCAGCAGCTCAAGGAAGCTGCCGAGGAGCCCTTGCTGCTGGCGCCACGTCAGGAACCGGCACTGGCACCGTTGCTGGCGCGGCGGCTTAACACGGCGAATAGCCCACCGCTAATCCGCACCACCCTAGACGCAGCCTTGCAAAGGCGCCTCGAAGACCTGCTGCTGGGCTGGCGCGCACGCCTGCCGGAGCGCACGTCGGCGGCGATCCTGGTGGTCGAGGCGCAGACCATGGCAGTGCGCGCCTACCTGGGTTCGATCGACCTTAACGACGCACGCCGCTTCGGCCACGTCGACATGGTCCGCTCATTGCGCTCGCCCGGTTCCACGCTCAAACCCTTCCTCTACGGCATGGCATTGGATGACGGCCTGATCCACTCCGAATCGCTGCTGCAGGATGTGCCCAGGCGCTACGGCGACTATCGGCCCGGCAACTTCTCGATGGGGTTCAGCGGGCCGGTGTCGGCCAGCTCGGCACTGGCGCTGTCGCTCAACCTGCCGGCCGTTCAGTTGCTGGAAGCGTATGGCCCGAAACGCTTCGCCGCACAATTACGCATGGCCGGCATGCCGCTGATGCTGCCGCCCTTGGCCGAGCCCAACTTGTCGTTGATCCTCGGGGGGGCGGGCAGCCGCCTGGAAGACCTGGTCGGCGGTTATGCGGCGCTGGCCCGGGCCGGCAACAGTGCGCGCATCCGCCTGCAGCCGCAGGACCCGCTGGTAGAGCGACGCCTGCTGTCGCCTGGGGCGTCTTGGATTATCCGGCGTATTCTGAGCGGCCAGGCACGCCCCGACCGCGACCCGCACGCCGAACTGGTGCAGCGCCCGCAACTGGCCTGGAAGACCGGTACCAGCTATGGCTTTCGTGACGCCTGGTCGGTTGGGGTCGGCCCGCGCTACTTGATTGGTGTATGGATCGGCCGCCCCGACGGTACACCGGTACCCGGGCAGTTCGGCCTGGCCTCGGCGGCGCCGTTGATGCTTCAGGTGCATGACCTGCTAAGCAACCGCGATGCCCAGCGCGGTATCAGCGTGCCGGTCGAGCAGGTGCCCCCTACCATCGGCGTGGCAGCCATCTGCTGGCCGCTGGGCCAGCCGATGAATCGGCAAGACCCCAACTGCCGCCGCCAGCGCTTTGCCTGGACCCTCGACGGCACCACGCCGCCGACCTTGCAGGCGGCCGATCAGCCGCTCGGGCTGGGCCTGCGTGAGCGCGTCTGGGTTAATGCGCAAGGGCTGCGGGTCGACGGCAGTTGCCCTGGGGCCAAGGTACGCGACATCGCGCTCTGGCCCGCCCCGCTGGAGCCTTGGCTGCCCAGGGTCGAACGGCGTGCAGCGCGCCTGCCGGCAGTAGACCCGGCCTGCCCGCCGCAGGCGCCCGCCAGCGCACCCCCGCTGTCGATTGTCGGCGTGCGCCCGGGGGACAACCTGCGCCGTCCGGCAACCAGCAGCGAACCGTTGCAATTGCACGTTTCCGCCTTGGGCGGCGGCGGGCGGCGCTGGTGGTTCCTCAACGGCCAGCCGTTGGGCGAGACCCAAGGCCAGGACAGCCTGCTGGTACGTTTCGAACGGCCCGGGCAGATCGAGCTCAGCGCGCTGGATGAAAGTGGCGAGACCGCGCGGGTGGCGTTTCAGGTCAGCGAGTAGCCGTTCGACGATTGCCGGGCCAGCACCTACGCTTTGCACAAGACGGGTGTGACCGGCTGGCGCCCCGGTACACGAGGGATCATGGAGCGTCCTATGCGTCCTCTGGTCATGCCTCTTTTGTTGCTGCCCTGGGCCTTGGTGGCCCGCGCGGAGCCGTTGCCGGGCTTTCTCGACAGCCACGAAAACGAGCGTCGCCTGCCCGCCGCCAACCTGCCGCTGGACACCTACCGCCCACTTGCCCCACGCCTGCAGCTGGCGCTGCCGAACGCCAGCGCGGCAGGCTGGGCGCCGCTGGAGACCCGCCTGGTGTTGCACAAGGTGCGCTTCGAAGGGGGGACGGTGTTCCCTTTGAGTGACCTGCGTGACCACTACCAGCCGTTGATCGGGCGTGAAACCACGCTGGGCGAGTTGCAGCAGTTCACCGCGCGCCTTACTCAACGTTACCGGCAAGAAGGCTACCTGCTGTCGTACGCTTACCTCCCGCCGCAGGATGTCACTGACGGCCGTGTTGAGGTGGTTTTGGTCGAGGGCTATGTCCACGGGTACCGGCTGGAAGGCGACATCGGCTCGGCCCGCACCTACCTGCAGCAGTTGCTGCAGCGCTTGCAGGCGGAACGCCCGCTGACGCGGGAAACACTCGATCGCTACCTGGGCCTCGCCGAGCGCCTCCCCGGCGTGGTGGTGGACGCTGAATTGGCTGCGGCGCAGTCGCCTGAGGGCGCCGCTCAGCTGACGGTCCACGCGCGGCGTACGCCGTTCGCCGCTGGCGTTACCGTAAGCGATGGCAGCCGTGAGGACGCCCAGGCGCTGTTCACCGTCACCAGCAACGCCCAGACCCGCTATGCCGAACAGTTTCAGGCAAGCGTGTTGCTGCCGCCCGGCGATGACCAGGCGCATTACCAGCGGTTGGACTACAGCCAGTACCTGGATGCTGAAGGCAGCCAGTTGCTGGTGTCGGCTTCGCGCTATCGCAGCACGCCGGGTACCCGAATTCGGCTGGAGGACGGCAGCGATTTGACTCAGCAGCGTGAAAGCGAGCGTTATTCGGTTGGCCTTGGCCAGCCGCTGATCGTCAAGGCGGATGAGTGGATGACGGTGGCGGGGCGCTTCTACGCGATCAGTGAGCACCTCGAAGATCGGCCTGCGGGGCTGTCGCCGTCACACGAGTACGACAGCTACGTACGCGCGGTGTCATTTGAAGGCAATTGGCGCAAGGCCGACGGTCGCCGCTTGCGTATCGTCAGTGCCGGCGTCTATCAAGGCCTGGATTATCTGGGGGCGTGCAGCGATGCCGACTATGACCTGGACTTTCTGCGTTTTCGCCTCTCGGGTTTGCAGAGCGATGTGTTGTTCAATGATTGGCAGGGGGTGGCGTCTGGTGCCTTGTACTGGAGCGACGACACACTGCCCGACAGCGAGCGGGCGGTGTTTGGCGGGCAAACTTTCGGCCGCGGTTATCCACGCAACCAGGCAGCAGGGGACAAGGGGTGGGGGGTAGCGTACGAGCTTGGCTACCGTGTTCGGCACAACGGTAACTGGCTGAAGGTGCTGCAACCCTATGCGGTACTCGATGCTGCGCAGGCCTGGTACAACCGCAGCAATGTCGAGGATGCCCACATGGCGTCCGCTGCGCTGGGGCTGCGGTTGGGGGATGGGCGCTACTTCAATTTGGCGGTGGAGGTCGCGAAGCCCTTGGCCGATGTTGCCCTGGATAGCCTGAGCCGCGGGCCACGCGTGACGCTAAGCCTTACCTACCAGATGGAATGAGGCGTAGGGCTAATGGCCTATCAACGGCAAATCGGATGCCGCTGACAGGCCAGTCTTTCAATGAGCGGTAAAGCGCTGATGCACCGGTGAAGAACTCGGCGTCAGTGCGAGCGCCAGCTGCGTGCGGTTGTGCATGTGGGTCAGGCGCAGCACCTGGGAAACGTAGAGTTTCACGGTGTTCTCGGTAATGCCCAGTTCACAGGCAATTTGGTAGTTGGTCTTGCCCTTGCTCACCAGGCGGGCCACTTCCAGTTGACGCGGCGACAGCTTCTCGAACACGGCGGGCAGCTCGTTTTCACTTTCTTCGACATCGCTGGCACGGCGGTGCACGCCTTGGCCGCGGGCCTTTTCCAGGTCGTGGTAGAGCTCGTCGACCGACTCTGCCAGGTCCTGCAGGCGCTGGTTGAGGCCACCGAGGTCTTTCATGTTGCGCTGACGCTCCAACAGCGTCGCTTCCTGACGGCGTAAGCCTTCGAGCAGTTCGTCAAAATCTACCGGTTTTTGGTAATAGTCGACAAAGCCCGCGCGCAAGGCGCGGATCACGTCCTGCTTGTCGGCACGACCGGTAAGCATGATGGCTTCGAACATGCGCTTGTTGCCGGCCAGCTCCTTCAAGGCGCGGACCAGGTCGATGCCATCACGCTCGGGCATGTGCAGGTCGCACAGCACCAGGCCAATCTTCGGGTCGGCCGAGTAGCGTTCGATGGCTTGGGCGGTGGAATGGGCTGGGACGCACACGTGGCCCTGGCTTTCGAGGTATTCACACAGTTGTTCGACGATCAATGGCTGGTCATCGACCACCAGCACCTTCACTTCACTGGACGGCTTGTTCACGATCAACTCCCTGTTCGTAATCGGCCCTGCTCCCGGGCTAGACACTCCGGCAGCTTAAAAGTAGTCGCACTTGGCGATTCTGTACAAGGTCCGTACAAGTTATAGGACAACAGGGATGATTATTGGATCCATACCGCTGTCAGCATAAAGCCCGCCAGGACGTACGGTACGAAGGCCTGTTTGTCGCCCATTTGCTCCGTCAGGGCCTGCAAGCGCTTCTTGACCTTAGGGTTGAGCAAGGTCCACAGGCGGCGACGCGACAGCAGCCAGAGCACGACTGTGATACCCGCACCAATGAAGGTGCCGAGCACATATTGAGGACTGGTGGCGAGCGCCAGGGCGCCCATCAATTTGACGTCGTCGGCGCCGAAACGCCCGAGCATGTAGCCGGGTAACGTCAGCAGCATGACGATGGCCAACGCCCAACCGGCGTCGCTGGCGTCGGCACCGATCCAGCTGTGGCCGGTGGCGAACAGCCAGGCCAGGGCGCAGGCCGCGACGCCCAGGGTCAGCGCGTTGGATATCTGCCGTTGACGCACATCCTGTTCGGAGCACAAGGCAAGCCACATCAGAAGAACAATGCTTTGCATTGGCAGGTCGCCTTCCCTAATTGTTGAACACTTCTACCCGGTCAGTCAGGTTTCCTTGAATTCAGGGTAGACGCGAAGTTGCAAGCGGGCGCGGCGGGAAGGGAAAAAGGCGTGACGGGGTCAGAAGATGTCGCAGCTGACGGGGCTTGTGTTGGCCCATCGCCGGCAAGCCGACGATGGGCCTCGGCGCATTACTTCTTGCTGCCGGGTGGGTAGTTGCTCAGCACATTGGTCACCGTATTCTGGATCGCGTTGTTACGTTCTTCCGGGCTTGGCGGGTAATTGTTCATGATCTGTTCAGCACTGCCACGCCAGACCAGCTTGTCGTCCCGCCCATCGAACATGTCGACCTGGATGGTGGCGACCTTGTAGTCGACGCTGCGGGTTTCGTTGTACATCGGCCCGCCCCAGTAGCCACCCCAGTAACCACCCCAGCCACCGCCATAGTTGGTAGTGATCTGCTGCTGACGCTGCTCGACGATGAGGTAGGCGCGCACTTTCAGGTCAGGCCGCGCATTGCCCGGTGCCGGGCGCAGGCCGCGTTGGTCGAGCTGGTCGGCCACGGCCTGGCGAATGCGCTGCTCGGTCAGGTCGCTTTTGATGCGAGGGTCGTCCGGGCGGTATTGCAAGCCGGGTTCCTGCCACGCCCAGCTGCGGTAGGCGGCAAAATCGCGGCTGGCGTCGAAATCCTGCTGGACGTTGTTGCTCGAGCAGGCCGTGAGCACCAGCGCGAATGACAGTAGAACGAGACGGCGCAACATGATGGTTCTCCGTTAAACGTTAACTGGGAGGATAGCCGCTGAGCGCCTTGTGCACCGAATCACGCAAGGCGCTTTCGCGATCACGCGGCGAGTCCTTGTCGCTGTTGCTTTCAGCACTGGCGCTCCACACCGGCTGGCCGCTGCGAGCGTCGTACAGGTCGATGCGTACCACCATCACCTCCACCTCGTAGGTGCGCACGATCGGCGTGCTGGCATAGGCACCGTAGCCGTTGCGGTAGCCGCCGTAACCCACGCTGCCGTAGGGGTAGGGGCCGTAGTAGGGGTCGTAGGTGTCGTAGTCACGTACTTGGCGCAGGCGTTTTTCCAGGCGCATGTCGGCGCTTACCAGCAAATCGCCGGCGCTGCCCCGGGCAGGGCGCAGGCCATGCTGGTCGAGCGCGCCGCTGATGGCATCGGCCAGTTGTGCCGGGTCGGCATTGGCTGTGCCGCTGGGCAACTGGCCGTCACGCCAGCTCCAGCTGCGGTAGTGCCCGTAGTCGCGGGCGGGTGCCGGGTAGGCACTGGCATCGAAGGTGGTGGCCGCCTGCGCAGGGGCGGGCGGTAAGGGGCGGCTACTGGCGACATACGGGTTGCTGCCCTGGCAGGCAGCCAGGGCAAGGGGCAGCAGGGCCAGGCACAACAGACGGTACGGCATGTATTCCTCCCGGCGGGCGGGGTCAGCGGGGGCGGCAGATCCAGTGCAGGTAGCGACCGAGCCCGGCAAAGCTTGGGTGTCGGCGGTGGGCCAGTTCCATTTCCAGCAGGTCGAGCATTTCGGCCTTGGCTTGGAACTCCTTGGGCATGTAGTCGTGGAACACCCTGACGCCACTCTCGCTTTCGACCTGCCACATAGGATCAAGTTGCGCCTTGAGCTCACGCGGATCAAGGGGTTTCTGCGGAGTCAGGCTCTGCTTTTCACCTTCCAGGCGGTTGCTGCGCAGTTTGCGGAAATGGCCCTTGAGCAGGTTGCGATAGACCAGTGCGTCGCGGTTGTAGAACGCCAGCGAAAGCCACCCGGTGGGCGCGGTGAGCTGGTGCAGCACGGGCAGGATGCTTTCTGGTTCGGCCAGCCATTCGAGCACGGCGTGGCACAGTACCAGGTCGTAAGGTTCGGTCAGCTGGCCAAGCAGGTCCTGCCACGGCGCCTGGATGAAGGTGGCCGTCTGGCCTGCCTCGGCAAAGCGCGCGCGGGCACCCTCGAGCATGGGCGCGGCGGGTTCGGCGAGGGTCAGGTGATGGCCGCGTTGTGCCAGCCACAGGGCCATGTGGCCCAGGCCTGCACCGATGTCGAGTATGCGCAGCGGGCGATCAGGCAAGGTTTCGGCCAGGTCGGCCTGCAGCACGGCCAGGCGAATGGCGCCCTTGGCACCGCCGTAGATTTTCTCGGCGAAGCGGGTGGCCAGTTCATCGAAGTGACGGTCGTTCATCGGGCGAAGCGCCTTTCACTGTCGGCCAGCTTGGCCCTTACCACCTGGTCCATGTCCAGGCCCAGCTCGCTGCACAGCAGCAACAGGTAGAGCACCACATCGCCCACTTCTTGGCCGGCGTGGGCGAGTGTGTCGGCAGGCAGCTGGCGGGATTGGTCCTCGCTCAGCCACTGGAAGATTTCGACCAGTTCGGCCATTTCAACGCTGGCGGCCATGGCCAGGTTCTTCGGGCTGTGGAAGCCGCGCCAATCGTTGTTGTCGCGGATCCGGTGCAGGCGTTCGGTGAGTTCTTGCAGGTTCATCGGGGGTCTCCTAATGCCGCATAGCTTCGGCGCAGGCCCGATGCAAAGCAAGAGGCGTGCGCCTACAGGCCACCCCAACGGCCAACCATGTGCAGCAATTCACCCTGCCCATCCAGCCGTAGTTCACCTTCTGGCCCGGCTTCGCTGGCACTGAGCACCACCTCGGAAGGCAATCGCACCGGTTTGCGGAACTCCACCTCGAAGCTGTAGCCGCTGTTCGGCAGGTGCCCGCGCAGGGCCGCCAGTGCCATGGCTTTGCTCCACATGCCATGGGCAATGGCCTTGGGGAACCCAAACAGTCGCGCACTGGCGGCGCTCAGGTGAATCGGGTTGTAGTCACCACAGACCTTGGCGTAACGCCGGCCGATATCGCTGTCGGCATACCAGCGGCTCGCCTCTGCCAGTGCGTCAGGCGCGCTGTCTGTTTGCTCGCTGGCCTGGCCCTCCAAGCGTAGCCCGCGCACCAGCGTGCGGCTGCATTCGCGCCAGAGCAGGCCCAGGGCATCTTCGGCTTCCGTGATGAGGTCGAAGGTGGCGCCCTTGGCGTGGGGTTGCAGGTTGTCGGCGTAGACGGCGAAACGCAATGCATCGATGCCGCCCAGTGGCCGCAACACCTCGATGCGGTTCTGCAGATGCACCAGCCCGAGCAAGGGGAAGGGGAAGCTGTGCGCCGTCAGCAGCTGCAATTGCAGGGGGAAGGCCATCACATGGGGATAAGTAGCGGGCAGGCGGCCATCGTCGGTGAAGTGGCAGAGTCGGCGGTAGGCTGCCAGGTTGTCGGGCTGAACCCGCATCACGCAGCGCAGGCCTTCGTCGGGCAGCTTGTCGCCGCTGATCTTGCGCTTGCTGGCCGCACGCAGGTAAAGGCTCGCGCGTGAGTCCGGGGCGTGCAGGTCGTGCCAGTGTCGGCTCATGGTCAGGCCCCCATCAGCGCTTGGCCACAGACCCGCAGCACCTGGCCATTGACCGCGCCGGAGCCTGGCTGGCTGAGCCAGGCAATGGCCTCGGCGACGTCTTGTGGCCGCCCGCCTTGGCCCAGTGAGCTCAAGCGGCGCCCGGCCTCGCGCAGCCCCATGGGCATGGCGGCGGTCATGTGCGTTTCGATGAAGCCGGGGGCCACGGCATTGATGCTGGCACCCTGCGCTGCGAGTTTAGCCGCCCAGGCCTGAGCGAAGCCGATCAAGCCGGCCTTGCTCGCCGCATAGTTGGCCTGCCCGCGGTTACCGGCAATGCCGCTGACCGACGCCAGCAGCGTGATGCGTGCGTTCTCGCCGAGCGCGCCTGCGTCATACAGTGCCTGGGTGAGTACCTGCGGTGCCTTGAGGTTCACGGCCATCACCGCATCCCAATATTCGGGGGTCATGTTGGCCAGGGTCTTGTCGCGGGTGATGCCGGCGTTGTGCACCACGATGTCGATACCCCCGGGCAGCGCTTCGAGCAACTGCGCTGCGGCGTCATTGGCGCAGATGTCCAGCGCCAGTGCCTTGCCGCCCAGCCGCGCGGCGAGGGCTTCGAGGTCTTGCCGGGCTTGCGGCACATCCAGCAGCAGCACCTCGGCGCCGTCCCGCGCCAGGGTTTCGGCAATCGCCGCGCCGATACCGCGTGCAGCGCCGGTCACCAGGGCACGTCGGCCGCCAAGCGGGCGCGTCCAGTCCTGGACCTGGCTGGCGCAGGCTTCAAGGCGCAGCACCTGGCCAGAAATGAACGCGCTCTTGGGCGAAAGGAAGAAGCGCAGGGCACCTTCCAACTGGTCTTCAGCACCTTGGCCGATATACAGCAACTGTGCGGTCGCGCCGTTGCGCAGCTCTTTGGCCAGCGAGCGGCTAAACCCTTCGAGCGCCCGTTGCGTGACACTGGCCAGTGGGTCGTCGAGGCCTTCCGGTGCGCGCCCGAGGATCACCACGTGGGCGCAGGGCGCCAGGCTGCGCAGCAACGGCTGGAAAAATTCGCGCAACTGCTTCAATTCATCGCTGTCGGACAGGTGAGTGGCATCGAACACCACGGCTTTGAGCTTCGGCCCAAGCCCTGCAACCCAGGCCGGCGCCTGTAACCCTTCGGCATTGAAGCTGTAGAGTTCGTCGGTGAGGCGTGGGGCGATGGCCTCTACCTGGCGCGTCAGTGGCCCGCCACCCAGTACCAGGGCACCCTCTACCGGGCGCAGGCGGCCTGCCTGCCAGCGCTCCAGCGGGGCCGGGTGTGGCAGGCCAAGGGCATCCACAAGGCGGCGGCCGAGGTTGGAGTTGGCAAAGCCGAGGTAGCGATCGCTCATGAGTGGGTCTCCCTGAAGGCAAGCTTGAAAGTGTGGACCAACTTTGTGGCAAGGTCGTTCGAATGCGGTAAAAACACCTAGGCTGTACGGTTTAAATTGTTTCAGGAGGAACATGCGCATGCGTTCACCTCGCCGGGTCGCGATCATTGGCGGCAACCGAATCCCGTTCGCCCGTTCCAATGGTGCCTACGCCACCGCCAGCAACCAGGCAATGCTGACCGTCGCTCTGGAGGGCCTGATCGAGCGTTACCGCTTGCATGGGCTGCAGCTGGGCGAAGTGGTGGCGGGCGCGGTGCTGAAGCACTCCCGTGACATGAACCTGACCCGCGAATGCGTGCTCGGTTCGCGTTTGTCGCCGCGCACGCCGGCCTACGACATCCAGCAGGCCTGCGGCACGGGGCTGGAGGCGGCCTTGCTGGTGGCCAACAAGATTGCCCTTGGGCAGATCGACAGCGGCATCGCGGGCGGTGTCGACACCACCTCCGATGCGCCGATTGCCGTTAACGAAGGGTTGCGCCACATACTGCTGGAGGCCAACCGCGGCAAAAGCCTGGGTGAACGGCTGAAGCCGTTCCTGAAGTTGCGCCTCGGTCACCTGAAGCCTGAGTTGCCGCGCAATGGCGAACCGCGCACAGGCCTGTCGATGGGCGAGCATTGCGAGCGCATGGCGCAGGCCTGGCGGATCGACCGCGCCGAGCAGGATGCACTGACCTTGCTTAGCCATCAGCGGCTTGCGGCCTCCTATGCCGAAGGCTGGCAGGATGATCTGCTCACGCCCTTCCTGGCGCTTAGCCGTGACAACAACCTGCGACCGGACCTGACCTTGGAGCAACTGGCCAAGCTCAAACCGGCATTCGACCGCAGTGGCCAGGGCACGCTTACCGCAGGCAATTCCACCCCTTTGACCGATGGCGCATCGCTGGTGCTGTTGGGCACGGAGGAATGGGCGCAGGCACAGGGGCTTCCGGTGCTGGCCTACCTGGTTGACGGCGAGACCGCAGCGGTTGATTTCGTCACGGGCCGTGAAGGGTTGTTGATGGCGCCGGTGTACGCAGTGCCGCGCCTGTTGGCGCGCAATGGGTTGAGCCTGCAGGATTTTGACTACTACGAGATTCACGAAGCCTTCGCCGCCCAGGTGTTGTGCACCCTCAAGGCCTGGGAGGACGCGGACTACTGCCGTGATCGCCTGGGGCTGGACGCACCGCTTGGGGCAATCGACCGTAGCAAGCTCAACGTCAAAGGCAGTTCGCTGGCGGCGGGGCATCCGTTTGCCGCGACCGGAGGGCGAATATTGGCCCACCTGGCGAAGCTGCTGGCCACGGCGGGGAAGGGCCGCGGTTTGATTTCGATTTGCGCGGCAGGTGGGCAAGGGGTGACGGTCATCGTCGAACGGTGATCAGGTGGGGGGCCGCGTAGCGGCCCCCGCGAAGAAGGACGGGGCAGGTGTCACAGTCATGTCGCGCAACTGGTAGGCTTGTCCGATCAGAACTACAAGAAACTGCCATGCCGATCATCGGACATCCCCGGGCTATCCCGGCGCTCGACCACCTGCCCAGGCCCCTTTATGCCCGTGCCGAAAGCCTCGGGGCCGGCTCCTGGACCACTCGCCATCAGCACGACTGGGTGCAGTTTTCCTACGCCATCAGTGGCGTTCTCGGCGTATACACCCGCGATGGCAGCTATTTCGCGCCCCCTCAGTGGGGTGTGTGGATCCCGGCGGACGCCGAACACGAAGTGGTGACGTCGATGCAGGCCGAAATGCGCAGCCTGTACGTGCGCCGCGACGCCTGCCCGTGGGCGTCGGAGCACTGCCGGGTGCTGGAGGTGACGCCGCTGGCGCGGGAGTTGATCAAGCAGTTCTGCCTGTTCCCGGCGGATTACCCGGAAGCCGACAGCGCCGAATCGCGATTGGTCGCGGTGCTGCTCGACCAGTTGCGCACGTTGCCGGAAGTCGGGTTCTCGTTGCCCCTCCCGCGTCATCCGGGGTTGCTGGCGTTGTGTAATGGTCTGATCGCGGCACCGGATACAGCCCAGACCTTGCAGCAATGGGCGCTGCAACTGGAGTGTTCGGAGAAGACGCTGATGCGGCTGTTTCAGCGTGAGACGGGGTTGAGCTTTCGCAACTGGCGTCAGCGCATGCGGCTGCTGTCATCGCTGGCGTTGCTGGAGGCGGGGGAGAATGTAACGGAGGCCGCGTTGGGGTGTGGGTATGACTCGACTTCGGCTTACATCGCGGCGTTCAAGCAGTTGTTTGGGGCGACGCCAGGGGAACTGAAACTGTAGGAGCAGCCTTGTGCTGCGAAGAGGCCAGTGATAGCAGCGAAAATCTATGCTGTTTTTACCGGCCTTTTCGCAGCACAAGGCTGCTCCTACACGTCGCTTGCTTCAGTTGCGAAGAGGCCAGTGATAGCAGCGAAAATCTATGCTGTTTTCACCGGCCTCTTCGCAGCACAAGGCTGCTCCTACAGGTCGCTTGCGCCGTCAGGTGCGGAAGCGTCGTACCAGCGAATCCAGCTCGTTGGACAACCCTGCCAGGCTTTCGGAGTCTTGGCGCGCAGCCTGGGCCAGTTCGGCCACCAGTTGCGCATCGCCATGGATCTGGCTGATGTGCCGGTTGATGTCCTCGGCCACCTGATGCTGCTCTTCCGCTGCCGTGGCGATCTGCGTGTTCATGTCGCGAATCACGTCCACCGACTCACGGATCTGGCCAAAGCTGTCGCGGGCCAGGCCAATGCGGCTGACCGACTGCTGCGACACTTCCAGGCTGGCGTGCATCTGTTCGGCAACCTCGGCGGTGCGGCTGGCCAGGTTGCCCAGCAGGCCATCGATCTCGGCGGTGGAGTCGGCGGTACGCTTGGCCAGCGCCCGCACTTCATCGGCGACTACGGCGAAGCCACGGCCCTGTTCACCGGCGCGGGCGGCCTCGATCGCGGCATTGAGGGCCAGCAGGTTGGTCTGCTCGGCAATCGAGCGAATGGTGCCGAGGATCGACTGGATGGCGTTGCTGTCGCGTTCCAGCTGCTGAATCGACTGGGCCGATTGCTCGATCTCCTGGCTCAGGCGGTCGACGCTGTTCACGGCTGCATCGATCTGCTGCTGGCCTTCACGGGCTTGCTGCTGGCCACTGTCGGCCGACTGCGCCGCCTGGCTGCAAGAGCGGGCGACTTCGTTGGCGGTGGCGACCATTTCGTGGAAGGCGGTAGAGACCATGTCCACGGCTTCGCGCTGGCGCCCGGCCGCCTCGGCCATGTCGCTGGACACCCGGGTCGAGCTGGTGGAGGTGCTGAGGATCTTGCTGGCGGCAGAGCCGATGTGCTGGATCAGGCTGCGGATCGCGCCGAGGAACTGGTTGAACCAGCTGGCCAGTTGGGCGGTTTCGTCGCGCCCGCGCACTTCCAGGTTGCGAGTCAGGTCGCCTTCGCCCTGGGCGATGTCTTCCAGGCCGCTGGTGACGCTGTTGATCGGGCGCACGATCAGCTTGGCGAACGCCGCACCGACCACGGCGAACAGCGCGGCCAGCACCAGTGCGATGGTGCCGATCAACCACGTCAGGCGGGTGGTGGTCTGCATCACTTCGCTTTGCTCGATCAGGCCGATGAAGGTCCAGCCCAGTTGCTCGTCGGGGTAGATGTTGGCCATGTAGCGCACGCCATTGAGCTCGACTTCGACCAGCCCTTTACCTGCCTTGGCCAGGTCGGCATAGCCGTTACCGAAGCTGCCCAGCTGCTTGAAGTTGTGGCTGGCGTCACGTGGGTCGACCATCACGTTGCCGTTGTTTTCCACCAGCATCAGGTAGCCGCTTTCACCCAGCTTGATCTGCTGGACGATCTGGGTCAGGCCCTTGAGCGACACATCGATGTTGACCACGCCACCCGGGTTACCCAGCTGGTTGGCCACGGCGCGCACGGTGCTGACCAGCACGGCGTCGTCGGCGGCCCAGTAATAGGCGCCGGTACGCAGGGTTTTGCCAGGGTTGGCCATGGCCAACTGGTACCACGGGCGAGGGCGGGGGTCGTAGTTGACGAACTTCTGCCCCGCGGGCCAGCCGACATAGCCGCCGTCGCTGACACCGTAGGAAAGGTAGGCGTAGCCTGGGTGGGAATCGGCCAGGCGGGTGAAGAACTCGAGCACCTGCTTGTCCTGCTCGCCCAGCTCATACGATGGGTTGGCGCTCATGAACTTGTTCAGGTTGTTGCCCGTGGCCGCAATCATGGGTTGCGAGGCCAGGTATTCGACGTTCTGGTTGATGCCCTGGAAGAAGATGTTCATCGCGTTGCTGACCTGGCGAATTTCCCGGCTGCTGCTGTCGAGGAATCCGTCGCGGGCTTCGCCGCGCAGGTTGAGGACCACCAAGGTGGCCACGAGGACGATGGGCAAGCCGGCGATGACCGCGAATGCCCAGGTCAGTTTCTGTTTGATGCTCATCGACGCTCCCGGAATTTTTTTGTTGTCGACACACGAGGCAGGTAGTTACTGCATCGGCAGCGTCCGGGATTAGATGAAGGCAAATGCCCGTATTTATTAGGGAATGTCGCACTAGGCGATGATTCGGTCGTGTTTAGGCGAATATGGCATACCAAAGCGTCGTGTCGAGCCTCAGCGGCAACATCCGCCAACGTTTCCGTTTGCCAAATCCTTCAGGATCGGACAGTCCGGCCGCTCGTCTCCCTGGCAGTGGGAGACCAGGTCGCCGAGGGTATCGCGCAGGCTCACCAGCTCATCGATGCGCCGGTTCAGCTCATCGATATGCTGCATGGCCAGCGCCTTGACGTCGGCACTGGCCCTTTGGCGGTCTTGCCAGAGGGTCAGCAACTTGCCGACCTCTTCCAGAGAAAAGCCCAGGTCGCGGGAGCGCTTGATGAAGGCCAGGCTGTGCAGGTCTTCTGGCTGGTAAAGGCGGTAGCCGCTGTCACTGCGGGTGGCTGGCTTGAGCAGGCCGATGGACTCGTAGTAGCGGATCATCTTGGTGCTGAGCCCGCTGCGGCGGGCGGCCTGGCCGATGTTCATGGGGCCTCCTGGGAGCTGCTGGTGGGTTTCCAGGTCTTGAGCCACAGCGCATTGCTGACAACGCTGACGCTGGACAGGGCCATGGCGGCGCCGGCGAGTACCGGGTTGAGGTAACCCAGCGCGGCTAGGGGGATACCGACCAGGTTATAGATGAACGCCCAGAACAGGTTCTGGCGGATTTTCGCGTAGGTCTTGCGGCTGATCTCCAGGGCTGCGGGTACCAGGCGTGGGTCGCCGCGCATCAGGGTGATGCCGGCGGCCTGCATGGCCACGTCGGTGCCACCGCCCATGGCGATGCCGATGTCGGCAGCGGCAAGGGCCGGGGCATCGTTGATGCCGTCGCCAACCATCGCCACCACGCCGTCCTGTTTCAGTGCCGTCACGGTGGCGGCCTTGTCGGCAGGCAGCACTTCGGCATGCACGTCGTCGATCCCGAGGGCGTCGGCAACCACCTTCGCGCTGCCGCGGTTATCGCCAGTCAGCAGGTGGCTGCTGATGTGTTGTGCGTGCAGGCTATCGATAGTCTGCTTTGCGCCCGGTTTGAGGCTGTCGCCGAAGGCGAACAGGCCCAGCACGCGAGGTTGCGCGCCGCGCTCGATCAACCAGGACAGCGTACGCCCTTCAGCCTCCCACGCGTGGGCTTTGGCGGCCAAGCCGCCGGGTTGCAGCGTGCTCTCTTCGAGCAGGCGACGATTACCCAGGGCCAAGTCACGGCCTTCCACCCGCCCGGCGATACCACGCCCGGTCAGCGACTGGCTGTCGACGACTGTTGGCACATCCAGTTGCTGCTCGGCGCACGCCTCCAGCACGGCCTTGGCCAATGGGTGCTCACTGCCGCGCTGCAGGGCGCCGGCCAAGCGGTGCAGGTCGGCGGTGGTGCCGACCAGTGCCTGGCTGTGGACCACGCGTGGGCTGCCGGACGTCAGGGTGCCGGTCTTGTCGAACACGACCCGGTTTACCGCATGGGCACGCTCCAGGGCTTCGGCGTCCTTGATCAGGATGCCGTGGCGGGCGGCGACACCGGTGCCGGCCATGATCGCCGCTGGCGTTGCCAGGCCGAGTGCACAGGGGCAGGCAATCACCAGCACGGCGACCGCATTGATCAGCGCGGTTTCCAGTGGGGCACCGGCCAGCCACCAGCCGATCAGCGTGATCAGCGCGATCACCAGTACGGCGGGGACGAATACCTGGCTGACCCGGTCCACCAGCTTCTGGATAGGCGCCTTGGCCGCCTGGGCATCTTCGACCAGGCGGATGATCCGGGCCAGCACGGTTTCGGTACCCAATGCCTGGGTGCGCACCAGCAGCCGCCCTTCACCATTGATGGCACCACCGGTGACGGGGTCGCCAGGCTGCTTGGGCACTGGCAGGCTCTCGCCGCTGATCAAGGCCTCGTCGGCATGGCTGCTGCCTTCCTCGACTTCGCCATCGACTGGGAAGCGTTCACCGGGTTTGACCACGACCAGGTCACCCACACGCAGTTGGGCGATGGCCACATCTTCTTCACGACCATCGACCACCCGTACCGCGCGTTCGGGGCGCAGTGCTTCAAGGGCCCGAATGGCGCTGGCGGTCTGGCGTTTGGCGCGGCTCTCCA
Organism: Pseudomonas sp. 5.2; assembly: GCF_059025405.1. Lineage (NCBI taxonomy): Bacteria > Pseudomonadati > Pseudomonadota > Gammaproteobacteria > Pseudomonadales > Pseudomonadaceae > Pseudomonas > Pseudomonas sp. 5.2. Next base: position 31,984 of record NZ_JBYBHH010000029.1, read on the forward strand.
GGTACTTGCCCAGCAAGACCAGGGCAATGACCACGGCCGAGGCTTCGAAATACAGGTGTGGAACCATGCCGGCAGGGGCTTGTGCCCATTGGTACAGGCTCAGGCCGTAACCGGCGCTGGTGCCAAGGGCCACCAGCAGGTCCATGTTGCCGGCGCCGGCACGCACGGCCTTATAGGCGGCCACGTAAAAGCGTGCACCGAGAATGAACTGTACGGGCGTAGCCAACAGGAACTGCGCCCAGGCGGGCAGCATCCAGTGCAGGCCAAAGGGCTGTAGCAACATGGGCAAGACGAGTGGCAGGGCCAGCAGCAAGGCGGCACCGACCGCCAGGCGTTCGTTGCGCAGGCGGCGCTGGGCATCGCGCTGATCATCGTGGCCTGCGTGCGGCAGGCTGGCGCTGTAGCCGGCCTTTTGCACGGCGTCGATCAGCAGGCTGTCGTCGAGGGCCGCGAGCACCTCGAGGTGCGCGCGTTCGCTGGCCAGGTTAACGCTGACCTGCTCGACCCCAGGCAGTTTGCCGAGTGCGCGCTCGACGCGGCCGACGCAACTGGCGCAGGTCATGCCGCCAATCTGCAACTCGACAGTACGGGTGGGCACGCCATAGCCGGCTTCACGCACGGCGTCGAGCAAGGCCGGCAGGCTGCTGGCCGGGGCCTGGACCCGGGCCTGTTCGGTGGCGAGGTTGACGCTGACCTGTTCAGCGCCGTCGACCTTGCGCAGGGCGCGCTCGACCCGGCCAGCACAGCTGGCGCAGGTCATGCCGGAAATCGGCAGGTCGAAGGTGGTGGATGCGGGCATGGCTGTCCTCCTTGGATTGGCCTCCAGCATCAACCTTGCCACGTAGGCAAGGTCAATAGCCTAGGCCGGCGCGCTTCAATTCCAGCCCATTGTGGCCCATGGCAATCCGGTATTTGTTGATCTGGCCCGCCTGCAGGTTCAAACGTGTGCTGCGCTGGTCTTCGATACCGGGGGCGCAACCGGGGGTCTGCCCTGGCAGTAGGCGCAGGCGTATATCCACAGGGCCTGGTGGCAGGTTGAAGGCGGTCGATTGCTCCTGGAATACGCGCCCGGAGAGCTGATCGTTGAGGTACACGCCGATTTCGCAGTTGGTGGCCACTTCCAGGCGTTCCCGCGAAATGATCAGTACGCTGTAGTCCGAGTTGCCTTCGGCGTTGGCCGGTGGCACCGCAGCCAGCGCGCTCAAAAGCCCGACGACGCCCAATGCTGCCCTGAACATGATGAATCTCCTGCTTGCCTGATCGTCAAAGGCGCAGCTTGGCCGACGTGAGCGCGGATTTCCAGCCCGGACGCGCGCAGGGGCTTGACCTTGCCCCGATGGCAAGCTTGAAACTGCGTGAAAACCTGAAGGAGGCAACCCTATGCAAGTGTTCAATGTACAAGGCATGACCTGTGGCCATTGCGTCAAAGCGGTGACCCGTGCGGTGCAGGGGCAGGACGCCGATGCCAAGGTCGAGGTCGACCTGGCAGGCAAGCAGGTGCGGGTGCAGAGTGCCATGGCGGTGGAGCAGATCCTTACCGCGATTCGTGACGAGGGCTACCAGGCCGAGCTGGCGTGAAGCCCTGCGCCGGGGGCGCATGAGGCCCCCGGTTTTGTTGCAAATCTTTTCATGCTGGTCGAGTCCTTAGCAGGTAGACTTACGCACTTGCTTAGCCTGCTATGGATTCCTGATGAACCTGCGAATGGTGCTCATCCTGGGCGCATTGAGTGCGTTCGGGCCTTTGGCGATCGACTTTTACCTGCCCGCCTTCCCGGCCATGGCGCAGGCTTTCGCCACCGATGAAAAACACGTTCAGGCCACCTTGGCCGCCTACTTCCTTGGCCTGTCCATCGGCCAGTTGGCCTATGGCCCGGTGGCCGACCGCTTCGGGCGGCGCAAGCCGCTGTTGTTCGGCGTGGCGCTGTTTACCCTGGCGTCGCTGGCCTGTGCCTATGCCCCCAACCTCGACACCCTGGTCCTGGCGCGGTTCGTCCAGGCCCTGGGCGGTTGTGCTGGGATGGTGCTGTCGCGGGCGATCGTCAGTGACAAGTGCGACCCGGTGGCGTCGGCCAAGGTGTTCTCGCAGTTGATGCTGGTGATGGGCCTGGCGCCGATCCTGGCGCCAATGCTTGGCGGGGTGTTGGTGAACCTGGCAGGTTGGCAGTCGATCTTCCTCGCCCTGAGCCTGTTCAGCGCGGCCTGCCTGCTGGCGGTCAGCCTGGGCCTGCCGGAAAGCCTGCCGGCGGACATGCCGCGCCAGCCGCTGTCCGGGGCGCTGCGCCAGTACCTGCGTTTGTTCAATGACCGGGTGTTTCTTGGCCATGCCTTGACCGGTGGTATTGCCATTGCCGGTATGTTTGCCTACATCGCGGGGTCGCCATTCGTCTTCATCAAGTTATATGGCGTGCCTGCCGAGCACTATGGCTGGTTGTTCGGCACCAACGCGGCGGGCTTTATCCTCGTGGCGCAGGTCAATGCCCGTTTGCTGGCCAAGCGCGGCCCAGCCTTCCTGCTGGTGCGTGCTGTATGGATGTACCTGGCTGCAGGTTTGGTATTGCTGGGCGTCGCCGCACTGCGGCCGAGCCAGTTGTGGCCGCTGTTGGTGCCGTTGTTCGTGTGTATCGCCAGCCTGGGTTGCATCATCCCCAATGCGTCGGCCTGCGCCATGAGCGGGCAGGGCGCACGCGCAGGCAGCGCCTCGGCGCTGATGGGCTGCCTGCAGTTCAGTGTCGCCGCAGGCGCGGCGGCGTTGGTCGGGCTGTTGCACGATGGCAGTGCGGTGCCGATGACACTGGTGATCAGCCTGTGCGGGGCGCTGGTGGTCAGTGTCGCGCTGCTGACCCGGCGTTTGCAGGCCAGGCGTTCTGCATAAGCGGGTGAGGCGCCTGCAGGCGGGTTTCCAATGTGGCGACGAAGGCACGCGCCTCGGCCTCGCTGCGGAAACTCACCACGTGTTGGTCGAGCTGAACCTGCCAAGGGCAAACGGGGTTGCGGCTCGACGCACTGACGACAATTTTCATCGCGGCATACCTCCAATGGGGTGTGAGCGGAAGAAGTGTAGCGCTGTGCCCTGTGCCTGCCATGACCGGCATCCGTGGTCTGACTGACGGTCATTTCCCCCTGTTCTTCCCTCCTGACCATCATGCGCCGGGTGTAATACCTGGAGGCATGTAGAAGCTTCGCTTTTGTTTGCGCTATTTATGGAAGCTGCTTGTCGGTCGCGTCCGAACCTGCGCAGGGCGAATAGTGCTCATGACCTGCCTCTGTCCCGCTGAGTGCTGGGGCACTGCTCAACTGCGGGGCATTGGGCGGTCTCACTGCACAGTCACATCATCTCTCATGGGTAGGTATACCCAGTGGACTTCTGACAGGTGGGCTGAAGCGGCTAGCGCCCTGAGAGGGGGTTTCTGCGGCTTATACTGGCGACCAGCGCCGATGCCAGCGAGCAGGGTTTCCCTCTCAGGGCCGGCGACTGTCAGGCAGGCGATCCCAGTGCCAGGGTTGGCCATTGCATCCATATAAAAACGTGCAGGGAGTTACAGGGACATGAACGCAGTCAGCAGTATCAGCCAGATCGCCAGCCTGATGGCCGACCCCAAGCGCAGCGCCATGTTGTGGGCGCTGATCGACGGCACCCCACGGCTGGCGAACGAGCTCGCGATGATGACCGGGCTGACCTCATCTTCCGCCTGCGCCCACCTCTCGTTGCTGTCTTCGGCGGGTTTGCTGCGGCATGAGGCACGGGGCCGCAAACGCTACTTCCGCCTGGCCACGCCTCAGGTAGGGGCAGCGGTGGAAGCACTGGCCAGCGTGCAGTTGGGCAGCGCCAGAGACGACCAGCCCGAGGCGGCAGCCTTGCAGTTGCCGATGTCGATACGCAGGGCGCGGCGCTGCGGTGACCACCTCGGCGGCGAGCTGGCCGGGGAGTTGTATCACCGTCTGGTGGTGGCGGGCTGGTTGGAGGGCACTGACCGGCAACTGGTGGTCAGTGAACAAGGGCGGGCAGAGCTGGCGCGGGTCGGCGTCTACATAGATGCCTTGGCACCGCACCAGCAACGGGGGTGTGTGATCTGCCGTTGCACTGACTGGAACAACCAGGGGCCACACTTGGGCGGCGTTCTGGGGCAGGCCTTGTTCAGGCTGTTTCTGCAGTCGGGTTGGATGCGCGAATCGGAGGACACGCGGGCTTTGCATATCTCGGCGCTGGGCATCCAGCAGATCAATCGCATTGCCCGCGTGCAGACGTTGCAGGTTGGGTAACCGCAACGCCAACGGCTGATCAGACCAGTCGCGCGTCCAGGCTGTTTTGCGCCAGGCGGCGCGCTTGGTCTTCGGTCATGCCCAGGTGGGTATGCAAGGCATGGAAGTTTTCGGTGACGTAGCCGCCGAAGTAGGCCGGGTCGTCAGAGTTGACGGTGACCTTCACCCCGCGCTCGAGCATGTCCAGGATGTTGTGCTGGCTCATGTGGTCGAACACGCAGAGCTTGGTGTTCGACAGCGGGCAGACGGTCAGTGGGATCTGCTCGTCGATGATACGTTGCATCAGGCGCTCGTCTTCGATGGCACGTACGCCGTGGTCGATACGCTTGATGTGCAGCAGGTCCAGGGCTTCCCAGATGTATTCGGGCGGGCCTTCTTCACCGGCGTGGGCAACGGCGACAAAGCCTTCGCTGCGGGCGCGGTCGAACACACGCTGGAACTTGCTCGGCGGGTGGCCCATTTCGGAGCTGTCCAGGCCTACGGCAATGAAGGCATCGCGGAACGGCAGTGCCTGGTCCAAGGTCTTGTGCGCTTCGTCTTCGCTGAGGTGGCGCAGGAAGCTCAGGATCAAGCCACTGCTGATGTCCAGTTGGTCCCGGCCATCCTTGAGCGCGTGGTTGATGCCGTTGAGCACCTCCTCGAAGCGGATACCGCGGTCTGTGTGGGTTTGCGGGTCGAAGAAGGGTTCGGTGTGGATGACGTTCTGCGCCTTGCACCGTTGCAGGTAAGCCCAGGTCAGGTCGTAGAAATCTTGCTCGGTACGCAAGACATCCGCGCCTTGGTAATAAAGGTCGAGAAATTCCTGCAGGTTGTTGAAGGCGTAGGCGCTTCGCAAGGTTTCGACATCGTCCCAAGGCAGGGCGATCTTGTTGCGCTCGGCCAGGGCAAACAGCAGCTCGGGCTCCAGCGAACCCTCCAGGTGCAGGTGCAGTTCGGCCTTGGGCAGGGCGTTCAACCAGTCATACATAGTTGGTTATCTCGATCAGGTACGGTTGCCGCCATTCTACAGGGCCTGGCCAGGCATTGCGCCCGGCCAGGCCCTGTGTTGCCTCAACCGGCGATGAGCTGCGCGGCCGCCTGGCGGTGATCGGCGATCAGGCCCTGGATATCCAGGCCTTCGATTTGCCCATCGATGACCCGCCACTGGCCACCGACCATGACTCGGTCGGCGCGGTCGGCGCCGCACAGCAGCAGCGCCGACAGCGGGTCATGGCTGCCGGAGAAGCGCAGTTCGTCGAGCTTGAACAACGCCAGGTCGGCTTGCATGCCGACGGCCAGCTCGCCGATGTCCTGGCGCCCCAGCAGGCGCGCCGAGCCGCGGGTGGCCCAACCCAGGGCACGCTCTGGGGTGATCTGCTCGGCGCCATAGCGCAAGCGCTGCAGGTACAGCGCTTGGCGGGCTTCGAGGATCATGTTGGAGGCGTCGTTGGAGGCCGAACCGTCTACGCCCAGGCCCACGGGGGCACCGGCGGCTTCAAGGTCGACGGTTGGGCAGATGCCCGAGGCCAAGCGCATGTTCGAGCTCGGGCAGTGGCAAATACCGGTGCCGGCCGCGCCCAGGCGGGCGATTTCGTCGCCATTGAAGTGGATGCCGTGAGCCAGCCAAGTGCGTGGGCCGAGCCAGCCGACGCTGTCCAGGTAGTCCACGGTGCGCAGGCCGAAACGCTGCAGGCAGAAGTCTTCCTCATCAAGGGTCTCTGCCAGGTGGGTGTGCAGCCGCACATCCAGCTCTTCGGCCAGCGTGGCACTGGCCCGCATGATCTCGGGCGTGACCGAGAAGGGCGAGCAGGGTGCCAGGGCAATCTGGATCTGCGCACCTTCGCCGCGCTCGTGGTAGCTGTGGATAAGCCGCTGGCTGTCGGCCAGGATCACTTCACCCTGTTGCACCGTTTGCTGGGGTGGCAGGCCGCCGTCGTCTTCGCCAAGGCTCATGGAGCCGCGGGTCAGCATCGCGCGCATGCCCAGCTTGCGCACCACTTCGACTTGCACGTCGATGGCGTTGTCCAGGCCTTGCGGGAACAGGTAATGGTGATCGGCCGCAGTCGTGCAGCCCGACAGCAGCAGTTCAGCCAGTGCCACCTGGCTGGCCAGCGCCAGCTTCGCGGGGGTGAGGCGTGCCCATACCGGGTACAGCGTCTTCAGCCAAGGGAACAGCGGTTGGTTGACCACCGGTGCCCAGGCGCGGGTCAGCGTCTGGTAGAAGTGGTGATGGGTGTTGATCAGGCCGGGGGTTACCACATGTTCGCGGGCATCGAACACTTGGTCGCACGGTTGGCTGGGGCTTTCGCCAAGGGCCAGGAGTTGTGTGATGCGGCCGTCTTCGATGACCAGCCCGCCACGGGCGTCGGCGCCGTTGGCAGTGAAGATGGCAAGGGGGGATTTCAACCAGATACGGGTCGCAGGCATGGTGCCGGCTCCTCTGAAAGTGGGTTCAGGTTAGCCAGCTCAGTGTTGCCCTGTCTGCTGATCCAGGTCCGCCACGGGGGCGAGGCATCGAGTCTACTGCCTCGCCACGCGGCTTTCAATTCACCAGATCAGCGGCTCACCTTTGTAGTTGATGAAGCGCAGGCCGCCATTACCGCTTTGCGCCTTGATCTGTTCGAGCATGCCGCGGGTGCTGGTCAGCACGTCGATCTCGGCATTTTCGCCGCCCATGTCGGTCTTCACCCAGCCGGGGTGCATGGCCAGCACGCAGAGGCCGGGGCGCTGTTGTTCGACGACGAAGCTGTTGATCATCGAGTTCAGGGCCGCCTTGCTGGCTTTGTACAGGCAGACCTCACCGCCGTCCGGGATTGTCACGCTGCCCAGGATCGAGCTCATGAAGGCCAGCACGCCGCTGCCTTCGCGCACCTGGCCAACCAAGCGGCGGGCGACGCGGATGGGGGCCACGGCGTTGGTCATGAACAGGTCGCCGATGTCCTGGTTGCGGACGCTTTCCAGGTCTTGTGGCAGCGGCCCCATGACGCCCGCGTTGACGAATACCAGGTCGAACACTTCGCCTTGTAGGCGTTGCTTCAAACCATCGAGCTGAGCGGTGTCGTTCATCTCCAGCTGTTCGATGCGCACACCGGGAACGTTGGCCAGGGCACCGGCCTTTTGCGGGTCACGCACAGTGGCGATGACGTTCCAGCCATCTTCTTGCAGGCGTTGCACCAGCCCCAGGCCAAGGCCGCGTGAGGCGCCGATGATGAGGGCCGTTCTTGAGTTAGCCATAGGAACATTCCTTTATCGGTATAGGAAAAAGTATTTGAGCATACTGCAGAGTCGCTAACTGTGCCTGCGCTGCAGCTGGTCAAAAAATGATCAATGGCGCCAGGCCGCTTGTAGACGGGCGCTTCGCCTGTTGGCTAACGGGTTATCCACAGGCTGTTCCACAGTTATTGTGTGCAAGCCGAGCGCAATGCCCAGTGCGTAACACTTCCAGGGTTTGGGGATAACTCTCGAGGTTTCAGCTATTTGCGACTGTCATCAAATAGTGATCAAAATATGATCAAAGCTCTGGGGGCCTTGAAACCAATGGGCTGCAAGAGAGTGCCCCAAGCTTATCCACAGGCAGGCCCACAGTTCTTGTGAGCAATGTTCAGCGCGTGCGAACAGTTATTCAGCGCGCTTCCAGCAGGATGCGCCCACGGCTCAGGTCGGCCAGTTGCTGGCGCAAGGGGGCCAGGTGGGCTTCACCGACCGCGATGTGCAGGTCAACGCCATTGGCCGTGAACTGTTCATCCAGCACCAGGCCGTCGACGTCCGCCAGGCGCAGCTTTACCAAGGCCAGTTCGCTGAAGCTGCAACTGCAGGTGTATTCGCTGCGCTGCACCAGCACCCGCTTGGGCGCCTGTTGCAGGCATTTGTTGGCGCCACCGCCATAGGCCCTGGCCAGGCCACCGGTACCCAGCTGGATGCCGCCGTACCAGCGGATCACCAGCACCACCACCTGGTCGCAGTCTTGCGCTTCGATGGCGGCCAGAATAGGGCGCCCGGCGGTGCCGCCCGGTTCGCCGTCATCATTGCTGCGGTATTGCCCGCCAAGCTTCCACGCCCAGCAGTTGTGGGTGGCCGCCAGGTCGCTGTGGCGTTCGATGAAGCTCATCGCCTCGGCAGCACTGGTGATTGGGCCGGCGAGGGTGATGAAGCGGCTTTTGCGGATTTCTTCACGAAACTCGCAGAGGTCGAGCAGGGTAGAAGGCATAAATGGCTGTCAGGCACTCGGCTTGATGCCGCACCCCTTGAGAATGATGTGGATAAGGTTGCTGCTCGCGTCTTCCATGTCTTGCTTGGTCAGGCGGCTGCGGCCGGTGACCTGGCAGATCTGCGTGGCGAAGTCGGCATAGTGCTGGGTGCTGCCCCAGAGCAGGAAAATCAGGTGCACCGGGTCGACCGGGTCCATCTTGCCTGCTTCGATCCAGGCCTGGAACACTGAGGCCCGGCCACGGAACCACTCGCGGTAGTCGGCGCTGAAGTACTCGTTCAGGCAATTGCCGCCGCTGATCACTTCCATGGCGAAAATGCGCGAGGCTTGCGGGTTGCGCCGCGAGAACTCCATCTTGGTCCGAATGTACTGGCTCAGTGCCTCGCCCGGGTCGTCCTCGACGCTCAAGGCGTTGAAGGTGCTGTCCCACAACTCGATGATGTTGCTGAGCACGGCAATGTACAGGCCCAGCTTGTTGGTGAAGTAATAATGCAGGTTGGCCTTGGGCAACCCTGCCTTCAGCGCGATGGTGTTCATGCTGGTGCCCTTGAAACCATGGCGGGCGAATTCATCTTCGGCGGCCTGGATGATGGCCTGTTCGTTTTTCTGGCGGATGCGGCCGGCGGGCTTGCCCGAGGCGGAGAGGCGATGCGCTGGGACTTCAAGGGTCATGGACGATTCCGTACGGGTCAGTGGCAGCGGCTGTCGGACAAGATTACCTGCCTACGCCGAAGTGACAAGCGTTTGCGTCAGAGACAGGCATCAGCGTGTCGCAGCCAGGCTATCCAGGAAGCTCTCGAGCACCAGGTTCGGCCGCCGCCCTTTGCGCGTCACCCAGCTCAGGCTCAAGTCATAGAAGCGCTGCCGGGGCTTGAGGGCACGCAGCCGGCCTTGCTGCACCCAGAAACTGGCGTAGTGGTCGGGCAGGTAGCCGATGTAGCGCCCCGTCAGGATGAGGAATGCCATGCCTTCGCGGTCCGACGCGCTGGCCGTGCAATGCAGCGCCTGGTAATGGGCCTGGATATCGGCGGGCAAGCGGAAGGTGGGGGTGATGGCCTCTTGGCTGTTGAGCCGGTCGTCGTCTATCTGTTGGTCGTCGGCATAGAACAGCGGGTGGCCTACTGCGCAATAGAGCAGCGAACGCTCGCTATACAGCGGTTGGTATTCAAGGCCTGAAAGGGCGATGGTCTGCGGCACTACGCCGACATGCAGGCTGCCGTCGAGAACACCGTGCTCGACTTGGCTGGGCGCGATCATGCGGATGTTGATACGCACATCTGGGCCGCGGTCCTTGAGCTCGGCAAGCGCGTGGGTGATGCGCATGTGCGGCAAGGTCACCAGGTTGTCGGTCAGGCCGATGTTCAACTCGCCACGCAAGTGCTGGTGCAGCCCGTTGACCTCAGTGCGGAAGCTTTCCAGGGCACTGAGCAACTGCAAGGCCGAATGGTAGACCTCGCGGCCTTCCTCGGTCAGTGAGAAACCGGCTCGGCCACGCTGGCACAGGCGCAGGCCGAGCCGTTGCTCCAGGTCGTTCATCTGTTGGCTGATGGCCGAGCGGCCGATCCCGAGCACGTTTTCGGCTGCCGAGAAGCCGCCGCACTCGACGACGCTGCGGTAGATCTTCAACAGGCGAATGTCAAAATCGCTGACTTGGGCGAGTGGGTCGGGGCGTCGGCTCATTAGTTTAGTGTTGCCCTATCTGAAGATTAGAAAAGCAGGCTTTTTCAGACTTTATCGCCGTGCCAATTTAGCCGCAACAAGATCCATCGTTGCCTAATCGTCTTTCGAGGAACCGCCGATGAACATGCCGGAAACCGCTCCCACCGATATCGCCAGCCAGCTCAAGCTGGATGCCCACTGGATGCCTTACACCGCCAACCGCAATTTCCATCGCGACCCACGCCTGATCGTGGCGGCGGAAGGTAACTACCTTGTGGATGACAAGGGGCGCAGGATCTTCGACGCCCTGTCTGGCTTGTGGACCTGCGGCGCCGGGCATACCCGTAAGGAAATCACCGAGGCCGTAGCCCGTCAGGTCGGTACCCTGGATTACTCCCCGGCCTTCCAGTTCGGCCACCCGCTGTCGTTCCAGCTGGCTGAAAAGATCACCGCGCTGACCCCGGGCGATCTGAACCACGTCTTCTATACCAACTCCGGTTCCGAGTGCGCTGATACCGCGCTGAAGATGGTCCGTGCGTACTGGCGCCTGAAAGGCCAGGCGACCAAGACCAAGATCATCGGCCGTGCCCGTGGCTACCATGGCGTGAACATCGCCGGCACCAGCTTGGGTGGCGTGAACGGTAACCGCAAGATGTTCGGCCAGCTGCTGGACGTCGACCACCTGCCTCACACCGTGCTGCCGGTGAACGCGTTCTCCAAGGGCTTGCCAGAGGAGGGCGGCATTGCCCTGGCCGACGAAATGCTCAAGCTGATCGAGCTGCATGACGCCTCGAACATCGCCGCGGTGATTGTCGAACCGCTGGCGGGCTCGGCGGGTGTTCTGCCGCCACCGAAGGGCTACCTCAAGCGCCTGCGCGAGATCTGCACCCAGCACAACATCCTGCTGATCTTCGACGAAGTGATCACCGGCTTCGGCCGTATGGGCGCGATGACCGGGGCTGAAGCCTTCGGCGTGACGCCAGACCTGATGTGCATCGCCAAGCAGGTCACCAACGGCGCCATCCCGATGGGGGCGGTCATTGCCAGTACCGAGATCTATCAAACCTTCATGAATCAGCCGACGCCGGAATACGCGGTGGAGTTCCCCCACGGCTATACCTATTCGGCCCACCCAGTGGCCTGTGCCGCCGGCATCGCCGCACTGGACCTGCTGCAGAAGGAAAGCCTGGTGCAGGCTGCGGCCGAGCTGTCGCCGCACTTCGAGAAACTGCTGCACGGGGTTAAAGGCACGAAGAACGTCGTCGATATCCGTAACTATGGCCTGGCCGGCGCGATCCAGATTGCTGCCCGCGACGGCGATGCGATCGTGCGCCCTTATGAAGTGGCGATGAAGTTGTGGAAGGCCGGCTTCTATGTGCGCTTCGGTGGCGACACCCTGCAGTTTGGCCCTACCTTCAATACCCAACCGCAGGAACTGGACCGGCTGTTCGACGCGGTGGGCGAGACCCTGAACCAGATCGATTGATCGTTGCGATTTTGATGGCAAGCGCGTGAAGTGATCACGCGCTTGTGTCACCCCTCTTTATCTGGAGTTTTGCATGAGCATTGTTCAACACCTGATCAACGGCGAGCTGGTTACCAAGGGTGAGCGCACCGCCGATGTCTTCAACCCGTCCACTGGCCAGGCCGTACGCAAGGTCGAACTGGCCAGCCGTGCGACCGTTCAGGAAGCCATCGATTCGGCCAAGGCTGCCTTCCCGGCCTGGCGCAATACGCCGCCGGCCAAACGTGCCCAGGTGATGTTCCGCTTCAAGCAACTGCTGGAGCAGAACGAAGCCCGCATCTCGCAGATGATCAGCGAAGAGCATGGCAAGACCCTGGAAGACGCTGCAGGCGAGCTGAAGCGTGGTATCGAGAACGTCGAGTTCGCCTGTGCGGCACCTGAAGTGCTCAAGGGCGAGTACAGCCGTAACGTTGGCCCGAACATCGACGCCTGGTCCGACTTCCAGCCGCTGGGTGTGGTCGCCGGTATTACCCCGTTCAACTTCCCGGCCATGGTCCCGCTGTGGATGTACCCGCTGGCCATTGCCTGCGGTAACGCCTTTATCCTGAAACCGTCCGAGCGTGACCCGAGCTCGACCTTGTACATTGCCCAACTGCTGCTGGAAGCCGGCCTGCCTAAAGGCATCCTCAACGTGGTGCATGGCGACAAGGAAGCTGTGGACGCGCTGATCGAGGCTCCGGAAGTGAAAGCGCTGAGCTTCGTCGGCTCGACCCCGATTGCTGAGTACATCTACGCCGAGGGCACTAAGCGCGGCAAACGCGTACAGGCGCTGGGCGGTGCGAAGAACCATGCCGTGCTGATGCCCGATGCCGACCTGGACAACGCTGTCAGCGCGCTGATGGGTGCAGCTTATGGTTCGTGCGGTGAGCGCTGCATGGCGATTTCGGTGGCGGTGTGCGTGGGTGACCAGGTTGCCGATGCACTGATCGCCAAGCTGGAGCCGCAGATAAAGGCGCTGAAGATTGGTGCCGGTACTTCGTGTGGCCTGGACATGGGCCCGCTGGTTACCGCTGCTGCCCGCGACAAGGTGGTTGGCTACATCGACGACGGTGTGGCTGCTGGCGCCAAGCTGGTGGTGGATGGCCGTGGCTTGCGCGTTGCAGGTAATGAAGATGGCTACTTCGTGGGCGGCACCCTGTTCGACAAGGTGACCCCGCAGATGCGCATCTATAAAGAAGAGATCTTCGGCCCTGTGCTGTGCGTGGTCCGGGTTAACAGCCTGGAGCAGGCCATGCAGCTGATCAACGATCACGAATATGGCAACGGCACCTGCATCTTTACCCGTGACGGCGAGGCGGCGCGCTTGTTCTGTGACGAGATCGAAGTGGGCATGGTCGGTGTGAACGTGCCGTTGCCGGTGCCGGTGGCGTACCACAGCTTCGGCGGTTGGAAGCGTTCGCTGTTCGGCGACCTGCATGCTTATGGCCCGGATGGGGTGCGTTTCTATACCCGTCGCAAGGCGATCACCCAGCGCTGGCCGCAGCGGGCCAGCCATGAGGCATCGCAGTTTGCGTTCCCTAGCCTTTAAAGCATGAACAAAAGCGGGGAGGCCGGAAGGCCTCCCCGCTTTGTTTTTCAGCTTTATTAAGGTTTCTTGGAATTAAAGGTTGACGGGGTTTCGAATCCCCTTATAATGCGCCCCACTTCCAGCGTGATTGGAACGAGAAACTCCTTGAGTATCAACGAGTTAATCGATTCAGGTAGTGTTGAGAGGGCTTCGATCGAAAGATCGTCAGCGGTTGAAAT
>NZ_JBYBHH010000030.1:0-41336 GCF_059025405.1 Pseudomonas sp. 5.2
TACATGCTGACAATCTTCCATCGCCCAGCCCCACAGGTCGGCAACTACGCTGATTGGACACACCATAGTTCACGGAAGAACACGATGCCCAAACCTCATGGCTGCATGCTTCGCCGCGCAAGATACTCTGAGCCAGGCAGGCTTTATATGTTGACCACAGCCACACACCAACGTCGGCCACTGTTTCAGGACTTTCATTTAGCGCGCATGATTATCCAGAACCTTCGCCATGCCGAAGAAAAAAACCACTGCCGGTCATTAGCCTGGGTTGTGATGCCTGACCATGTGCATTGGTTGCTTGAATTAGGGGAAGTGACGCTTAGTGCACTCATGCAACGCGTAAAGTGCCGATCCAGTCATGCACTGCGCAAGGCAGGGATAAAGGTTTCACCGGTCTGGCAGGCGGGTTATCACGACCGGGCTTTGCGGCAAGATGAAGATGCTCTGAGGGCTGCCCGATACATCATAGCCAATCCGGTCAGGGCGGGATTGGTCGCCAGGATTGGCGATTATCCGCACTGGGATGCAGTGTGGGTTTGAGATCGATCACCGCCCGCGCGGCGCATCGCGAGCAACGCTCGCTCCTACGTTTGTTTCGGACCGCTCGATTTAGGCACCACCACAAAAATCACAGATAAAAAAAGGGCGACCCGAGGGTCGCCCTTTTTCTTACCGATCCAACAGAACTTAGTTCTGTTTGGCCATTGCTTCGCGCAGCAGCGCAGCCATGGTGGTGTCGGCAGCAGCTTCCGGAGCGTTTTTCAGGCTCTGGATAGCTTCGCGCTCTTCAGCGTCGTCTTTCGATTTGATCGACAGGCTGATAACGCGGGACTTACGGTCAACGCTGATGATCTTAGCTTCGATCTCTTCGCCTTCCTTCAGAACGTTACGCGCGTCTTCAACGCGGTCACGGCTGATTTCGGAAGCTTTCAGAGTGGCTTCGATGTCGTCGGCCAGGGTGACGATGGCGCCTTTGGCGTCAACTTCTTTCACGATGCCCTTGACGATAGCGCCCTTGTCATTGACAGCAACGAAGTTGGAGAACGGATCGTCTTCCAGCTGCTTGATGCCCAGGGAGATGCGCTCGCGCTCTGGGTCGACCGACAGGATGACGGTTTCCAGCTCGTCGCCCTTCTTGAAACGACGTACGGCTTCTTCGCCGGTTTCGTTCCAGGAGATGTCGGACAGGTGAACCAGGCCGTCGATGCCGCCGTCCAGACCAATGAAGATACCGAAGTCGGTGATCGACTTGATGGTACCGGTGATCTTGTCACCCTTGTTGAACTGGCCGGAGAAGTCTTCCCATGGGTTGGACTTGCACTGCTTGATGCCCAGAGAGATACGACGACGCTCTTCGTCGATGTCCAGAACCATAACTTCCACTTCGTCGCCAACCTGAACGACTTTCGACGGGTGGATGTTCTTGTTGGTCCAGTCCATTTCGGAAACGTGTACCAGACCTTCAACGCCTTCTTCCAGCTCAGCGAAGCAGCCGTAGTCGGTCAGGTTGGTAACGCGAGCTTGTACGCGAGTACCTTCTGGGTAGCGGGCAGTGATAGCAACCCACGGATCTTCGCCCATCTGCTTCAGACCCAGCGAAACGCGGTTGCGCTCACGGTCGAACTTCAGAACGCGAACGTCGACTTCGTCGCCAACGTTAACGATTTCGGAAGGATGCTTGATGCGCTTCCAGGCCATGTCGGTGATGTGCAGCAGGCCGTCGATACCGCCCAGGTCCACGAATGCGCCGTAGTCGGTGAGGTTCTTGACGATACCTTTGACTTGCTGGCCTTCCTGCAGGGTTTCCAGCAGGGCTTCGCGCTCGGCGGAGTTCTCGGCTTCCAGCACGCTGCGACGGGAAACGACAACGTTGTTGCGCTTCTGGTCGAGCTTGATGACCTTGAATTCCAGCTCTTTGCCTTCCAGGTGGGTGGTGTCGCGCACTGGGCGGACATCAACCAGGGAGCCCGGCAGGAACGCACGGATGCCGTTAACGTCGACAGTGAAGCCGCCCTTAACCTTACCGTTGATAACGCCCTTGACCACTTCTTCGGCGGCGAAAGCTGCTTCCAGAACAATCCAGCACTCGGCGCGCTTGGCTTTTTCACGGGACAGTTTGGTTTCGCCAAAGCCGTCTTCGACCGCGTCCAGCGCAACGTGAACTTCGTCACCGACCTTGATGGTCAGCTCGCCAGCTTCGTTGTAGAACTGCTCGAGCGGGATGACGCCCTCGGACTTCAGGCCAGCGTGTACGGTAACCCAGTCGCCGTCGATGTCGACAACGATACCGGTGATGATCGCACCCGGCTGAAGATTGAGGGTTTTCAGGCTTTCTTCAAAGAGTTCTGCAAAGCTTTCGCTCATTTTAATTCCTGTAGATTCGGGCGAAACAGACGCCCATCGCCACATTCCAGACAATGTGGGTTTCGTTATTTAAAGGAAAGCCGACAGGACGTTGACTGGTGCACCTGCCTGCTCTCCTGGCTATCAGTGAAGGTCGCGAAGCGCGATCTCACTCCTGATACGTTGCAACACCTGCTCGATGGACAACTCGGTAGAGTCCAACTGAATGGCATCGGCCGCTGGTTTCAGCGGGGCCACTGCACGTTGTGTGTCACGCTCATCACGTGCACGAATCTCATCCAGCAGACTCGACAGACTAACATCTTCGCCTTTGCCCTTCAACTGCAGGTAACGACGACGTGCCCGTTCCTCCGCGCTGGCGGTCAGGAAAATCTTCAAGGGCGCGTCCGGGAACACCACGGTACCCATGTCGCGACCATCGGCGATCAAGCCCGGAGCCTCGCGGAATGCACGCTGACGCAACAGCAACGCGTCCCGCACGGCAGGCAGCGAGGCTACCATCGAGGCACCTGCGCCGACGGTTTCGGTGCGGATGACACTGCTGACGTCCTCACCCTCGAGGATGATCTGTTGCAGCTTACCGGGCTCGGCCGCGATGAACTGCACATCCAGATGGGCGGCAAGCTGCTTGAGCAGCTCTTCGTTGGTCAGGTCGACGCCGTGATTGTTGGCATTGAACGCCAGCAAACGGTACAGCGCGCCGGAGTCCAGCAGGCGCCAGCCCAGCTCGCGAGCCAGCAGACCGGCGACCGTGCCCTTGCCCGAGCCGCTTGGCCCGTCGATGGTGATGACTGTTGCTTGCGAATTCACGACTTGCCCTCTTCAGCCACGCGGATACCGACTTCGGCACACAGCGCCAGGAAGTTGGGGAACGAGGTGGCGACGTTAGCGCAATCATGGATGCGAATCGGCGCAGTGGCACGCAGCGAGGCAACGCTGAAGGCCATGGCGATACGGTGGTCACCGTGGCCGTGCACTTCGCCGCCGCCGATCGGGCCGCCGTCGATGATGATGCCGTCCGGGGTCGGTTCGCACTTCACGCCCAGGCTGATCAGGCCATCGGCCATGACCTGGATGCGGTCGGATTCCTTGACCCGCAGCTCTTCGGCGCCACGCAGCACGGTGCGCCCTTCTGCACAGGCGGCGGCAACGAACAGCACCGGGAACTCGTCGATGGCCAGCGGCACCAGGTTCTCAGGGATGTCGATACCCTTGAGCTGAGCACCGCGCACACGCAGGTCGGCCACCGGCTCGCCACCCACTTCACGCTGGTTTTCCAGGGTGATGTCGCCGCCCATCAGGCGCAGAATGTCGATCACGCCGGTACGGGTCGGGTTGATGCCGACATGCTCGAGCACCAGCTCCGAGCCTTGAGCGATCGAGGCTGCCACCAGGAAGAACGCCGCCGACGAAATATCGGCAGGCACTTCGATGCGGGTAGCCGTCAGCTTGCCGCCAGACTGCAGCGAAGCCACCGGGCCATTGGACTCGACTGCGTAACCAAAGCCGCGCAGCATGCGCTCGGTGTGGTCACGGGTCGGTGCAGGTTCGGTGACAGTGGTCTTGCCTTCGGCATACAGACCGGCGAGCAGCAGGCACGATTTGACCTGGGCACTGGCCATCGGCAGCGTGTAGGTCAGCGCCTTGAGCTTGCTGCCACCACGGATGGTCAGTGGCGGACGGCCTTCAGGGCCAGTCTCGACCACTGCGCCCATTTCGCGCAGCGGGTTGGCCACACGGTTCATCGGGCGCTTGGACAGCGAGGCATCACCGGTCATGGTCACGTCGAACGGCTGACCGGCCAACAAGCCAGAGAGCAGGCGCATCGAGGTGCCGGAGTTGCCCACGTAGATCGGCCCAGGTGGCGGCTTGAGGCCGTGCAGGCCGACCCCATGGATGGTTACGCGACCCTGGTTCGGGCCTTCGATGACCACCCCCATGTCACGGAAGGCTTGCAAGGTCGCCAGCGCATCCTCACCTTCGAGGAACCCTTCGACCTCGGTCGTGCCTTCGGCCAGCGAGCCGAGCATGATCGAGCGGTGAGAAATCGACTTGTCGCCCGGTACGCGGATTCGCCCGGTCAGGCGGCCACCCGGTTGGGCCAGGAAAATCAGATCGTTGGCGTTCATAGCGTCCACATAGGCCCGGCGGGCCAGGATTTTACTGAAATGCTCGCGGGCAACGCGTGCGCGGGTGAATACACCCAGCAGCTGGTGCCCGTCCCCTGCATCGATCGCGTCGCGCAAGGCGTCGAGATCGCTGCGATATGTATCAAGCGTGCGCAGGACGGCTTCGCGGTTGGCGAGAAAGATGTCGTGCCACATGGTCGGGTCGCTGCCGGCGATTCTCGTGAAATCGCGGAAGCCTCCCGCAGCGTACCGGAAGATCTCGAGGTTTTCATTGCGCTTGGCCAGCGAATCGACCAGGCCGAAGGCCAGCAAGTGCGGCAGATGGCTGGTGGCGGCCAGGACTTCGTCATGGCGCTCGACCGGCATGTGCTCGACATCGGCATCCAATGCGCGCCACAGGCGGTCGACCGTGGCCAGGGCGGCGGGGTCGGTGTCCGGCAGCGGCGTGAGGATGACCTTGTGGCGACGGAACAGGGCGGCGTTGGAGGCCTCTACCCCGCTCTGCTCGGAACCGGCAATCGGGTGGCCGGGGACAAAGCGCGACAGGCGCTCACCCAGGACTTCACGGGCGGCGCGCACCACATTGCCCTTGGCGCTGCCGACATCGGTGATCACGGCATCGCCCAGGTCGAGCTGTGCCAGTCGTGCCAGCAGCTTTTCCATGGCCAGGATCGGCACAGCCAGCTGGATGACATCGGCACCGACACAGGCGGCGGCGAGGTCTTCTTCACAGCGGTCGACCACACCCAGGGCCACGGCCTGCTTGCGCGAGGGGGCATCCAGGTCGACGCCGACCACTTCGCGGCACAGGCCGCTTTCGCGCAAGCCCTTGGCGAAGGAGCCGCCGATCAGGCCCAGGCCTACGACGACAAGGCGACCGATGAGCGGTGCGGGTTTGATTGTTACTGCATTTACCACGAGTGCGAACCCTGTTCAGAAATCAAGACAGTCTGTGAGACCGCAGGGGGCCGCTTCGCGCCCCATCGCAGCGGTTCGGCGCCCCGACAAGCCAGCTCCTACAGGTACAGCGCCGATCCTTGTAGGAGCTGGCTTGTCGGGGCGCTGAACCGCTGCGATGGGCTGCAAAGCGGCCCCGACAAGCTCATTTACAGCACCGCCTTCGGATAAGACCCCAGCACCTTCAGCCCCACAGCCTCTTGGCTGATCGCTTCCAGCACTGCCTTGATCAACGGGTCGCGGTGGTGGCCGACGAAGTCGATGAAGAACACGTACGTCCACTTGCCGCTGCGCGACGGGCGGGTCTCGATGCGGGTCAGGTCGATACCGTTCTCGTGGAACGGCACCAGCAGCTCGTGCAAGGCCCCCGGCTTGTTGCTCATCGAGACGATGATCGAGGTCTTGTCGTCGCCGGTCGGCGGTACTTCCTGGTTACCGATCATCAGGAAGCGCGTCGAGTTGTCTGGACGGTCTTCGATCTTTTCAGCCAGACGGGTCAGGCCGTACAGGTTCGCCGCCATATCACCGGCGATCGCTGCCGAATTCCACTCACCCTTGACCCGCTTGGCCGCTTCGGCGTTGCTCGAAACTGCCACGCGCTCCACGTTCGGGTAGTGCGCGTCCAGCCACTTGCGGCACTGGGCCAGCGACTGGGCGTGGGAGTAGATGCGGGTGATGCTGTCGGTCTTGGTGCTCTCGCCCACCAGCAGGTGGTGGTGGATGCGCAGCTCGACTTCACCGCAAATCACCATGTCGTGCTCAAGGAAGCTGTCCAGGGTGTGGCTGACCGCGCCCTCGGTGGAGTTTTCCACCGGCACCACGCCGAAGTTGACGGCACCGGCCGCCACTTCGCGGAACACTTCGTCGATGGCCGCCATCGGGCGGCTGATCACGGCATGGCCGAAGTGCTTCATCGCCGCTGCCTGGGTGAAGGTACCTTCAGGGCCCAGGTAGGCGATTTTCAGCGGCTCTTCCAGGGCCAGGCAGGACGACATGATTTCGCGGAACAGCCGCGCCATCTCTTCGTTGCCCAGCGGCCCCTTGTTGCGCTCCATGACCCGCTTCAGTACCGCAGCCTCACGCTCGGGGCGGTAGAACACCGGCTTTTCACCTTCGGCGAGCGAGGCGGTCTTGACCCGCGCCACTTCCTGGGCGCAACGGGCGCGCTCGCTGATCAGCTCGAGGATCTTCTCGTCGAGGCTGTCGATGCGCACGCGCAGCGCCTTGAGCTCGTGTTCGGACATCAGCCGTGCTCCTTCTCGAATTCAGCCAGGTAGCCAACCAGCGCTTCAACCGCTTCCAGGCCCAGGGCGTTGTAGATCGAGGCACGCATGCCGCCGACCGAGCGATGGCCCTTGAGGTTGAGCAGGCCACGGGCGTCGGCGCCGGCCAGGAAGGCCTTGTCCAGGCGCTCGTCGGCCAGGCGGAACGGCACGTTCATCCACGAACGGGCGTTGACGCTGATCGGGTTGGTGTAGAAGTCGCTGGCGTCGATGAAGCCGTACAGGCGGTCTTTTTTGGCGCGGTTGCGCTGCTCCATGGCCTCGACGCCACCCTGCTCCTTGAGCCACTCGAACACCAGGCCCGAGAGGTACCAGGAATAGGTGGCCGGGGTGTTGTACATCGAGCCGTTGTCGGCTGACACCTTGTAGTCGAGCATGGTCGGGCAGCTGCTGCGGGCGTGGCCCAGCAGGTCTTCGCGCACGATCACCACCACCAGGCCGCTCGGGCCGATGTTTTTCTGCGCGCCGGCGTAGATCAGGCCGTATTGCGAGACGTCGATCGGGCGAGAGAGGATATCGGACGACATGTCGACCACCAGCGGAACGTCACCGGTCTCTGGCACCCAGTCGAACTGCAGGCCACCGATGGTCTCGTTGGACGCATAGTGGACATAGGCAGCGTTCTTGGTCAGGTTCCAGTCGTTCTGGCCTGGGATGGCGAGGTAGTCGTAAGGCTTGGCGCTGGCGGCGACATTGATGTTGCCGAAACGGCGCCCTTCCTCGATGGCCTTCTTCGACCAGATACCGGTTTCGACGTAGTCGGCAGTACCGTTTTCCGGCAGCAGGTTCAGCGGGATCTCGGCGAACTGCTGGCTGGCACCGCCCTGCAGGAACAGGACCTTGTAGTTCGAGGGGACGGACAGCAGGTCACGCAGGTCCTGCTCGGCCTTCTCGGCGATGGCGACGTAATCGTCGCTGCGATGGCTCATTTCCATCACCGACAAGCCCTTGCCGCGCCAGTCCAGCATTTCGGCCTGGGCGCGCTGCAGGACAGCGTCAGGAAGCGCAGCAGGGCCTGCGCAGAAGTTAAAGGCTCGTTTGCTCACATCCACTCTCGCTCTGCCAAAATAGAACAAATCGTAACTTGCAGGCCCGTACCCCCTACGGGGACAGGCTGGCTGTAATGGGGCTGCTGTGCAGCCCATCGCCGGCAAGCCAGCTCCCACAGGCATGTCGAAAGGCTCACGACATGCGCTTCACTTGTGGGAGCCGGCTTGCCGGCGATGGGCCGCATAGCGGCCCCATTGACTGCCTCTAATCAGTCAAACGGGGCGACCTTGGTCGCCCCGCTCGGGTTGTTGCGCTTGCTTACTCTTGCGGTGCCTCTTCGGCGCCCGCGCTGTCGTCATCGACAGCCTCCGGCGCTTCGCCTTGCGCATCCGCCTCGACCAGTTCGTCGAGCTCTTCTTCGGAAGGCTCCTGAATCCGCTCCAGGCCCACCAGCGTTTCGTCAGCCGCCAGCTTGATCAGCGTCACACCCTGGGTGTTACGGCTCAGGCTGGACACTTCGCCAACCCGTGTGCGCACCAAGGTGCCCTGGTCGGAGATGAGCATGATCTCTTCGCCTTCCTGAACCTGGATAGCGCCGATCAACAGACCGTTGCGCCCCTTGGTACCCATGGCGATCACGCCCTGGCCACCACGGCCGCGACGCGGGAACTTGGACAGCGGCGTACGCTTGCCGTAGCCACGCTCGGACGCGGTGAGGATCTGCGCACCGGACTCAGGGATCAGCATCGAAATGATCTGCTGCCCTTTGCCCAGCTTCATGCCGCGCACACCACGGGCGGTACGGCCCATTTCGCGCACCACGCTCTCAGCGAAGCGGATCACCTTGCCGGCGTCGGAGAACATCATGACTTCCTTGGCACCGTCGGTGATGGCCGCGGCAATCAAGGTGTCGCCTTCTTTCAGCTTCAGGGCGATCAGGCCGCTGGTGCGTGGGCGGGCAAACTGGGCCAGCGGGGTCTTCTTGACGGTACCGGAAGCGGTGGCCATGAAGATATAGGCACCGGTCGGCTCAGCAGACCATTCCGGGGTGTCGCCGTCTTCTTCGTCGACTTCCTCGGCCTCTACCAGCTCACCTTCGAGCACGGTGTCATCGGCCTCGTCCAGCTCTTCGTCCAGGTCGGCGCTTTGCTGCAGGGCCTCGAGGTCGATCTGCAGCATCGCAGTGATGCGCTCACCCTCTTCCAGCGGCAGCAGGTTGACCAGCGGACGGCCACGGGCAGCGCGGGACGCTTCAGGGATCTCGTAGGTCTTCTTCCAGTACACCTTGCCCTTGCTGGAGAACAGCAACAGGGTGGCGTGGCTGTTGGCGACCAACAGGTGCTCGATGTAGTCCTCGTCCTTCACGCCGGTCGCCGACTTGCCCTTGCCGCCACGGCGCTGGGCCTGGTAGGCGGACAGTGGCTGGGTCTTGGCATAGCCACCGTGGGAGATGGTCACCACGCGCTCTTCTTCCGGGATCATGTCGCCGTAGTTGAGGTCGTGGCTGGCGTTGAGAATCTCGGTGCGGCGCGCATCGCCGTATTCGGCGCGGATGGCTTCGAGCTCTTCGCGGATCACTTCCATCAGGCGCTCGGCGCTGCTGAGGATGCGGATCAGTTCGCCGATCTGCTCGAGGATTTCCTGGTACTCGGCCAGCAGCTTCTCGTGCTCCAGGCCGGTCAGGCGGTGCAGACGCAGGTCAAGAATCGCCTGGGCCTGTTCCGGCGACAGGTAGTACTTGCCCTCGCGCAGGCCGAACTGCTCCGGGAGGTCTTCAGGGCGGCAGGAATCGGCGCCGGCGCGCTCGACCATGACCTGCACGGCGCTGGATTCCCAGGCAGTGGAAATCAACGCTTCCTTGGCTTCCGACGGCGTCGGCGAGGCCTTGATCAGGGCGATGACCGGGTCGATGTTGGACAGCGCGACCGCCTGGCCTTCAAGGATGTGGCCACGCTCACGGGCCTTGCGCAGCTCGAACACGGTACGGCGCGTCACCACTTCACGGCGGTGGCGGACGAACGCTTCGAGCAGGTCCTTGAGGTTGAGCAGACGCGGGCGGCCGTCGATCAGGGCCACGACGTTGATGCCGAACACGCTCTGCAGCTGGGTCTGCTGGTAGAGGTTGTTGAGCACCACCTCCGGCACCTCGCCGCGACGCAGCTCGATGACGATGCGCATGCCGTCCTTGTCGGACTCGTCACGCAGCTCGGTAATGCCTTCGATCTTCTTCTCTTTGACCAGCTCGGCGATCTTCTCGATCAGACGCGCCTTGTTCAGCTGGTACGGCAGCTCGGTGACGACGATCTGCTGGCGGCCACCGACCTTGTCGATGTCTTCGACTTCGGAACGGGCA
The DNA here is from genome assembly GCF_059025405.1 of Pseudomonas sp. 5.2. Taxonomy (NCBI): domain Bacteria; kingdom Pseudomonadati; phylum Pseudomonadota; class Gammaproteobacteria; order Pseudomonadales; family Pseudomonadaceae; genus Pseudomonas; species Pseudomonas sp. 5.2. Next base: position 10,077 of record NZ_JBYBHH010000030.1, read on the forward strand.
CGCATGTAGATGCGGCCACGGCCGGTGCGGTAGGCCTCGATGATGCCCTGGCGGCCATTGATGATGCCGGCAGTCGGGAAGTCTGGGCCAGGGATGAACTGCATCAGCTCATCGATGGTGACATCCGGGTTGTCGATCAGCGCCAGGCAGCCGTCGATGACCTCGCCGAGGTTGTGCGGCGGGATGTTGGTCGCCATGCCCACGGCGATACCGCTGGAACCGTTGACCAGCAGGTTGGGAATACGGGTCGGCATGACTGCCGGGATCTGCTCAGTGCCGTCGTAGTTGGGCACCCAGTCGACGGTTTCTTTGTGCAGGTCGGCCAGCAGCTCGTGCGCCAGCTTGGCCATGCGCACTTCGGTGTATCGCATGGCCGCGGCGTTGTCGCCGTCGACCGAACCGAAGTTGCCCTGGCCGTCGACCAGCAGGTAACGCAGCGAGAACGGCTGGGCCATACGCACGATGGTGTCGTAGACCGCAGTGTCGCCGTGCGGGTGGTACTTACCGATCACGTCACCGACCACACGGGCGGACTTCTTGTACGGTTTGTTCCAGTCGTTGCCCAGTTCGCTCATCGCAAAGAGAACGCGACGATGCACGGGCTTCAAGCCGTCACGCGCATCGGGCAGCGCTCGCCCGACAATCACGCTCATCGCGTAGTCGAGGTAAGACTGTCTCAGTTCGTCTTCGATATTGACCGGGAGGATTTCTTTGGCCAGTTCGCCCATGAGAAGCCTGATTCCTTTTTCTGGTGAAACTTCGCAGCGCCATCAAGGGCCGAACGAAGCTCGCCGTCGCGACGCGCAGTGCTGCGACGACTTACGACAAATCAATGAGTTGTGCCATGGATCTGCGCAAATTTGGCCGCCGTGATGGGCGGTCTTGGAAACTGCCGGATGTTATCACAAAGGCAGTGCGGGTGGGGAGATGTGGCAGGCCCTGACACTACAGGTTGTGCAAGGTCCATGTAGGAGCAGCCTTGCGCTGCGAAGAGGCCGATGCAAGCAGTAGAAATACCCGGCGCCGGTACTGGCCTCTTCGCAGCACAAGGCTGCTCCTACAGAGAAATGTGCAGCCACACCCCTCAGTGCAAACGCTTGCGGCACATCAACTGAGCCAGCTTGGCGGTATCCGGGCGTTCGACGATGCCCTTCTCGGTCACGATCACGTCGATCAGGTCGGCCGGGGTCACGTCGAACACAGGGTTGAACACCTCCACCTGCGGCGCCACGCGGGTGCCGGCGTAATCCAGCAGCTCGTCTGCATCGCGCTCTTCAAGCGGGATGTCCTCGCCGGTGGCCAGGTTCAGGTCGATGCTGGTGCTCGGCGCCACCACCATGAAGCGCACGCCGTGGTGCATGGCACTGACCGCGAGCTGGTAGGTGCCGATCTTGCTCGCCACATCGCCATTGGCCGCGATGCAGTCGGCACCGACCACAACCCAGGTGATGCCCTTGCTCTTCATCAGGTGGGCCAGGGCCGAATCGGCGCACAACGTCACCGGAATGCCCTCGTTGGCCAACTCCCAGGCGGTCAGGCGCGAGCCTTGCAGCCAGGGGCGGGTTTCGCCGGCATACACCCGCTCGACCATGCCCTCCAGGTAACCCGCGCGAATCACCCCCAGCGCGGTGCCAAAACCGCCACTGGCCAGGGCGCCGGCATTGCCGTAGGTGAGCAGGGTCTGGGCGTTGCCCTGATGGCGGCGAATCAGTTCAATGCCGTACTGGGCCATGGTCAGGTTGGCTTCACGGTCGCTTTCATGAATCGCTACCGCCTCAGCATGCAGCGCGGCCAGCACGTCTTCTTCCGGGCGCAAGCGCTGCAGGCGCTCGCGCATGCGGTTCAGCGCCCAGAACAGGTTAGCGGCGGTGGGGCGCGCCTCGGCCAGGCTGAGGAAGTCTTCTTCCAGGTCCTGCTCCCAGTCGCCGCCCTCGGCCAGGCGCTCTTCCAGGGCGAGGACCAGGCCGTAGGCCGCGGCAATGCCGATGGCCGACGCACCGCGCACCGCCATGTCACGGATCGCGTTCACCACCTGCGCGACATTGTCGCAGGCCAGCCAGACCTCCTGCGCGGGCAGCTGGCGCTGGTCGAGCAGATGCAGAACGCCGCCTTCCCAGCGGATCGCGGTCACCTTCTCCGCCGCCAAAAGTCGCTCGCGCATCGCCTCTCCCCGTCGTTCGGATGTCAAAAGCCGGCGATTATAGCGACCCTCGGCCTTGAGCGCTCGGGTATACTCCGGCCCAATTTAGCGAAGTTTCAGAGGACTCTTAAATGAGCAACGTCGACCACGCCGAAATTGCCAAGTTCGAAGCCTTGGCCCACCGCTGGTGGGACCGTGAAAGCGAGTTCAAGCCGCTGCATGAAATCAACCCGTTGCGCGTCAACTGGATCGACGAGCGGGTCGGCCTGGCTGGCAAGAAAGTGCTGGACGTGGGCTGCGGCGGCGGCATTCTCAGCGAATCCATGGCCCTGCGTGGCGCATCGGTAACCGGCATCGACATGGGCGAGGCCCCGCTGGCGGTGGCCCAGTTGCACCAACTGGAGTCCGGCGTCGAGGTTGAATACCGGCAGATCACCGCCGAAGCACTGGCCGAAGAGATGCCTGGGCAGTTCGACGTGGTCACCTGCCTGGAAATGCTCGAGCACGTCCCCGACCCGTCGTCGGTGATTCGCGCCTGCTACCGCATGGTCAAGCCTGGCGGCCAGGTGTTCTTCTCCACCATCAATCGCAACCCCAAGGCCTACCTGCTGGCCATCGTCGGCGCCGAGTACATCCTGAAGATGCTGCCGCGCGGCACCCACGACTTCAAGAAGTTCATCCGCCCGTCCGAGCTGGGCGCCTGGAGCCGTGTTGCCGGCCTTGAAGTCAAGGACATCATCGGCCTGACCTACAACCCGTTGACCAAGCACTACAAGCTTTGCAACGACGTGGACGTCAACTACATGATCCAGACCCTGCGCGAGGAATGAGCATGCGTTTGCGAGCAGTACTCTTCGACATGGACGGCACCCTGCTCGACACGGCGCCGGACTTCATCGCCATCTGCCAGGCCATGCTCGCCGAGCGCGGCTTGCCGGCCGTGGACGACAACCTGATTCGCGGGGTGATTTCCGGCGGTGCCCGTGCCATGGTCGCCACCACCTTCGCCATGGACCCGGAAGCTGAAGGCTTCGAGGCCCTGCGCCTGGAGTTTCTCGAGCGCTACCAGCGCGACTGTGCGGTGCACAGCAAGCTGTTCGACGGCATGGCCGAGCTGCTGGCCGACATCGAGAAAGGCAACCTGCTGTGGGGCGTGGTCACCAACAAGCCGGTACGTTTTGCCGAGCCGATCATGCAACGCCTGGGCCTGGCCGAGCGCTCGGCGCTGCTGATCTGCCCGGACCACGTGAAAAACAGCAAGCCCGACCCCGAGCCGCTGATCCTGGCCTGCAAAACCTTGAACCTGGACCCGGCCAGCGTGCTGTTCGTCGGCGACGACCTGCGCGACATCGAGTCTGGCCGCGATGCCGGCACCCGCACCGCGGCGGTGCGCTACGGCTATATTCATCCAGAGGACAACCCGAACAACTGGGGTGCCGACGTGGTGGTGGACCACCCGCTGGAACTGCGCAAGGTGATCGACAGCGCGCTGTGCGGCTGCTGATCAAGACCTGAAGTCAGCAGGGCCTGTGGGAGCGGGCTTGCCCCGCGAACGCGGGCGAAGCCCGTGCCATCCTCCGTGCCGCCTGCTTCGCGGGGCAAGCCCGCTCCCACAGTGATCGGCGCTGCCCAATGAACAAGGGAAAAATCTGATGTTCGACTACACCGCCCGCCCCGACCTGCTGCAAGGCCGGGTCATCCTGGTCACCGGAGCCGGCCGCGGCATCGGTGCCGCCGCCGCCAAGGCCTACGCCGCGCTCGGTGCCACCGTGCTGCTGCTGGGCAAGACCGAGGCCAACCTCAACGAGGTCTACGACCAGATCGAGGCCGCCGGGCACCCACAACCGGTGGTGATCCCGTTCAACCTGGAAACCGCCCTGCCCCACCAGTACGACGAGCTGGCGGTCATGATCGAAGACCAGTTCGGGCGCCTGGATGGCCTGCTCAACAACGCCTCGATCATCGGCCCGCGCACGCCACTGGAGCAGTTGTCGGGTGACAACTTCATGCGCGTGATGCACATCAACGTCGATGCCACCTTCATGCTCACCAGCACCCTGCTGCCGCTGCTCAAGCTGTCGGAGGACGCCTCGGTGGTGTTCACCTCCAGCAGCGTCGGGCGCAAAGGCCGGGCCTACTGGGGCGCCTACGGGGTGTCGAAGTTCGCCACCGAAGGCCTGATGCAGACCTTGGCCGACGAACTGGAAGGCGTTGCGCCGGTGCGTTCCAACAGCATCAACCCGGGCGCCACGCGCACGGCGATGCGGGCCCAGGCTTACCCGAGCGAGAACCCGCAGAACAACCCGCTGCCTGAAGAGATCATGCCGGTGTACCTGTACCTGATGGGGCCAGACAGCACTGGGGTGAATGGGCAGGCGTTCAACGCCCAGTGATTTTGGGTGGCCTCTACTGGCCCTATCGCCGGCAAGCCGGCTCCCACAGGGGTTTCATTGCCTTCTGGCTTGGTGAAATTCTGTGGGAGCCGGCTTGCCGGCGATAGGGCCAGTACAGGGGGCCATCAACCCGCCGCCAACGCCGGCCGCACCCGCCCCTGCTGACGCCCTTCCAGCTGCATGCAGCGCTCCAGGAACAGGTACATGCAGTCGTAACTCTTGCAGATCGCCCGGCGCAATTCGGTACGCAACCCCAGCGTCGGGTTCTCCCCCGCCAAGGTACAGATGATTTCCAGCGCCTCCCACGGGTGCGCATCGTCGTACTGCGCATGCATCTTCAGCCACTTCATGGCGCGCTTGCGCTGCTCCTCCGGGAAGCCTTGGGCGTAGGTGTCATTGGCGCACACCACCGCCGACCATTCCCCCGTCGCGCCTTCGATGGCGTAGTTGGTCGCCGCCATGGAAATCGCCAGGTTTTCAGTAGCACACACCCGCCAGCACCAGTCATTGAGCCCATTCAACTCGGGCGGCACCTCCTGTGCCTGCAGGTCATGCAGGTGAACGCCATGGGCATGGCACCAGTGCACCCAGTAGTCGGCATGGTTGAGCTCGACGCGGATGTTGCGCATCAACCAGCGCCGCGCCATGTCTTCGCCGGGGTGGCGGCCATAGCGGGTCTTGGTCAGGTTATGGGCCATGTACAGGGAGAACTGCTCGACCACTGGCCAGCCGCCGATCAGGTACTGGCGGATGGTCGAAGGCTTCAGCTGGCCATCACGCAGGCGCTGGTAAAACTCATGCTCGACCACCCGGCGCTTGCTTTCGCGGCACTCTTCAATCAGTTGCTGGGCCCATTGAGGGTAACTGGCGGGGTCCATCAATGGCCCGATACGAACGAATGCATCAATCACTTTCAGCTCCTTGTTCCTTGTGATTTTTCGGACGTGTTGTGTCAGCGAAAGCCGCTGTCTAGCTAACGAAACGTGCCAGGTGCCCGCTGCAACAGAGGCCGTGCGGCGATCCGTTGGCGCTGCAGGCTGTCACAGGTGAACACCTGGGGCCGTTCGATCAGGTAGCCCTGGGCGTAATCCACGCCAATTTCCTGCAGGGCCTGTTCGATCAAGGGGGTTTCGACAAACTCGGCGATGGTCCGCTTACCCATGACATGGCCGATGTGGTTGATGACCTCGACCATGGCCCGATTGACCGGGTCGTCGAGCATATCCTTGACGAAACTGCCGTCGATCTTGAGGAAATCCACAGGCAGATGCTTCAAATAGGCGAACGACGACATGCCGGCACAGAAGTCGTCGAGCGAGAACCGGCACCCCAGCCCTTTCAGTTCGTTGATGAAACGAATGGCACTGCCGAGGTTGGCAATGGCGCTGGTTTCGGTGATCTCGAAGCAGATCATGCGTGGCGGGATGGCGTACTCGACGAACAAGCGCTGCAAGTACTCGAGGAAGTTGTCGTCGCCAATGCTCGACCCCGACAGGTTGATCGCGCACATGGACAGCGGCCCTTCGCGCCCTTCGTCCAGGCACTGGCGAATCACCTGGAACACATTGCGCACCACCCAGCGGTCAAGGGCGGTCATCAGGCCATAGCGCTCGGCGGCGGGGATGAAGCTGCTGGGCAAGATGGTGCGGCCGCTCTCGTCGTGCAGGCGCAGCAGAATCTCGATATGGCCAGGGCCTTCGATGGTCTTCAGCGCGGCGATTTCCTGGGCATACAGGCAGAAACGGTTTTCTTCCAGGGCCACATGCAAACGCTGGATCCAGGCCATCTCGCCAAAGCGCATGGACAGCTCGCTGTCGTCGGCGTGGTACACCTGCACCCGGTTGCGGCCCTTTTCCTTGGCCATGTAGCAGGCCATGTCGGCGGCGCGCAGCGAGGCCTCCAGGGTACCGGGGGCCTGCGCCATGTTCACCAGGCCAATGCTCACGGTGGTGACGAACGGGCGCCCCTTCCACACAAAGTGCAGGCTCTGGACCATCTGGCGCAGTTGCTCGGCAATACGCTCGGCCTGGTCCGGCGGGCAGTTTTCCAGCAGCACGCCAAACTCATCGCCACCCAGCCTGGCCAGGGTGTCACCTTCGCGCAGCCCCGACTGCAACACGGCGCAAATATGGCGCAGCAACTCGTCGCCCGCCGCATGGCCACAGGTGTCGTTGACCAGCTTGAACTGGTCGAGGTCGAGGAACATCAGTGAATGCCGCCCAGCCTGGCGTGCCAGGCCGTTGAGCGCCTGCTCCAGGCGGTATTCGAACTCGCGGCGGTTGGCCAGGCCGGTCAAGGCGTCATGGGTTGCCTGCCAGGACAGGTTGGCGATGTACTGGCGCTCCTGGGTCATGTCGTGCAGCACCAGCACGATGCCGCTGACCTGCCCATCATTGACGATGGGCGAGCCCACCAGGTTGATCGACACGGTGCTGCCGTCCAGGCGCTGGATCAGCCGGGCATGCTCGGCGCCGCCCTTCAGGCTGCCACTGAGCACCTGCTCGACCAGGCTGCGGCCGTCCTCTTCGGCCTGCTCGTCCACCAGGCTGAACAGCGCCGAAAGTGGCAGCCCCTGGGCTTGGCCGGCCTGCCAGTGGGTGAGTTGCTCGGCCGCCGGGTTCATGTAGCCGATATAGCCATCGACGTCGGTGGTGATGACCGCATCGCCAATCGCCTGCAGGGTGATCTGCGCCCGCTCCTTTTCGGCCTGCAGGGCACTGGCAAACGCCTGGCGCTGGGCCAGCAACTTGCTGGAGCGGCGCCAGGCAATGGTAATGAGGAACAAGGCAGTCAGCAGGTTGGTGATCAGCAGCACCTGCAGCAGCATGCGCGAACCCTCGCCCAGCGCATCGCTGAAGGCCCTGGCGGCCGGCGTCACACCTTCGTTGATGGCGACGATGCGGGCCTTCCAGTCGCTGATCGTGCCGGCATCGACCTGGCCACCGGCAAAGCCTGTGCGCATCTCGCCCGCCAGCACATCCAGCTGGCCCAAGTAGCGGTCGCCGATGTCCCAGTAGTCGATGGCCGTCTGCATGTAGCTGATGCTGCGGAAGTTGCGATAGAACCAGATGATGCGTTCGACGTCGTTGGGGTGGTTGCCACCCTGCAACACGGCATCGCGCGCGGCGTTCAAGTCCGGATTGGGCTGGTCGAGCACTTCACGCAACTGGTGATCGCCGTGGGGCACGGTGATGGCCTGGCGGTAGCGCTGGTAAGTGCCTTCGTCGCGGTTATCGGCGTACAGGTTGAGGTAGTAGATGGCGTCTTTCTGAGCCTTGGACCACAAGCTCTCGCCCGCGACATAGGCGCGTACCGCCGATAGCGTATAGAGGCTGAGACCGGCCAATGCCGCCTGGAAGATCACGACGGCAATGAAGGGCCAGATGATACCCAGCAGCTTCGGCGCTTCTAGAGTGCGATGTCCCTTCATGGAGTCCCTGTCACAGAGCAGATAAGGCTCGAATCAACCCAGACAAGCACAGCGTAGGCCATTTGCCATCTGCGTGGAGGGGTTTTTTATGACAAGGAATCGGGCGATTCGCACCGCCCGTAACAAGAGGCTCAGGTCTGCTGCAGATGCCCGTACAGCTTGGCGTACAAACCACCCTCGGCAATCAGCTGCTGATGGTCGCCATCTTCGGCCACATGCCCGCCATCGAACACCAACACCCGGTCCGCTTGTTTCACGGCCGACAGGCGGTGGGCGATGATCAGCGTGGTACGGCCACTGAGGAAGCGTGCCAGGGCCTGGTGCAGGTTGTACTCGGTGGCGGCATCCAGCGCCGACGTGGCTTCATCGAGAATCACCACCTTAGGTTCGGCCAAGACCATGCGGGCAATCGCCAGCCGTTGCCGCTGCCCCCCGGACAGGCGCACGCCGGAGCGCCCCACCACGCTGTCCAGGCCTTGCGGCAAGGCGGCGATGGTGGCGTCCAGCTGGGCAATGCGCAGCGCCTGCCAGCAGGCTTCGTCGCTGCACTCGCGGCCCATGGTCAGGTTGGCGCGCACGCTGTCGTTGAACAACGAAGGGTGCTGCAGTACCACCGCGACGTTTTCACGAAGGGTTTCAAGGCCGATTTCCTGCAGGCTTGCACCGCCAAAGCGGATGGTCCCCGCCTGGGCGCTGTACAGGCCAAGCAGCAGCTGCACCAAGGTGCTCTTGCCGCCACCGCTGGCCCCCACGATAGCCACCTTCTCGCCCGGGGCGATGGACAGGTCGAGGTGCTCGAGCACCGGCTCGTCGGCATAGGCAAAGCGCAGGTCGCGCACCTCGATGCCCACTGTTTCGCGGCCCACGAACGGGTCACTGGCCGCGGGGTACTGCGGCTCGTCGGCACGCGCCAGCAGCTCGTTGAGCCGGCTCAGGGCGCCACCGGCAGCGTAGTAGGCGTACTGCAGGTTGAGCAGTTGCTCCACCGGGCCGATCATGAACCACAGGTAGCTGAACACCGCCAGCATCTGGCCGATCGACAGGTCGGAAAACAGCACAGTGAGCATCGCCGCGGCGCGGAAGATGTCGATGCCGAACTGGAACAACAAACCACTGGCGCGGCCGCTGGCATCGCTCTTCCATTGCGAGTCCACGGCGTAGTCACGCACTTCCCGGGCGCGCACGCCCAGGCGCCCCAGGAAATAGCCCTGGCGGTTGCCGGCGCGGATCTCCTGGATGGCGTCGAGGGTTTCCGACAGCGCCTGGGTAAAGCGCGCGGTGCTGTCGTTTTCGAGCTTTTTCAGGTGTTTGACACGCTTGCCCAACTGCACGGTGAAGTAGATCACCAGCGGGTTGAACAGCAAAATCAGCAACGCCAGTTGCCAGTGCATCCAGATCAGGATGGCCGCCGTGCCGGTCAGGGTCAGCATGGCGACCAGGAAACGGCTGAGGGTCTCGCCGACGAATTTGTCGAGGGTGTCCAGGTCGGTGACCAGGTGAGTGGTCACCGTGCCGCTGCCCAGGCTTTCGTATTCCTTGAGGGAAATCCGCTTGAGCCGTTCGATCAGCCGAATACGCAGGCGGTAGACGATGTCCTTGGCCAGCCCGGCAAACAGCTTGGCCTGCACCACGTTGAAGGCCAGGGCGGCCAGGCGCAGGCACAACGTCAGCGCCAACATCAGGCCGATATAGCCGGCCGCGACCTGCCAGTTGGCCGGCAGCAGCTGGTTCATCCACTTCAGGGCGGCGTCGCCGTGGCCCAGCAGCACTTCGTCCACCAGCAGCGGCAGCAGCAAGGGGATCGGCACGCTGCAGCACGCCGCGAGCACGGCAATCAGGTTGGCAGACCAAAGGTTTTTCTTGTGGTGCAGGGCCAGGCGGCGGATTTCCGCCCAGCTCAGTCGATCGGCCGCACTGTGGGGTTTCCCTGGCACAGGGTCGGGCGACCCGGGCACATCAAGCACAGGCAGCCTGCTGCAGCCAGCGGCCGAGCAAGGGTTGCAGGCGCTCCAGCGGCTGGTAGCCGTTGGTCAGCAGCGCCAGCTGGCCGTTACGCTCGGCCAGCAGGGTGGGGAAACCGGCGATGCCCAAGTCTTGCGCCCACGCAATATCGGCTGCGGTGGCCACGCGCGTGTCGGCGCGGGCAAAGGCCTCGGCAAACACCGCACGGTCGAAGCCCGCCTGTTCGGCCAGCTCAACCAGGTGCGGCGCGGTAGTCACGTCGACACCGGCCTCGTAGAACGCGCGCTGGATCAACGCCAGCAGTGGCCAGACGCGCTCGGCGTCCAGCTCACGGGCAGTGACCAGGGCGCGGCAGGCAGGTTCGGTGTCGTAGACAAAACCGTCAGGCATGGCGCCCTCGAAACGAAACGGCTGGCCAGTGGCGTCGGCCACCGCCTGCCAATGCTCGAGGATGTACTTGCGGGTCGACGCATCCAGGGCGCTGCCGCCGGTGCGCAGGCCGCCTGGCACCAGGTGGGTCGGCACGCCGGCTTCACGCGCCTGGGCGATCAGGGCCGCGGCCACCGGCGCAAAACCCCAGCACCAGGAACACATAGGGTCCATCACATACAGCAGGCGTGCAGACATGCATCAGGCCTCGGCTTTGTAGTTGTAACCGATCGGGTGCGGCAGGTTGCGGGCCTTGGCCAGCTCGATCTGCTTCTGCCGGTCGATGGCGCTGCGGCGAGTTTTCTCGCTCAGGCTGTCCCAGCAGTGCGGGCAGCTGACACCTGGCGAATAGTGCTCGGACGCACGCTCCTCTGCGTTGATCGGGTGGCGGCAGGCATGGCACTGGTCGTACTCGCCTTCGCTCAGGTCATGGCGCACCGTGACGCGGTTGTCGAAGACGAAGCAGTCGCCGTCCCACAGGCTTTCTTCCTGAGGCACTTCTTCGAAGTACTTCAGGACGCCACCTTTAAGATGATAGACCGCCTCGAAGCCTTCACCGAGCATGTAGCTGGAGGCTTTTTCGCAACGGATACCGCCGGTGCAGAACATCGCCACTTTCTTGTGCTTGCTCGGGTCGAAGTTGGCCTTGATGTACTCGGGGAACTCGCGGAAGGTCTCCGTCTTGGGGTCGACGGCGCCCTTGAACGTGCCGATGGCCACTTCGTAGTCGTTGCGGGTATCGATCAGCAGCACTTCAGGGTCGCTGATCAGGGCGTTCCAGTCCTTGGGCTCGACGTAGGTGCCCACCTGCTGGTTGGGGTCCACGCCCGGCACACCGAGGGTGACGATCTCTTTCTTCAGCTTGACCTTGGTGCGGTAGAACGGCTGTTCGTCGCAGTAGGATTCCTTGTGGTCGACATCCACCAGGCGCGGGTCGTTGCGCAGCCAGGCCAGCAGGCCGTCGATGCCTTCGCGGGTGGCCGACACGGTGCCGTTGATGCCTTCGTTGGCCAGCAGCAGGGTGCCTTTGACGTCATTGTCGAGCATGGCCTTGAGCAGCGGCTCGCGCAGCTCGACGTAGTCTTGCAGGGTGACGAATTTGTACAGCGCCGCGACGACGATCGGTTGTGACATGAACGTGAATCTCCAGGTGGTTGCCCTCGTAAGGGGCGGACCGGGGTAACAAAAACAGGGGGCTGCTTCGCAACCCATCGCAGGCAAGCCAGCGCCCACAGGTACAGGGTGTGGGCGCTGGCTTGCCTGCGATGGGCCGCAAAGCGGCCCCCTTTGGGATTGTTGCGGATTCTACCAGAACGCTAGAAAGGATTCAGTGCCCGCCGCCCGCACACACCGGCGAGGCCGGTGCGACCCCGACCTTGGCCCACTCTTCAGCGGTGTAGGTGTGGATCGCGAGGGCGTGGATCTGGCCCATCAGCTCGCCCATGGTGGCGTAGACCTTCTGGTGACGCTTGACGCTGTTCAGCCCGGCAAACTGCTCGCTGACGATCACTGCCTTGTAGTGGGTCTCCTGACCACGACTGTGCATGTGACTTTCATTGAGCACTTCCAGGTGTTGCGGCGCCAGCGCGGCCAGTTGTTGCTCGATGCGGTGCTGCATGCTCATCACGCGTTACTCACTTCTTGGCGGGGGCGGCGGCCTTGCCAGCGTTCGGGTCAAGCTCTTTGGTCATGTCTTCGAGCAGCTTGTTGACCACCGGTACCGCAGGCTCCAGGCTCTGCTGGGTCAGCTGGGCCGACTGCTGGGTAACCTTGGGCATCTCGCGCAGGACTTTCTTGCCCAGCGGCGACTCGTAGAACTTGACCAGGTCCTTGAGCTCGGCCTCGGTGAAGGTGGCGGTGTACAGGTCGACCATTTTCGGCTTCAGCTTGTTCCAGCCGATGGCGCTGTCCAGGGCGGCGTTGGCCTTGGCCTGGTAGCTTTGCAGCACTGGCTGCTTGGACGCAGGCGCCTTGGTTTGGGCGAAGCGCTGGGCGAACATTTGTTGGACCTGCATATAGACCGGGGTGCCCAGCTTGTCGGCGTTGGCCAGGGTCAGGAACTTCTCGGCGGCAGCGTTGTGACTGGCGGTGGCAGCGAGTACCTGGCCGCTGGCACAGGCCAGGGCGACGGCGGCACAAAGGACACGGAGACGGGTCATTGCATTTCCTTCAAGAGAGGGAGGCGGGTACCTCAGAGTAGAGCATTCTGCGCTGTGGTGGCGATGTGCTCAAGTGGGCACGACGAGCGATGGAACCGCTCTGTCGAATCAGGGCCTAAACTGCGATTTCGAACCACAAAGGAGTGAGCGCAGAATGAGCCGTATCGAGACAGACAGCCTGGGCCCGGTCGAAGTTCCTGAGGGCGCCTACTGGGGTGCGCAGACCCAGCGGTCGCTGATCAACTTCGCCATAGGCAAGGAACGCATGCCGCTCGCGGTGCTGCACGCCCTGGCGCTGATCAAGAAAGCCGCGGCACGGGTCAACAACCGCAACGGCGACCTGCCGGCCGATATCGCCCGGCTGATCGAGCAGGCCGCCGACGAAGTGCTCGACGGCCAGCATGACGATCAGTTCCCGCTGGTGGTCTGGCAAACCGGCAGCGGCACCCAGAGCAACATGAACGTCAACGAAGTCATCGCCGGGCGCGCCAACGAACTAGCCGGCAAGGGCCGTGGCGGCAAGACGCCCGTGCACCCCAACGACCACGTCAATCGCTCGCAGAGTTCCAACGACTGCTTCCCCACCGCCATGCACATTGCCGCGGCCCAGGCGGTGCATGAAAAACTGCTGCCGGCGATCGCCGAGTTGTCCTCGGGGCTGGCCGAACTGTCGGCGCGCCACCTCAAACTGGTCAAGACCGGCCGCACGCACATGATGGACGCCACGCCGATCACCTTCGGCCAGGAGGTCTCGGCCTTCGTCGCCCAGCTCGATTACGCCCAGCGCGCCATTCGCGCCACCCTGCCCCCAGTCTGCGAGCTGGCCCAGGGCGGCACGGCCGTCGGTACCGGCCTGAACGCGCCACACGGCTTTGCCGAAGCCATCGCGGCCGAGCTGGCGGCCCTTTCCGGCTTGCCATTCGTCACCGCGCCCAACAAGTTCGCCGCCCTTGCCGGCCATGAACCGCTGACCAGCCTGGCGGGGGCGCTGAAGACCCTGGCCGTGGCCTTGATGAAAATTGCCAATGACCTGCGCCTGCTTGGCTCCGGCCCCCGCACGGGGCTGGCGGAAGTGCGCCTGCCGGCCAACGAGCCGGGCAGTTCGATCATGCCCGGCAAGGTCAACCCGACCCAGTGCGAGGCACTGTCCATGCTGGCCTGCCAGGTGCTGGGCAACGACGCGGCGATCGGTTTTGCCGCCAGCCAAGGCCACTTGCAGTTGAACGTGTTCAAACCGGTGATCATCCACAACTTGCTGCAGTCGGTCGAACTGCTGGCTGATGGCTGCCGCAACTTCCAGCAGCACTGCGTGGCCGGGATCGAGCCGGATGCCGAGCAGATGGCGGCGCACCTGGAGCAGGGGTTGATGCTGGTAACGGCATTGAACCCGCATATTGGCTATGACAAGGCGGCGGAGATTGCCAAGAAGGCGTATGCCGAAGGCACGACCCTGCGCGAGGCGGCGTTGGCGTTGAAGTACCTGACCAATGAACAGTTCGATCAGTGGGTCAGGCCGGAGAACATGCTGGCGCCGGGCGGTAAAGGCTGACCCGATCCCCCCTGTAGGAGCAGCCTTGTGCTGCGAAGAGGCCGGTGCAAACACAGTGATTTTCGCTATTTTCACTGGCCTCTTCGCAGCACAAGGCTGCTCCTACACCAGCGCAAGGCTGCTCCTACAAGGACAGTGATTAGCGCATGCTATTGATGGACCTGCGCCAACCGTGCCTTTCTGGCGCGCCAACCGGCAACCAACGAAGGCCCCAGCGCCACCAGCGCCGACCCCAGAACCACCGTCACCGCCCCCAGATACCCCAGTGCATTGATGTCCTCGGCATGCACATAGCCGGGCCACACCCAGGCCGCCAGCGCCACCGCCACAAAGGTCACCAACGGCGTCAACGCCAGCGTCGCGCTCACCCTTGAGGCCTCCCAGTGCGCCAGTGCCTCGGCAAAGGCGCCATACGCCACCAGGGTATTCAGGCAGCAGGCCAACAGCAGCCAGCCTTGCAGCGGCGTCAGTTGCAACGCTTCCAATGGGTGCACCCAAGGCGTGAGCAGCGCGGCGCAGCTTAGGTAGATCACCATCATCACCTGCTGCGAATGCCATGCCGTCAGCAACTGCTTCTGGCTCAAGGCGTAGAACACCCAGATGCTGGTCGCCAGCAAAATGGTCAGCACGCCAGTGGTGTAGGTGCCGAGTGAGGTCAGCAACTCTTCCAAGCGCTGGTTGAAGAACAGCCCGAAACCGCCGATCAGCACCACCAGGCCCAGCCCCTGCCCCAGGCTGAAGCGCTCCTTGAACACGAACACACTGGCCACCAGCAACAGCACCGGGCCTACCTGCACCACCAGTTGCGCGGTACCAGGGCTAAGCAGCTTGAGGCCGATCAGGTAGAGCACGTAGTTGCCCATGAGGCCAAGCACGGCCACAGCCACCAACCCCTTGCCCTTGGGCCCGAGCTTGCCGAACGAGGGCAACTGGCGCTTGGCCCCCAGCCAGGCGAACAACAGCCCGCCAGACACCAACAGGCGGTACCAGGTGACGGTGACCGGGTCCATCACCTGCAGCACCTGCTTGAGCTTGATCGGCAGGATGCCCCACAGCAGCGCGGTCAGAAGTGCCAACAGCAGGCCATAGACCCAGCGTCCGGAAGTGGTGTGCATAAAGCCCTCGATCAAGCCCGTGGTGGGGGTGCTTGGATTCTACGGGCTTGGCGGCTGGCGCGGGGCTAAGTGCCGGGAAAAGAATTCATCAGGTCATTCCACCGCGGCATGGCTGGACGGGCAGTCCGAAAAGGCCGCTGCGCGCCCCATCGCCGGCAAGCCGGCTCCCACAGATACACCGCCTCCTGAGATCCACGCCCCACCTGTGGGAGCCGGCTTGCCGGCGATGGGCTGCACAGCAGCCCCAATGACCAACGGGCACAGGTGGCTATTTCTTGTCCTTGGCAAACGCTGATTCCAGCGCCTCGTTGATGGTGCGCAATACCTTCACCCGGGCCCAGCGCTTGTCATTGGCCTCGACCAGTGTCCAGGGCGCGATCTCGCTGCTGGTGCGGTCGACCATGTCGCCCACGGCCTCGGTATACAGGTCCCACTTTTCGCGGTTGCGCCAGTCGTCCTCGGTGATTTTGTAGCGTTTGAAGGGGATCTGCTCACGCTCTTCGAAACGCTCCAGCTGGGTCTGCTGGTCGATCGCCAGCCAGAACTTGACCACCACCACACCGGCATTCACCAACTGCTCTTCAAAATCGTTGATCTCGCTGTAGGCACGCATCCAGTCGGCCGGGCTGCAGAACCCCTCGACCCGCTCCACCAGCACCCGCCCATACCAGGAGCGGTCGAAGATAGTGAACTTGCCCCGCGCCGGAATGTGCCGCCAGAAACGCCACAGGTACGGTTGCGCGCGTTCGTCTTCGCTGGGCGCAGCAATCGGCACGATGCGGTACTGGCGTGGGTCCAGCGCCGCCGCCACGCGGCGGATCGCGCCGCCCTTGCCGGCCGCGTCGTTGCCTTCGAACACCGCCACCAGGGCATGCCGGCGCATGTGCTTGTGGCGCAGCAGGCCGGCCAGGCGTGCCTGCTCGGTAACCAGTTGTTCCTGGTAATCCTGCTTGTCCAGGCGCAGGGTCATGTCCAGGGCACCGATCAAGCTGCGCTGGTCAATGCTGCGACCCAACGGCGCCACGTTGCCCTGGTGCTTGCCCTTGGGGTTGTTGGCGAGGGCGGCTTGCAGGCCGTCCAGCAGAATGCGCCCCACCGCCAGGCTGCGGTAGTAAGGGTCGACCCCCTCGACCACGTGCCAGGGCGCGTAGTCACGGCTGGTGCGGCGCAGCACCCGCTCGCCAAAGCGCACGAAACGGTCGTAGGTCTCGGACTGCTGCCAGTCCAGCGGGCTGATGCGCCAACTGTGCAGCGGGTCGTCCTTGAGCGCCTTTAGGCGGGCTTTCATCTGTTTCTTGGACAGGTGGAACCAGAACTTGATGATCAGCGCGCCTTCGTCGCACAGCATCTGCTCCAGGCGTTCGGCACCGGTGATGGCTTGGTCGAGCACCGCGTCCTTGAACACCCCATGCACACGGCCCTGCAGCATCTGGCTGTACCAGTTGCCAAAAAACACGCCCATCCGCCCTTTCGGCGGCAAGGCCCGCCAATAGCGCCAGGCCGGTGGCCGGGCGAGTTCTTCGTCGGTCTGCTGGTCGAAGGTGAGCACATCGATCATGCGCGGGTCCATCCACTCATTGAGCAGCTTGACCGTCTCGCCCTTGCCGGCGCCTTCGATGCCATTGATCAGCACGATCACCGGGAAGCGCGCCTGCTGCTTGAGCTCGTACTGGGCTTCGAGCAGCGCCTCGCGCAGGGCGGGCACTTCGGCGTCGTAGGTCTCCTTGTCGATGCTGTGACCGATTTCAGCGGATTCGAACATGCAGTGGCTCCTTCATTGGATAACCAAGACTAGCGGATTTGTGCTGGGGCTGTGTTCGTGCAACCAGCGTAAAAACCGCAGATGGCATAAAATCCCGCCATCCGCTGCAACCGAGCCCACCATGTCCACCCTCCTCCAACATGCCCAGATCGACTGGGACGACCAGGGCCGCCCCCATTCGCGGCAGTACGACGACGTGTACTTCGCCGTCAACGAAGGCATCGAAGAAACCAAACACGTCTTCCTCGGCCAGACCCGCCTGGCCGAGCGTTTCGCCGACCTAACGCCGCACACCTGCCTGGTGATCGGCGAAACCGGTTTCGGCACCGGCATGAATTTTTTCTGCGCCTGGCAGTTATTCGACCAGCACGCCCACGCCGACGCCCGTCTGCATTTCGTCAGTGTCGAAAAATACCCGCTCGGCCACGACGACATGGCCCGGGCAGTGCGCCTGTGGCCAGAGCTGGCGGCCTATACCGAGCCACTGCTTGAGCAGTACGTGGCTGTGCACCCAGGGTTTCAGCAGTTCACCTTCGCCAACGGCCGGGTGACCCTGACCCTGCTGATTGGCGATGTGCTCGAGCAGTTGCCGCAGCTTGATGCACGCATCGACGTGTGGTTCCTCGACGGCTTCGCCCCGGCCAAGAACCCCGACATGTGGACCCCAGAGCTGTTCGCGCAACTGGCGCAGCTGTCACACCCAGGCACCGTACTGGGCACGTTCACCACCACCGGCTGGGTGCGGCGCAGCCTGGTCGAGGCCGGCTTCGCCATGAAGAAGGTGCCGGGCATTGGCAAAAAGTGGGAGGTGATGAGCGGTGCCTACACCGGGCCGACCGCCCTGCGTAAACAGCTGCCCTGGTATGGCCGCCCGCGCCGTGCTGCGGGGCCACGCGAGGCGCTGGTGATCGGCGCCGGGCTGGCGGGCAGTGCCAGTGCCGCAAGCCTGGCCAGGCGTGGCTGGCAGGTCACGGTACTGGAGCGCCATGCGGCGCCTGCTCAGGAAGCCTCCGGCAACCCACAAGGGGTGCTGTACCTCAAGCTGTCTGCCCATGGTACGGCCCTTTCACAGATGATCCTGGCCGGCTTCGGCTACACCCGGCGCCAGCTAGCGCACTTGCAGCGCGGCCGCGACTGGGATGCTTGCGGTGTGCTGCAGTTGGCGTTCGACAGCAAGGAGGCCGAACGCCAGGGCAAACTGGCCGAGGCGTTCGACCACGACCTGCTGCACGCACTTGACCGTGACCAGGCCGAAGCCATCGCCGGGGTGGCATTGCCTGCAGGTGGCCTGTTCTATCCGGAAGGCGGCTGGGTACACCCGCCGGCCTTGTGCCAGGCGCAGTTGCAACACCCCAGGATCCAGCTTCGGGTGCACCATGAGGTGATCGAACTGCGCAAGGTCGATCACCTGTGGCAGGCCTGGGACGGCGAACGCTTGCTGGCCAGCGCGCCGCTGGTGGTGTTGGCGGGTGCTGCCGACGTGCGGCATTTCGCGCCCTGCGCACAACTGCCGCTCAAGCGCATCCGCGGGCAGATCACCCGCCTGCCGGCCACCGACAGCAGCCGCGCCCTGCGTACGGTGGTGTGTGCGGACGGCTATGTGGCGCCGCCGCGCGAGGGCGAACACACCCTGGGCGCCAGCTTCGACTTCCACAGTGACGACCTGGCGCCGACCGTTGCCGAGCACAAGGGTAACCTGGCGCTGCTGGACGATATTTCTGTGGACCTGGCCCAGCGCCTGGACACCGCTGCACTCGACCCTGAGCAGTTGCAGGGCCGGGCGGCGTTTCGCTGCACCAGCCCGGATTACCTGCCAATCGTCGGGCCCATGGCCGACCCGCAGGCGTTTGCCGGAGCCTTCGCCGTACTGGGCAAGGACGCGCGCCAGGTGCCGGAGGTGGAGTGCCCTTGGCTCGATGGGCTGTATGTGAACAGCGGGCATGGGTCGCGGGGGTTGATCACGGCCCCGCTGTCGGGCGAATTGATTGCGGCCTGGGTGTGCGGGGAGCCGTTGCCAGTGCCACGGGCAGTGGCTGAGGCGTGCCATCCGAACCGGTTTGCCTTGCGCAGGTTGGTTCGGGGTAAGTGATAGGGCTGGGGTGCATGGCTGGGGATAGGTTGCGCCGGTGAGATCGAGCGCCGCTTGCGCGACGCTTCGCAGCACAAGGCTGCTGCTACCTCTTTTTCGGGCCAGTCACGCCTGTGAAGGCGGCGCGCGACCGCCTTGTTTGTCCGGCTCGATATCGCGCCATACACCTGTAGGAGCAGCCTTGTGCTGCGAAGCGTCGCGAGGGCGGCGCTCGATCTCACCGGCGCAACAAATGCCAAACCAACCCCCCATCAACCCGACCTATATAACAGATCGTTCTAAAACTCCTGCAAACCTCACCGGTCAGTTCCTTACGGCGCCCTGATTCTGGGCACCGCCTCCCCAACGGAAAAACCGGTAAGGACTTATGTGCGGATTAGCAGGAGAGTTACGTTTCACCCCCCTCGACCAAGCCCCTCGCCCGGCCGACCTGGCCGCGGTGGAGCGCATCACCCACCATCTGGCGCCTCGCGGCCCGGACGCTTGGGGCTTCCATAGCCAGGGCCCGATCGCCCTCGGCCACCGCCGGCTGAAAATCATGGACTTGTCCGACGGTTCGGCTCAGCCGATGGTCGACAACACCCTCGGCCTGTCGCTGGCCTTCAACGGCGCCATCTACAACTTCCCCGAATTGCGCCAGGAGCTGCAAGACCTGGGCTACACGTTCTGGTCCGATGGCGACACCGAAGTGCTGCTCAAGGGCTACCACGCCTGGGGCGCGGCCTTGCTGCCCAAGCTCAATGGCATGTTCGCCCTGGCCATCTGGGAGCGCGACAACCAGCGCCTGTTCCTGGCCCGCGACCGCCTTGGCGTCAAACCGCTGTACCTGTCGCGCAACGGCGAGCGCCTGCGCTTTGCCTCGACCCTGCCTGCCCTGCTCAAGGGCGGCGACATCGACCCGATGATCGACCCGGTAGCGCTCAACCACTACCTGAACTTCCACGCCGTGGTACCCGCGCCGCGCACGCTGCTGGCCAATGTGCAAAAGCTTGAGCCGGGCACCTGGATGCGCGTCGACCGCCACGGCGAAATCGAACGCCAAACCTGGTGGCAGCTGCAGTACGGCGCCCACCCCGACGAGCGTGAACTGGACCTCGAAGGCTGGACCACCCGCGTGCTCGACGCCACCCGTGATGCCGTGGCGATCCGCCAGCGTGCTGCGGTGGACGTTGGCGTGCTGTTGTCTGGCGGGGTCGATTCCAGCTTGCTGGTCGGCCTGCTGCGTGAAGCCGGTGTGGACGACCTGTCGACCTTCTCCATCGGCTTCGAAGATGCCGGCGGCGAACGCGGCAACGAGTTCGAGTACTCCGACCTGATCGCCCGCCACTACGGCACCCGCCACCACCAGTTGCGCATCGCCGAACATGAAATCATCGACCAGCTGCCGGCCGCCTTCCGCGCCATGAGCGAACCGATGGTCAGCCATGACTGCATTGCCTTCTACCTGCTGTCCCGGGAAGTGGCCAAGCACTGCAAAGGCGTGCAAAGCGGCCAAGGCGCTGACGAACTGTTCGCTGGCTACCACTGGTACCCACAGGTGGATGGCGCCGAGGATGCCTTTGGCGCCTACCGCGACGCGTTCTTCGACCGCAGCCACGCCGAGTACCGTGACACCGTGCAAGCCCCTTGGCTGCTGGAAAGCGATGCCGCCGGCGACTTTGTCCGCGAACACTTCGCCCGCCCTGGCGCCAGCGACCCGGTCGACAAGGCCCTGCGCCTGGACAGCACGGTGATGCTGGTCGACGACCCGGTCAAGCGGGTCGACAACATGACCATGGCCTGGGGGCTGGAAGCGCGTACGCCGTTCCTCGATTACCGCCTGGTGGAACTGTCGGCACGCATCCCAGCACGCTTCAAGCTGCCCGATGGCGGCAAACAGGTGCTCAAGCAGGCCGCCCGACGGGTCATCCCGCATGAGGTGATCGACCGCAAGAAGGGCTACTTCCCGGTCCCAGGCCTGAAGCACCTGGAAGGCGCGACGCTGGGCTGGGTGCGCGAACTGCTGACCGACCCCAGCCAAGACCGAGGGCTGTTCAACCCGGCCATGCTCGACCGCTTGCTGAGCAACCCGCACGGCCAGTTGACGCCGCTGCGAGGCTCCAAGCTGTGGCAGCTGGCGGCGCTCAACCTGTGGCTGAGCGAACAAGGAATCTGACCGATGAAAGCCCACGAAATCGCCTACGGCCAGCGCCTGCTGCGCGGCCAGGCACCGTCCTACGAGCGTTTGCAGGCGCGCCTGGCCGGCGATGGCAGCGAGCCCCACGACCAGCCCCGTGCCGTGCACTGCGGTTGGGGCCGGCTGCTGATCGGCCATACCTACCCAGACCCCGTCTCACTCGCCGAGGAGCTGCTGGACGAGCGCCCCGGCGAGCGCGACATTGCCCTGTACGTGGCCGCGCCGCAGCAGGTACTGGCGCAGGCGCCGCAGCAGTTGTTTCTCGACCCCTCCGACACCCTGCGCCTGTGGTTCACCGACTACCGCCCGGCGCAGCGGGTGTTTCGCGGTTTTCGCGTGCGGCGGGCGCAAAACCTGGGGGACTGGCAGGCGATCAATACCCTTTACCAAGCGCGCGGCATGTTGCCGGTCGACCCTGACCGGCTCACGCCACGTCACCTCGGCGGCCCGGTTTACTGGCTGGCCGAGGATGAAGACAGCGGCGCGGTGATCGGTAGCGTCATGGGCCTTAACCATGCCAAGGCGTTCGATGACCCCGAGCACGGCAGCAGCCTGTGGTGCCTGGCCGTAGACCCGCACTGCACCCGCCCTGGCGTGGGTGAAGTGCTGGTGCGCCACCTGATCGAGCACTTCATGAGCCGCGGCCTGGCCTACCTGGACCTGTCGGTGCTGCATGACAACCGCCAGGCCAAGCGCCTGTACGAGAAACTCGGGTTTCGCAACCTGCCGACCTTCGCCGTTAAGCGCAAGAACGGCATCAACGAACGTCTGTTCCTCGGCCCCGGCCCTGAAGCAGGGCTTAACCCTTATGCACGGATCATTGTCGACGAGGCGCTGCGCCGTGGTATCGAAGTGCAGGTCGAAGACGCCGCAGGCGGGCTGTTCACCTTGAGCCTGGGCGGGCGTCGCATTCGCTGCCGTGAGTCACTAAGCGACCTGACCAGCGCCGTGACCATGACCCTGTGCCAAGACAAGTGCCTGACCCAGCGAGCACTGAGCAACGCCGGGCTGCGTGTACCAGCGCAGCAACTGGCGGGCAACGCCGACGACAACCTGGCGTTTCTCGACGAGCATGGCGCAGTGGTGGTCAAGCCGGTGGATGGCGAACAAGGCCAAGGGGTGGCGGTGAACCTCACCACCCTCGAAGAGCTCACCCACGCAGTGGCCCACGCCAAGCAGTTCGACAGCCGTGTGCTGCTGGAGAGCTTCCATGCCGGCCTTGACCTGCGCATCGTGGTGATCGGCTTTGAAGTGGTGGCAGCTGCCATACGCCACCCGGCCCAGGTAGTGGGTGATGGCAAGCACGACATCCGCGCGCTGATCGAAGCCCAGAGCCGCAGGCGCCAGGCCGCGACCGGCGGTGAAAGCCGCATTCCGCTTGACGATGAAACCGAGCGCACCCTGCGCGCGGCGGGGCTGGGCTATGACGACGTGCTTCCTGCCGGCCAACGCCTGGCGGTGCGGCGTACTGCCAACCTGCACACCGGCGGCACCCTTGAGGACGTGACCGAGCGCCTGCACCCCGTGCTGGCCGATGCGGCGGTGCGCGCGGCACGGACGCTGGAAATTCCGGTGGTGGGGTTGGACTTCATGGTGCGTGATGCCGAGCAGGCGGAGTACGTGATCATCGAGGCCAACGAACGCGCCGGCCTGGCCAATCATGAACCGCAGCCGACGGCTGAGCGGTTCATCGACTTGTTGTTCCCGCATAGCCGGGGATTAGCGTGAAACCATGACGGCCTCTTCGCGGGCAAGCCCGCTCCCACAGGCTGGCCGCTTAACCTGAAAGCAGCGGTAAACCTGTAGGAGCGGGCTTGCCCGCGAAGAGGCCAGTGAGGAGTACACATGTCCGAAAAATACCCCGAACCCGATCTCGACTACCTCAAACGCGTCCTGCTGGAGATGCTCGCCATCCCCAGCCCCACCGGCTTCACCGACACCATCGTGCGCTACGTGGCCGAACGCCTCGATGAGTTGGGCATCCCCTTCGAGCTCACCCGCCGTGGCACCATCCGCGCCACCCTCAAAGGCCGGCAAAGCTCACCCGACCGCGCTGTTTCCGCGCACCTGGACACCATCGGCGCCAGCGTGCGTCAGTTGCAGGACAACGGCCGCCTGGCGCTGGCGCCGGTGGGCTGCTGGTCGAGCCGCTTTGCCGAGGGCAGCCGGGTCAGTGTGTTCACCGACACCGGCGTGTTCCGCGGCAGCGTGTTGCCGCTGATGGCCAGCGGGCATGCGTTCAACACCGCCATCGACCAGATGCCTATCAGTTGGGACCACGTCGAAGTGCGCCTGGATGCCTACTGCGCGACCCGCGCCGATTGCGAAGCCCTGGGGGTCTCGATCGGCGATTTCGTCGCCTTCGACCCGTTGCCAGAGTTCACTGAAAGCGGCCACATCAGCGGCCGCCACCTGGACGACAAAGCGGGCGTAGCCGCATTGCTGGCGGCGCTCAAGGCAGTGGTGGAAAGTGGCCGACAGCCGCTGATCGACTGCCACCCGCTGTTCACCATCACCGAAGAAACCGGCTCCGGCGCGGCAGGTGCCCTGCCCTGGGACGTCAGCGAATTCGTCGGCATCGACATTGCCCCGGTAGCGCCAGGCCAGGCCTCCAGCGAGCATGCGGTGAGTGTGGCCATGCAGGACTCTTCGGGGCCTTACGATTACCACCTGTCGCGTCACCTGCTGAAGCTGGCCGGCGACCACGATTTGCCGGTCAGGCGCGACCTGTTCCGTTACTACTTCAGCGATGCCCACTCGGCGGTGACGGCGGGGCATGACATCCGGACCGCGCTGGTGGCGTTTGGCTGCGATGCCACGCACGGTTACGAGCGCACGCATATCGACAGCCTGGCGGCGCTGAGCCGGTTGCTGTCAGCGTATTTGTTGAGCCCACCGGTGTTTGCCAGTGATTCGCAGCCGGCCAATGCCTCGCTCGAGCGCTTCAGCCATCAGTTGGAGCACGATGCACAGATGGAGAGCGATACACGGGTGCCGGCGGTGGATAGCTTGGTTGGGAATAAGGGCTGATAGTTTGGGGCTGCTGCGCAGCCCATCGCGACGCAAGGCCGCTCCCACAGGGGCAATGGCAACCTCTGACACTGCGCTGTACCTGTGGGAGCGGCCTTGCGTCGCGATGGGCCGCACAGCGGCCCCAAATGCGCGAACGTTTCGCGTAGCATGCCCACACTCAACCCCCAGAATCGCCCGCCATGCTAATCCCCTACGACCAACTGCAAGCCGACACCCTGACCCTGCTGATCGAGGACTTCGTCACCCGCGACGGTACCGACAACGGCGACGACACCCCCCTCGAAACCCGCGTATTGCGGGTGCGCCAGGCATTGGCCAAGGGCCAGGCGTTCATCCTGTTCGACCCGGAAAGCCAGCAATGCCAGCTCCTGGCCAAACATGATGTGCCACGCGAGCTGCTCGACTGACGCCCTCAAGCGCCACGCCCCTTGCGCACCTCCCCCTCCTTGATGCGCTTGTACACCTCGGCGCGGTGCACCGGCACCTCGCGGGGCGCACTCACCCCAAAACGCACCATCCCGTCCCGCGTCTCGACCACCATGATGCGGATGTCATCGCCAATGGTGATGACTTCGCCTACTTCGCGCCCTATTACCAGCATGATCCGATCCTCCAGCGTAAGGGAAAACCGGAGACTGCCTCGGGTACTTAAGGCTACTCAATAGTTCCAGGGCAATTCAGAAGCAACCTACATCCATGGGTAATTTCCCCTACAGACAGATCATCGCGCAGGCGCCTTGGCACGCATTTTCACCGCCATGTCGGCCATCTCGTCATACAGCCGCTCAGGTGCCTCGCGCTTGAGCTGCCACGCCTGGCGCCCGGCCTCGTGGGGCAAGATCAGAAACTCGCCGGCAGCCACTCGCCGGTGGATGTACTCGGCGATATCGACCGCGCTGATCGGCGAGCCCTCCAGCAGCTTGCCGACCTGGGCCTTCATGGCCGGGTTCGGGCCACGGAACGAATCCAGCAGGTTGGTCTGGAAGAACGACGGGCACACCACGTGCACCGCCACCTGCACTTGGCGCAATTCCACCAGCAGGCTTTCCGACAGGGCCAGCACACCGGCCTTGGCGACGTTGTAGTTGCTCATGCCCGGGCCCTGCATCAGCGCGGCCATCGAGGCGATGTTGATGATCCGCCCTTGGCTGCGCTCCAGCAGCGGGAGGAAGGCCTTGCAGCCCTTGACCACGCCCATGAGGTTGACCGCGATTTGCCAGTCCCAGTCCTCAAGCGACAACTCGGCGAAAAAGCCGCCCGAGGCGACACCGGCGTTGTTGACGATTACATCGATGCCGCCAAAGCGCTCTTCGCAGGCCTGGGCCAGCGCCGTGAGCTGGCTGTAGTCGCGCACATCACAGCGCTGGATAAACCCGTCGCCACCGGCTTGCCGGGCCAGTTCCAGCGTTTCGCGCAGGCCGGCCTCGTTGACATCGGCCAACGCCAGGCGCCAGCCCTCGCGTGCCCAGCGCAGGGCGATCTCGCGGCCGAGGCCGGACCCGGCGCCGGTGATCATGATGCGGTTTTGCATGGTGGCAGGCCTTGTGCTGATGGGTTGTCAGGCGAGTCTAATCAAGGCATTGCCGAGAGGGAGGGTTCATCAGGGTAGTGAATGAAAGGGCATGACCAAGCGGTCAGTACCGAACAAATGGAATCTTTAGCCAAGCGCACCGGTCCGATTTAACAAGAGGCCAGCAGTCCGAGGCCCTTGACCCCTAACCACGCAAGGACTCCGCCATGACCACGATCCTCATCATCATCCTGATCCTGCTGCTGATTGGTGGCTTACCCGTCTTCCCACACTCGCGCAGCTGGGGCTATGGCCCTTCCGGCATTATCGGCGTGGTGTTGGTGATTCTGCTGGTGCTGTTGCTGCTAGGCATGATCTAGCCGGCCAAGCATAAAAAAACCGCGATACGGGCATCACCCGTATCGCGGTTTTTTTTGGCCTCAGCGGTCAGTGCGAAACCGCACCGGAAGCGCCCAGGCCGGTTTGCGAACGTACAAACTGCGGGAAGAACAGTGCACGTTCGTTCTCAGCCGCCTTGGACTTGTCGGTGACCGAGAAGAACCAGATACCGACGAAGGCAATCAGCATCGAGAACAGCGCCGGGTACTCGTACGGGTAGATCGCCTTCTCGTGGCCGAGGATCTGTACCCAGATGGTTGGGCCAAGGATCATCAGGCCCACTGCACTCACCAGGCCCAGCCAGCCGCCGATCATGGCGCCGCGGGTGGTCAGTTTCTTCCAGTACATCGAAAGCAGCAGTACCGGGAAGTTGCAGCTGGCAGCAATCGAGAACGCCAGGCCCACCATGAAGGCGATGTTCTGCTTCTCGAACAGGATGCCCAGGCCGATCGCCAGCACGCCGAGGGCGATGGTGGTGATCTTCGACACGCGGATCTCGTCCTTGTCGTTGGCCTTGCCCTTGCGCCATACGCTGGCGTACAGGTCGTGGGACACCGCCGAGGCACCGGCCAGGGTCAGGCCAGCAACCACCGCCAGGATGGTGGCGAAGGCCACCGCCGAGATGAAGCCCAGGAACACGCTGCCACCCACGGCATTGGCCAGGTGCACCGCGGCCATGTTGTTACCGCCCAGCAAGGCGCCTGCGGCGTCCTTGAAGTCCGGGTTGGTGCTGACCAGCAGGATCGCGCCAAAGCCGATGATGAAGGTGAGGATGTAGAAGTAGCCGATGAAGCCGGTGGCGTAGAGCACGCTCTTGCGCGCTTCCTTGGCGTCACTGACGGTGAAGAAGCGCATCAGGATATGCGGCAGGCCAGCGGTACCGAACATCAGCGCCAGGCCCAGGGAGAACGCCGAGATCGGGTCCTTGACCAGGCCGCCAGGGCTCATGATCGCCTCGCCTTTGGCGTGCACCTTGATGGCTTCGGAGAACAGGGTGTTGAAGTCGAAGTTGACGTGTTTCATCACCATCAGTGCCATGAAGCTGGCACCGGACAGCAGCAGCACGGCTTTGATGATCTGTACCCAGGTGGTGGCCAACATGCCGCCGAACAGTACGTACAGGCACATCAGGATACCGACCAGGATCACCGCCACGTGGTAGTCGAGGCCAAACAGCAGCTCGATCAACTTACCGGCGCCGACCATCTGCGCGATCAGGTAGAACGCCACCACCACCAGCGAACCGGAGGCCGACAGGGTACGGATTTCTTTCTGCCCGAGGCGGTACGAGGCCACGTCGGCGAAGGTGTACTTGCCCAGGTTGCGCAGGCGTTCGGCGATCAGGAAGAGGATGATCGGCCAGCCGACCAAAAAGCCGATGGAGTAGATCAGGCCGTCGTAACCCGAGGTGAACACCAGGGCAGAAATCCCCAGGAACGAGGCCGCCGACATGTAGTCACCGGCAATTGCCAGGCCGTTCTGGAAGCCCGTGATCTTGCCGCCGGCTGCGTAGTAGTCCGCCGCCGATTTGTTGCGTTTGGAGGCCCAGTAGGTAATCCCGAGGGTGAAGGCGACGAAGGCCACGAACATGGCGATCGCCGACACGTTCAGCGGCTGTTTCTGCACCTCGCCGGTCAGGGCATCGGCGGCCCACACGGCGGGTGCGAAAACGCCGCAGGCCAGAACGGCCAGGGCTTTGGCGTGGCGAATCATTGTTGCGCCTCCTTCAGGATGGCCTTGTTCAGCTCATCGAACTCACCGTTGGCACGGCGCACGTAGATGGCGGTCAGGACAAATGCCGAAACGATCAGGCCGACGCCCAGGGGGATGCCCCAGGTAATCGACGACTCTGGGCTGAGCTTGGCGCCCAGTACATGAGGACCGTAGGCGATCAGGAGGATGAAGGCGCAGTAGAGACCGAGCATGATCGCCGAGAGAATCCAGGCGAACCGTTCGCGTTTTGTAACCAGCTCCTTGAAGCGCGGGCTGTTTTGTATCGAGAGGTAAATGCTGTCGTTCATTGTTTTTGTCCTAGCAGCACAGATAGGGGATGAAACCCACACCCTCACTTTATGCTGCCGTTGGACGCCAACCAGACGACCTTAGTCTTAGATGCAACAGTGTTTTACAGAATTGGTAAGAAATCACTGATTGGGTCAGGGCTATAAGGTGCTTGCCTTGAACTTTGCAGAGGGGCGTCAATCGAGCGCCGCCCGCGCGGCGCATCGCGAGCAACGCTCGCTCCTACGTTTGTTTCGGGCCAAGTATGCCTGGGGTAAATGTGCGCGACCGCCTTGGCGCACGGCGCGATATCGCGTCGAACAAACAAGGCGGTCGCGCGCGCCTGTCACAGGCGTTATTGGCCAAAAACAAACGTAGGAGCGAGCGTTGCTCGCGATGCGCCGCGCGGGCGGCGCTCGATCTCACCGGCAATGAACAAATAACGGCAAACGCCCAGTATCAGCGGTTACTTACCGGTCCACTCTTTGACCCGGTCCGGGTGTTTGGCCACCCAGTCCTTGGCCGCCGCTTCAGGCTTGGCGCCTTCCTGGATCGCCAGCATCACTTCGCCGATCTCGTCCTTGGACTGCCAGCTGAACTTCTTGAGGAACTCCGCCACTTCCGGCGCCTTGGTCGCCAGTTCCTTGCTGCCGATGCTGTTGACGGTTTCGGCAGCGCCATACACGCCTTTCGGGTCTTCGAGGAACTTGAGCTTCCACTTGGCGAACATCCAGTGCGGCACCCAAC
Source organism: Pseudomonas sp. 5.2 (assembly GCF_059025405.1). Classification (NCBI taxonomy): domain Bacteria; kingdom Pseudomonadati; phylum Pseudomonadota; class Gammaproteobacteria; order Pseudomonadales; family Pseudomonadaceae; genus Pseudomonas; species Pseudomonas sp. 5.2. The sequence continues at coordinate 38,971 of NZ_JBYBHH010000030.1, forward strand.
CGGTCACGGCAATCGACTGCTGCTTGGCATAGGCACGGCCCAGTTCGGCGGTCATCGCAGCGCCGGAACTGGCCTGCAGCTTGTAACCTGTCAGGTCGTAGTCTTTGATGGCCTGGTCGGTCTTGAGCATTACGCCGGAGCCGGCGTCGATGCCGACGATCTTCTGCTTGAAGCTGCTGTCGGTCTTGAGGTCGGCGATGCTTACCGCCTTCACGTATTCAGGGACGATCAGGCCGATCTTGGCATCCTTGAAGTTGGCACCGTAGTCGACCACGTTGTCTTTGTTCTTGGTCCAGTACTCACCGTGGGTCACGGGTAACCAGGCCGACAACATCGCATCGAGCTTGCCGGTCGCCACGCCCTGCCACATGATGCCCGTGGCCACGGCCTGCAACTTCACGTCGTAGCCGAGCTTCTGCTTGATCACTTCGGCGGCCACGTTGGTGGTCGCCACGCTGTCGGCCCAACCATCCACGTAACCAATGCTTACTTCTTTGGCCATTGCCTGTGCAGCGCTCATGGCCATTACCAGGGCGGTGCCCACACCCAGGAAACGTCGCATCTTGTTCAAAGTTGCCATCAAAGCATCCCCTCGTCAGGTCTCGGAGATTGCATCATCTTCCTGCAACAACTTGTGACCTGCTCCCTGTACGACATGTAACCAACCATAGGCGACAGCACTGTGCCATTAGCGCCATGGGCTCACGCCAGTCTGCGCGATCCTTGCATGCCAAAGGATTGGCGCCGGGCTACTATCTACCCTTTTGCGCCTGACGATGGACCGCCCGATGCCCAGCCCCACCCGCCTGCACCTGCCGTTGTACCTGCTAGCCTGCCTGCTTGCCCTGATCGGGCTGGCAACGCTCTGGTACGGGCTCGGCAAGCCGGTGCACCTGCCCGATGCGGCCAGCCCCACGCACAAACTGCAGTGTGCTTCTTACACCCCCTTCGACAAGGACCAGTCGCCGTTCGACCAGCCGTTTCGCCTGCGCCCGGCGCGCATGGATGCCGACCTGGCCTTGCTGGCGGAGCGTTTTCAGTGCATCCGCACCTATTCGATGACCGGCCTTGAGGCGATACCGCAGCTGGCACGCAAACATGGCCTGAAGGTGATGCTCGGTGCCTGGGTCAACGCCAACCCGGTGGACACCGAGAAGGAAGTGGACCTGCTGATCGCCGCCGCCAACGCCAACCCCGATGTCGTCAGCGCGGTGATCGTCGGCAACGAGGCGCTGCTGCGCAAGGAAGTCACCGGCACGCGCCTTGCTGAGCTGATCGCCAAGGTCAAGCGCCAGGTCAAGGTACCGGTGACCTATGCCGACGTCTGGGAATTCTGGCTGCAACACCCCCAGGTGGCCCCTGAGGTGGACTTTTTGACTATCCACTTGCTGCCTTACTGGGAGGATGACCCACGCGGCATCGACGATGCCTTGGCCCATGTCGCCGATGTGCGCCGTGAGTTCGGGACGCGCTTTGCGCCCAAGGACATCCTGATCGGCGAGACCGGCTGGCCCAGCGAAGGCCGCCAACGGGAAACTGCCGTGCCCAGCCGGGCCAACGAGGCGCGCTTTATCCGTGGCTTTGTGGCGATGGCCGAAAGCAATGGCTGGCGGTACAACCTGATCGAGGCCTTCGACCAGCCGTGGAAGCGCGCCAGCGAAGGCGCCGTGGGCGGCTACTGGGGGCTTTACGATGCCGACCGGCAGGACAAAGGCGTGCTCGAAGGGCCCGTCAGCAACCTGCACTACTGGCCACAGTGGCTGCTGGCCAGCGCGGTGTTGATGCTGGTCATGCTGTGGGTGGCTGGGCAGCCCGCCACCCCCATGGCGGCCCTGCTGTTGCCGTTGCTGGCCGCGTTTGGCGCGGGTTGCCTGGGGCTGTGGGGCGAGCTGATGCGCAGCCACGCACGCTTTGCTGGGGAGTGGCTGTGGGCCGGGCTGCTGGCGGCGCTCAACCTGCTGGTGCTGGCCCACGCCGCCCTGGCCTTGGCCCGCCGCGGAGGCTGGCGTGAGCGCGCTTTTGCCTGGCTTGAGGCCCGTGCTGGCTGGCTGTTGCTTGCAGCGGGCTTTGCGGCGGCGGTGAGCATGCTGGCGCTGGTATTCGACCCGCGTTACCGCAGTTTCCCTACAGCTGCACTGGCGTTGCCGGCAGTGGTTTACCTGGTGCGGCCAGTGCTGGCGCGGCGGGCCGAGGTGGCATTGCTGGCGTTTATCGTGGGGGCGGGGGTGGCGCCACAGTTGTTTCTGGAAGGGCTGGAGAATCAGCAGGCCTGGGGGTGGGCGGTGGTGAGCGTTTTGATGGCCGTGGCGTTGTGGCGGAGCCTAAGGCTGCGTGCAGGTTGATAGGGTCCGCTGTGCGGCCCATCG
>NZ_JBYBHH010000031.1:0-37155 GCF_059025405.1 Pseudomonas sp. 5.2
GCGCCTGGGAGATCGAGCGCCGCCCGCGCGGCGCATCGCGAGCAACGCTCGCTCCTACGTTTGTTTTTGGCCAGTAACGCCTGTGACAGGCGCGCGCGACCGCCTTGTTTGTTCGACGCGATATCGCGTCATGCGCCAGGGCGGTCGCGCGCGAATGCCCCAGGAATATTGGCCCGAAACAAACGTAGGAGCGAGCGTTGCTCGCGATGCGCCGCGCGGGCGGCGCTCGATCTCCCAGGCGCTAAACATCCCCCGCCATACCCTCAACGCCCTAGAATACAGCCCCCTGCCAATGCCCCCCGAGATCCCCATGAACGCCCCCAACCTCAGTCGCGCCCTGATCCTGCTGATGGCCACCGCCACCGGCCTGGCCGTGGCCAGCAACTACTACGCGCAACCGTTGCTGCACAGCATCGCCCAGCAGTTCGGCCTGAGCACCGCCGGCGCCGGCAGCATCGTCATCGCCGCCCAGCTCAGCTATGGCGCTGGCCTGTTGCTGCTGGCACCCCTGGGCGACCTGTTCGAGCAACGCCGCCTGATCACGGTGATGACCGCCATTTCGACCCTCGGCCTGGTCATCAGCGCCTGCGCACCGAGCCTGCCGTGGTTGCTGCTCGGTACCGCGCTGACCGGCCTGTTCTCGGTGGTGGCGCAAATCCTGGTGCCGATGGCGGCGAGCCTGAGTGAGCCGCATCAGCGCGGGCGTGCAGTGGGCACACTGATGAGCGGCCTGTTGCTGGGCATTCTGCTGGCGCGTACGGCGGCCGGTTTCATGGCAGAGCTGGGTGGCTGGCGCAGCATCTATGTGCTGGCCGCGGTACTGATGGCCATCACCGCCCTGGCCCTGTACCGCAGCTTGCCGCAGCACCACAGCCATGCCGGCTTGAAGTACCCGGCCTTGATCGGCTCGGTGTTCCGCCTGTTCATCGAAGAGCCCGTGCTGCGCTTGCGCTCGCTGCTGGGCTTGCTGGCGTTCAGCCTGTTCGCGCTGTTCTGGACACCACTGGCCTTCCTGCTGGCGCAAGAGCCCTACCACTACTCGGACGCCGTGATCGGCCTGTTCGGCCTGGCAGGCGCGGCGGGGGCGCTGTCGGCCAACTGGGCCGGGCGCCTGGCCGACCGAGGCAAGGGGGCGTTGGGCACCACAGTGGGGCTGATCGTACTGCTGCTGTCGTGGGTGCCGCTTGGCTTTGCCGAGTACTCGCTGCTGGCGTTGCTGCTGGGGGTATTGATGCTCGACCTGGCCGTGCAGCTGGTACACGTGAGCAACCAGAACGCGGTGATCGCGCTGCGGCCAGAGGCGCGCACACGGCTGAATGCAGGCTATATCACCTGCTACTTCATCGGCGGTGCGCTGGGGTCGTTGCTGGGGACGCAGTTGTTCCAGCGTCAGGGCTGGATGGGCATTGTCGTGGCCGGCTTGGTGATCGGTACACTGGCGCTGCTGGCCTGGGCGCTGGCCGAGCGCAAGCGCATCAGCCGCGACATTGCAACGCACTACCCTCCGTCGCCTGAGCGTTGACTGCCTGCCTCGGGAGGGCTCAAGTAGGCGCTGGACAATGCCCCCTCCCTGAAGGACGACATTATGACAAGACTCACGGTTCGATCCGGCGATTTCTTGCAAGGTGAAGGCGAGTATCGCAATGGATCGCTCACACTCAAGACCCCGCGCAGCCCCTCGCCTGGCGAGCGGATCTCACTTGCACGCATCAGTGACCTCAAGCTGTCCAGTTTGGAGTCCAGCCGCAGCCTGGGTACCGCCCTTGGCTGGGGTGTAGCTGGGGCCTTGGTGGCCGGGCCGGTGGGGCTGCTGGCCGGGCTCTGGCTCGGTGGCAAGGAAGAAGAAGCCACCTTCCTCGCCACCTTCAAGGACGGGCGCAAACTGCTGGCCGTCACCGATGGCAAGACCTGGTCGAAGATCGACGACAGCTGGCGCCAGCACAAGCGCCCGGCCAGCAACGACTGAATATCGCGCGGGCCTGATCGTCCAATGTTGAAGGCGGCTGTTAAGATGCCGCCTTTTTCATGGCCTGTGCCGGCCTCTTCGCGGGCAAGCCCGCTCCCACAAGGGTTGCGCAAAATCCTGTAGGAGCGGGCTTGCCCGCGAAGAGGCCGGCACTGGTGTCGCGTATCCAGGAGCCTCCGCATGCCCCCGCTTCGCCCCCGCCTGCCCCTGAGCTTGCTCAGCCTGGGCCTGGCCCTGCATTGCCCTCATTTGCTTGCCGAAGACAGCATCGTGCTAGACCCGCTGCGGGTCTCCGACAGCTATGGCAACGACGGCTACCAGGTGCGCGAAGCCTCGGTGGGTGGTTTCCAGCCCGCGCCGCTGCTCGACACCCCAGCCTCGGTCAGCGTGTTCAGCCAACAATTGCTGGAGGACCGCCAGGTGCGCAAGCTCAGCGAAGTGCTGCAAAGCGACGCCTCGGTGGGGGAAAGCTATGCACCCATCGGCTATTACGAAAACTTCAACGTGCGCGGCTTCGAACTGAATGCCGCCAGCAGCTACCGGATCAATGGCCAGACCCTCGCCGGCGAGCAGAACGTGGCCCTGGAAAACAAACAGCAAGTGGAATTGCTCAAGGGCTTGTCCGGGCTGCAAAGCGGCGTTTCGGAACCGGGCGGCCTAATCAATTACGTGACCAAGCGCGCCGAAGACGTGCGCAGCGTGACGGTATCGACCAACGAACAAGGCGAACGTTACCTGGCCACCGACCTGGGCGGCTGGTTCGGCAGCGAGCGGCAGTTCGGCCTGCGCGCCAACCTGGCCCATGAAGACATCCGCAGCTATGTCGACCATGCCGATGGCAAGCGCGACTTCGCCTCGTTGGCCTTCGACTGGCAGATCAACCCGGATGCCACGCTGCAGTTGGACGCCGAGTACCAGCACCGCGAACAACGCTCGGTGCCCGGTTACCAGTTGCTCGGCGGCACCGAGGTGCCACACGGTATCGACCCGCATGATCGCCTGGCCTATCAGCAGTGGGCCAAGCCGGTGCAGAACGATTCGCTGAACCTGGGCGGGCGTTTCGAGTACCGCTTCAACGAGGCCTGGACTGGCACGTTGAGTGCGTCGCGCAGCAAGGTGGTGATCGACGATTACAGTGCGTTTGCCTGGGGCTCGAGCGAGGGGGCGTTTTTTGGCAGCAATGGCGACTACGACATCTATGACTACCGCAGCCCGGATGACACCCGCCGCACCGACGAGGCACAGGCCACGCTCAACGGCCGCTTCGATGCCCTGGGCGTAGGGCACGACCTGACAATCGGCAGCAGCGCGCAACGCCGCACGGTGGATCAACGCCCCTATTACAACGAGTGGCTGGGTACCGGCAATATCTACACCGGTGCGCCAGCACTCGACCCGTCTGACAAGCCGATCGGCGCCAGCGAGCGTCGCCTCGACAGCCGCCAGTACGGCCTGTTCGTAAGTGATCGCATCAGCTTCAACGAGCAGTGGCAAACCGTGATCGGCGCTCGCGAAGTGCGCCTGGACGAGCAGACCTGGGACGAGACCGGTGTTGCCGGGCGCCACACTCGCCAGTATCAGCTGCTGCCCAATGCTGCGCTCATCTACAAGCCACGCCCAGACACCACGCTGTACGCCAGCTATGCCAAAGGCCTGTCGGCTGGCGGTACCGCACCGTGGTTTGCCAGCAACGCGGCTGAAATCCTCGCCCCCACCCTGTCACGCCAGCTGGAGTTGGGCATCAAGCGTGACTGGCAAGGCATCAGCTTCAGTGCCGCACTGTTCCAGATCCGCCAGGCGTATCAATACGCACGCCCCGATGGCCAAGGCACCTTCACCTATGTCCAGCAAGGCCAACAGAAAAACACCGGCCTGGAGCTGGGCGCCAGTGGCTGGGTGACCTCGAACCTGCAAGTGCAGGCGAGTGCCGCAGCCATTCGCGCACGGGTAAAAAACAGCGGGACCGAGGACTACGAAGGGCATCAGGCAATCAATGTGCCCAAACTGCGTGCGGCGCTGCAGGCCGAATACAGCCTGCCGGTACCTGGCCTGGCGCTGCTGGGCGGTGCGCGCTACAGCGCCAGCAAATATGCCAGCCAGGCGGGTAATGTCGAGGTGGGCGGTTATACCGTGTTCGACGTCGGCAGCCGCTACCGCATCCGCATTGGGGGGTATGACACGGTGCTGCGGTTGACCGTGGATAACGTGTTCGACAAGCGCTACTGGCGCGATGTGGGGGATTACCTGGGGGACAACTACCTGTTCCAGGGTGCGCCGCGTACGGCACGGTTGTCGGCGTCTGTGAGTTTCTGATGAACCCGGGGCCGCTGTGCGGCCCATCGCCGGCAAGCCGGCTCCCACAGGCCTGGCGCCAACCTTGGAGTCTGCAAAGTTCTTGTGGGAGCAACTGTCTTGTGGTGCTTGTTCTGGCCTCATCGCTGGCAAACCAGCTCCCACAGGTGCGGCGCTTGCCTTAAAGGCTAGGCAGTTCGGGTGGGAGCTGGCTTGCCGGCGATGGGCTGCACAGCAGCCCCATAAGCACTGCGAAAACAAAAAGCCCCCGAGCTTTTCAGCGCGGGGGCTTTTTGTAGAATGTGGCGGTGAAGAAGGGATTTGAACCCTTGATACGATTTCTCGTATACACACTTTCCAGGCGTGCTCCTTCGACCACTCGGACACTTCACCGTTTTCTCTTCAAGCCTTTCAGCCTGTCGAGGCGCGCTAATTTAGTGGAAGGCCTTTCCTTTGGCAAGCATTTTTTTCAAATTTTTCATGCATTTGCATTTGAGGCCCGGTAAACGCTGACCGGCCAGTCAGCCTTGCTGCTTTACCTGGCCCACGGCGCTGGGTAACGTCGTCGCCACGCCAACAAAAGGACTCTGCCATGAGCGAGCTGATTACCTACCACGCCGAAGACGGCATCGCCACCCTGACCCTGAACAACGGCAAGGTCAACGCCATCTCGCCGGATGTCATCACTGCCTTCAACGCCGCCCTCGACCGCGCCGAGCAGGAACGTGCCGTGGTGATCATCACCGGGCAGCCGGGCATTCTGTCTGGCGGCTACGACCTCAAGGTCATGACCAGTGGCCCCAAGGAGGCAATAGGCCTGGTTACCGCCGGCTCCACCCTCGCCCGCCGCCTGCTGTCGCACCCGTTCCCGGTGATCGTCGCCTGCCCCGGTAATGCCGTGGCCAAAGGGGCCTTCCTGCTGCTGTCGGCCGACTACCGCATTGGTGTCGACGGGCCCTACAAGGTCTGCCTGAACGAAGTACAAATCGGCATGACCATGCACCATGCCGGCATCGAACTGGCCCGTGACCGCCTGCGCCGCTCGGCCTTCCACCGCTCGGTGATCAACGCCGAGATCTTCGACCCGCAAGGCGCACTGGACGCCGGCTTCCTCGACAAGGTGGTGCCGGCCGAGCAACTGCACGAGGCGGCCCTGGCTGCGGCCCGTGAACTGAAGAAGCTGAACATGCTGGCACACAAAAACACCAAGCTGAAGGTGCGCAAGGGCCTGCTGGAGGCTCTGGACAAGGCTATCGAACTGGACCAGAACCACATGGGCTAACCCTGCAGGTCGACAGACTCACCCCAGGTTTGCCTCTTTGAGTGCACAGTCGTACACTGGAATGCGACTATCTGGTGTGAGTCATCCCATGCTTTATTCGTTGCGCATGCTCCTGCTGGCCCTGCATTTTCTGCTGGTTGGCGCTGTAGGCCTGCTTATCGGCCTGTGCCGCCCCTTCAACCCCGACAACAGCCGGGTATTTGCCCGGCTTTACAGCGTGCCGGCCGCTTGGCTGATGCGCGTCAAGGTCAAGGCCGAAGTCGGCCCATTGTTCGATCACCCGCCCGGTTGCGTCATCATCGCCAACCATCAGTCCAATTTCGACCTGTTCCTCATTGGCCAGGCAGTGCCGCCGCGCACCGTGGCCATTGGCAAGAAAAGCCTGGGCTGGATCCCGTTGTTCGGCCAGCTGTTCTGGCTGGGCGGCAACGTGCTGATCGACCGCAAGAATGCCCACCAGGCGCGCAAGGCGCTGCAAAAGACCACGCGGGTGCTGCAGGACGATACATCGATCTGGATTTTCCCCGAGGGCACCCGCAACCCGGCAGACCACCTGTTGGCGTTCAAGAAAGGCGCCTTTCACATGGCCATCGAAGCCGGTGTGCCGATCGTGCCGGTGTGCGTCAGCCGCTATGCCCGGCGTTTGAACCTGAACAGCTGGCGGCAACGGACGGTGATCGTGCGCTCGCTGCCGCCGATTGCCACGGCGGGCTTGAGCCAGCGCGACATCCCCGCCCTCATCGAACAGTGCCGCAGCCAGATGCAGCAGTGCATCGACCGCATGGAAGATGAACTCGCACGCCGCTAGGTTGCCCTCTGGGCCCTTACAGCCCAAGCTGTAAGGGTGTTCAATCGAATAAGTGGACAACCATGGGTCGAGTCGTGGCGTCGGCGGTGTACAGCGCCGGCAGAAAGGTCACTAACATCAGCATCGACGAAGGCAGCGAATGGGCGCGCAAGCCCGGCCACTTCGTCTGGATCGGCCTCGAAGAGCCCAACGCCGAGGAGTTGGCCAACCTGCAGCGGCAGTTCAACCTGCACGAGCTGGCCATTGAAGACGCGCTGGAAAAGCACAGCCGGCCCAAGCTTGAAACCTTCGGTGATGCGCTGTTCATCGTCACCTATTCGCCGGTACGGCATGAAGGCAAGCTGGAGTTCATCGAAACCCATATCTTTGCTGGCAATGGCTACATCATCACCTGCCGCAACGGCCACTCGAAATCCTACGCCCTGGTGCGCCAACGCTGCGAAGCACGGCCGCTGCTGCTGGAGCATGGCGAGGACTTCGTGCTGTATGCGCTGCTCGACTTCGTGACCGAGAACTACCAGCCGGTCAGCGAGGCGATCCATGGCGAAATTGAAGAACTGGAACAGAGCGTGCTGGGCGGTTCGCTGCAAGAAGATGACATCCGCCGGCTGCACAGCCTGCGGCGCGACATCTTGCGCCTGCGCCGGTACGTGGCGCCGATGCTGGAGGTGAGCGAAGAACTGCAGCGCCTGAGCTTTCCGTTCATCGACAAGAACATGCGACCGTATTTTCGCGATGTGCAGATTCATGTCACGCGGCAGATGGAAGACCTGGTCAGCATTCGCGATATTGCCAGCCAGACCATCGAGATCGGCATGTTGCTGGAGTCGTCGCGCCAGAGCATCGTGCAACGCAAGTTCGCGGCCTGGGCGGCGATTCTGGCCTTCCCTACGGCGATTGCCGGGATTTATGGGATGAACTTTCAGAACATGCCGGAGCTGGCGTGGCAGTACGGGTACTTTGGTGTGCTGGGGGTGATTGGGTTGGGGTGTGCGGGGTTGTATGCCAGCTTCAAGAAGTCGGGTTGGCTTTGAGATGTTGGGGCCGCTGTGCGGCCCATCGCAGGCAAGCCAGCTCCTACAGGTACAGCGCTGATGTTGGGGCCGCTGTGCGGCCCCCGGCCATCACGCCACGCTGTCTTTACTCACCGACTGCCCAATGAACCGCAACATCCACTCGCCCACCAGGTCGCCCTGGTGCTCGGTGGCCAGGCTGGCAATGGCCTTGTGGTACACCTCATCCCCCAACGACGTCTGCCGCGCATCCAGCAACGCACGGGAGTAGTCATGCACGAACTCCGGGTGCCCCTGGAAGCACAGCACCTGGTCACGAATGTGGTAGGCCGCGTTGGGGCAGAAGTCGCTGGAGGCAATTACGGTCGCGCCTTCCGGCAGCTCGGTGACCTGGTCCTGGTGGCTGATCAGCAGGGTCAGCTCGGAAACCTCCGGGTCCATCCAGGGCGCATGCGCCGCCAGTGAATAACGGTGGATGCCCACACCCCAGCCCTTCTCGGCGCGCTCGGCCTTGCCACCCAGGGTCAAGGCCAGCAGTTGATGGCCAAAACACACGCCCAGCAGCTTCTCGCCCCGTGCGTAGAGTTTCAACAAGTAAGCCTTGAGCGTCTGGATCCAGGGATCGGAACCGAACGAATCGGCCTTGCTGCCCGTCACAAGGTAGGCATCGAACATTTCATCGTCGGCGGGATAGTCGCCGTTCATCACGTTGTACACGCGAAACTCGGCGGCGATCGGCTGACGCGAGAACAGCTGCTCGAACATCCTGCCATAGCCGTGGTACTGCGCCGTCAACTCCGGTCGCAGGACATCGGTTTCCAGGATGCAGATGCGTAACGACATAGAAATAGTCCTGAACGACATGGGTGGGAATCTGCTGTAGAGACTGCCGCGAAAGACACGTACAAGCAAGTAGGCCGCACTGACGAACGGTCATATTTTGCCGGCGTGTCGTTTGCAGTAACGCCACTGTCTAGCGAGAGCATGCCAGCCAGCTGGCCATTGGCCTCATAACCCAATGAAATTAACCAACCTTACAATTAGAACAAAGGGTTCTCAAACATGGATGACGCACACCCTACTGTTGGTTGTATATCGACTTTCAAGAGGCAAGCAGAACAGGCGTCAACTTACGCCACTGCGATCGACCCGAAACGCGACAGGGAAGCCAACGGGTATTCAGGAATAACAACAAGAAGGCGGTCCGCCATGTTCAGACAATCGAAAATACGCCAAGCAGGGCTCATTCTCTTCGCCACGACTCTATTGCTGATACTGCCGAACCTGACACGTTTGTTCGGCTGACGGTGGCTGTGGCGTCAACAGGCAGCGCGCATGTAACCTGCCGGCCTTGAAGGTCGGAGATTCCCCATGCGCCACTGCCTTGCCCTACTCGCCCTGCTTTTGAGCCTGCCAGTGTCGGCTGCGCAGCTGCACCTCGAGCTGGGCGACACGTCGCGCCAGTGGAGCAGCGCCGAGCTGCTAGCCCACCCGCAGGCGCGCGACATCAGCATCGAGCAGGACGTTTCCTATAAGCGCCCCATGCAGTATCGCGCCGTCCCCTTGGCTGTGCTGCTGAAGGGCGTGGGTGCGAACGACCACCTGCAAGCCGTCGCGCTGGATGGTTTTGCTGCCGAAATGCCTGCCGCGCCGCTGCTGCAGCAAGGGCCGGCGCGTGCCTGGCTGGCCGTCGAAGACCCGGCCAAACCGTGGCCCGCGTTGGGCAAAGGCAAGCCGAGCGCCGGGCCGTTCTACCTGGTCTGGACAGCACCGCAGGCCAGCGGCATCCGCCCGGAGCAGTGGCCGTTCCAGATCGCCAGCATCCGCCGCCTGGCCTCGGTGGAGCAGCGTTTTCCGGCACTGCTGCCAGACCCGAAGCTCCCGGCCGATAACCCGGTGCGCCAGGGGTTTGCGTTGTTCCAGCAGAACTGCCTGGCCTGCCACCGCCTCAATGGCGCGGGTGATGCCCAGTTTGGGCCGGACTTGAACCTGCCGCATAACCCTACCGAGTACTTCCAGCCGGCATTTTTGCGCAAGCTGATACGTGACCCGCAAAGCCTTCGAACGTGGCCGCAGGCGAAGATGCCGGGGTTTACAGAGGCTGTGTTGAGCGAGCAGGAGCTGGATGCGCTACTGGCTTATCTGGGGCATATGGCGGGGCGTAAGCCCTGAATAGCGATGCACGCCACTGTCTTGCTCAGGCGTCCAAGCCGACGCGATCGAGCTGTGGGAGCGGGCTTGCCCGCGAAGAAGGCGACGCGGTGGTTGGCACCGGCTCCGCCGGTGTTCGCGGGCAAGCCCGCTCCCACAGGATAGGGGTGATTTGCGTGATAGGGCCGCACAGCGGCCCTGGGGTTTCAGGGTCAGGCGCACAGTCGCTCTTGCTTGACGCCCCATCCTTCGACCTCGCCACCGTACGGTGAAACGAGTTGCTCGAACGTTTCTTCGAAGTCGCCAATCCCTCCATAAGTGGCATACATGACCTTGCTCAGTTCAAGGTGCCAGGCGCCGTCTTTGCGTTCGCGTACCTGGGCGTTGAGGGACTCGCCACGAAATTGCCCGGCTGCCCGTCGCGCGCCGGCTTCATCAGGGAATACTGCGTAGAACTCAATGGGGTGGATGCGGGTGAAGTCAAAACCGCCAGCTTTCATCTGGCGCAGGACATTGCTGCTGATATCGTCGTTCTGGCTGCTCATGAATCGTCCTCCTGCAATGCAATGGATAGACTTTCCGGGCACTACGTACCTGCCGGCGTTGCCGGGCAGATCGAGTTGTATAGAGCTGATGCAAGACGCGAATGTTATGGGTGCCGACCCGCAGAATAGGCCGGCACCTGGGTCCAGCGTAGTGCCTGCGTGGGCACCACGTCAACGCAAGCTTCAGGGCGCTTCCTGGATACGGGTGATGGTTACGCCATTTTGCTCTTTGAGCCAGCGCGCCGTGGGGGATGGTGCACGGTCCTGGAAGTCGTTGAGGTCCAATTCATCCATGACCGGAAACAAGTGCGAGCGAATGGCACGGGCCGCGTCTTCTTCGCTGGGGCAATGTTCAGCCCGCAGCCGCAATGACGTCGGTTCGCCTTTCTGGTCGGCAAAGATGACTTCCCACTCTTTCATGGAACGAGCCCTCGATCTGAAGAACGCCGGGTGTGTGGCGCCTGTATAGCTTGACCTTGGGCGGGGGGATTTGTTCAGTTGGCAGGGCTTTGCGGTGGTCCTTGAATTGGCAGGGTTTTGCGGTGGCCCTTCAATTGGCAGGGTTTTGCGGTGGCCCTTGTAGGAGCAGCCTTGTGCTGCGAAGAGGCCAGTGTAAACACCAAAGATCTACGGTGCTTTCACTGGCCTCTTCGCAGCACAAGGCTGCTCCTACAACGGACGCGGCAGCCGGTGATGATAGACGCGGCAGCCGGCGATGACAGACGCGGCAGCCGGCGATGACAGGCGCGCGTGCCGGGGACAGCGGACGCGCCTGACGGGGACACTAGGCGCGCCTGCTGGGGGTTACTTCGGCGTGCCGTGCACGACGCCAGCGGTGTTGTCCAAGAGGCTCTTGGTCGCCGTCTGGATGTACGCTTCAAGCTTTTTCAGCATTTCCGGCTGGTCCGGGCTTTCGATCAGCTCGGCCTTGAACTCGCTGCCCAGCTGGTAGCGGTACATACGCGGGCTCATGTCCTTGGACTCGATGAGGATGCGGTCACCCTGCACCAAACCCACGATCTGCTCGCTGCCCGACGGCTTGATCATGCCCACACCCTGGTCGCCCTCAGGCAGGTTGAGCAGGTCGCGGCCCCAGCACTGATGACGGGTCTGGCCACCCAGACGGCCCATGATGGTCGGCACGATGTCGACCTGGGTACCGACGGTGTGGTCGACCGCACCGAACTTCTCCTGGATGCCCGGGGCAATCAGCAGCAGCGGTACGTTGAAGCGGCCCAGGTCCAGCTCGGTGACCTGCTGGTGGTTGCCGAAGCCGTGGTCGCCGACGATGACGAACAGGGTCTCCTTGAAGTACGGCTCTTTGCGCGCCTTCTCGAAGAACTGGCCCAACGCCCAGTCGGAATAACGCATGGCCGTCAGGTGCTCGTCCAGGCGGCCCTGGCCGGTCACAGGCGCCACTGGCAGGTCCTTGGGCAACGCGTACGGCGTGTGGTTGGACAAGGTCTGCAGCAGCGCATAGATCGGCTTCTTGCCGTCGTGCTTGGCCAGCTCCTCAGCGCCACGGTCGAACATGTCCTGGTCGGACACACCCCAGGTCGGGTCGGAGAACACTGGGTTGACGAAGTCATTGCGGCCAATGAACGTGGTCATGCCTTGGTTGCCGAAGAAACCGGACTGGTTGTCCCAGGCGAAGTCACCGTTGTAGACGTACACGTCGTCGTAATCGCGAGCGCTGAGCAATGCTGGCAAGCCCGACAGCTTGTGCCCGCCTTCCGGGGTCTGCATCAGGTATTCGAAGCCTGGCAGGTTGGGGAAGCAGGCCATGGTGGCGAACATGCCCTGGTGGGTATGGGTGCCGTTGGAGAAGAAGCGGTCGAACAGCAACCCTTCCTTGGTCAGTTTGTCGAAGTACGGGGTGATGTTGTTAGGGCTGCCCAGGGCGCCCACCGAGTGGCCGGCGAAGCTCTCCATGAGGATCACCACGACGTTCTTGATCGGCAGGGTACGGTCGGCCGGTGGCACGAAGTCACGGCGGATCGCGGCTTCGTCGGCGTCGACCAGGGTGTCGTGGGCGGTCAGCAGTTGCTCACGCACGGTCTGCGTAGCCAGCGGCTGGTCCAGCACCGGCTTCCAGATGTTGGCGCGGTCTTCGCCGAAGCGGCTCTTGGCAGCATCGATCAACGTCAGGGTGCCGTTCAGGCCCAGCTGGTTGACGAAGTTGGAGTCAGTGGTGAAGGCATCACCCCAACGCATCGGCGGGCCCTGGCGCAGGGTGCCACGGGCGGCGACCACGGCCACCAGCAGGATCACCATGAACACCGCCAGGCGGTTGTACCACGGCGCTACGCTGCGCTGCGGGGTGGCGCCGGTCGGCTGGCCGCCGCGCGTCATGCGGTCGACGCCCTTGAACAGCAGGCTCAGCAGCCAGGTGCCAATGACCCAGGCCAACAGGTAACGGACCACCGGGAAGCCGTACCAGAGCATGCTCATGACGGTCTTGGGGTCTTCCTTGATGTACTGGAACACCAGGCCGTTGAGGCGCTGGTGGAACTCGCGGTAGAAGTCCATCTCCATCAGGCCGAGGAACATCACCACGCTGGAGGCGAGGGTCAGCCACAGCCGGAACACGCCACGCCGGGCCATGGCCCAAGGGCTGAGAATGGCCAACAGCAGCGGAATGCTGATGTACACCACCACCCGCAGGTCGAAGCGCAACCCGTTGAGGAAGCCTTCGGCGACAGTCGCATAGGGGGTATCGCCGATCATGTCGCTGTTGTAGACCAACAGCGCCAGGCGCACGAGGCTGAGCATCAGCATGATGACCAGGCCGCTGAGCAGCGTGTAGGCCAGGTGGGATTTCAGGGTCGGCGCGAACGACGCTCGCGCGCCCTGTTTCAAGGCATCCGTGTTAGCCATGAATGGGAAAGTCCTAGGATTGCGGGTTTGCGGAGATGGCGAAGGTTAATACCAACGCAGCATTGTGCGGGTGCGGATTCTGTTTAAACCAATGTGAAAATTTTGTCACGGCCGCATTTCTGCTTATGTCCGCTATCAGATCCGCACATTGCCCCTGGGCCCGGCAATTGCCCAGATCACCAGCCCTATCACCGGCAGCAGCGCGATCAGCAGAATCCACAACACCTTGATGCCCACTTCGCTGCCACTTTTGATCACATTGAGGATCGCCCAGATATCCAGGGCCAGAATGATCAGGCCAACCAGGCTATTGAATGTAGACCCCATGCCGCTACTCCCTTGCAAAGACGTTGCAGCACAGCATAGCCAGCTATCACGTCGATAGAAGGGAATCCTTGGCCGATCGTGCAGGTCCTTGCTTAGACTGCCTGTATTCATTGATTCGAGGTTCGCATGCCCCCAGCCCATTCCGAAACCGCCACCCCACCCTCGCTGCTGAGCGCCTGGCGGCAACAGGTGCTGACTACCCCCTGGCTCAGCGCCGGCCTGGGGTTGAGCCTGCTGGCGGTGATCGTGCTGCTGGCGGCAAGCCTGTGGAACGCGGTCAATGGCGACCATGCCGACAACCTGCACCTGGCGCTGCTGGGCGGTTTGTCCGGCTTTGGCGCCACCGCCCTGGGCGCGGTACTGGCGGTGGTGCTGCGTGATGTGAGTGCGCGCACCCAGGATGTGATGCTCGGCTTTGCCGCCGGCATGATGCTGGCCGCCAGTTCGTTTTCGTTGATTCTGCCGGGCCTGGATGCCGCCCGCGAGATCACCGGCAACGGCCCGGCGGCGGCGTTTACCGTGGTGCTGGGCATGGGCCTTGGGGTACTGCTGATGCTGGGCCTGGACCGCTTCACCCCACACGAGCACGAGAGCACTGGCCCTTGCGGCCCGGAGGCAGAGCGCATCAACCGGGTGTGGCTGTTCGTGTTGGCGATTACCCTGCACAACCTGCCCGAAGGCATGGCGATTGGGGTGAGTTTCGCCAATGGCGACATGAACATCGGCCTGCCGCTGACCAGCGCGATCGCCATCCAAGACATTCCTGAAGGCCTGGCCGTGGCCTTGGCGTTGCGCGCCACGGGGCTGTCGAACATGAAGGCGGCGTTGGTGGCGGTGGGTTCAGGGCTGATGGAGCCGCTGGGTGCGGTGATCGGCCTGGGGATTTCCACTGGTTTTGCCTTGGCCTACCCGATAAGCATGGGGTTGGCGGCGGGGGCGATGATTTTTGTGGTGTCCCACGAGGTGATTCCCGAGACCCATCGCAATGGCCACCAGACGGCGGCGACCCTGGGGTTGATGGGTGGGTTTGGGGTGATGATGTTTCTGGATACAGCACTGGGCTGAAGACTTTGGTTGCCTGTACCGGCCTCTTCGCGGGCAAGTCGGACCGCCGCACCGCCGCTCCCACAGGATCACCACAGCTTAGAGGCCACTGGTATTCCTGTGCCCACAGGATCACCACAGCTCAGAGGCCACTGGTATTCCTGTGCCCACAGGATCACCACAGTTCAGAAGCCAGTGGTATTCCTGTGGGAGCGGCGGTGCGGCGGTCCGACTTGCCCCGCGAAGAGGCCGGTCCAGCCAACCGACAACTCAGACGTGAACCGCGACCTTCAAAGCCTCCAAAGCCGGCTCGGTCTTGATCCCCACCTCAGCCCCCAGTTCCAGCACCCGTGCCAGGTCATGCTGGCCGACCATCACCATCTGCAATTCATCATCCAGCAACTGGCTGAAGTTCAGCAGCACATAACCCCCCGCCTCCTTGTTCAACGCCCCCATCTGCACCTGGATGCGATTGAGCGCGGTCAGTGGCTCGGTGCGCGCCAGCTGCTTGGGCTTGAGGGTGAACGGCACGCTCTTGTCGAACGAGTCGGCGATGTTCTGGAACAGGTCCTGATAGCTGTCAGCCTGGAACAGCACGGTGTCCGGCAGGCTGCCCAACACGATCCACTCCCCCAGCGGGATCGGGAAAGTGTCGTCGTAGTTGATGTCCGGGTTGGCCGCCAGGAAGGCGACGGGGTCGGCGTAGGCCTGGGCGGCCTCGTCGGCGATGCGCTCGATGTCTTCATCGCGCATGCAACCGGCGCCGATGAGGGTGATGAGTTCGAGCAATTGGTTTTTCATGAAGGGGGCCTGCGACCGGTGAAAAGTCGCCAAGGATAGCCGCAAACGCCCCCGAACAGTTAGCCGGCCAGCGCCTGCAGGCGCGCTACGGCGTCTGCCGCGCCCATGGTTTGCGCGGCCATCAGCGCGGTAGCGCCGCGGGCATCCTGGTGTGCTGGGTCGGCACCTTGGGCCAGCAGGTAGTCGAGGATCTCGCTGCGGTTGAACATCGCCGCCAGCATCAGCGCGGTGCGCCCGTCCTGCGCGGCGGCATCGATCGGCACCCCATGCTCCAGCAGCAAGCGGATCATGGCCAGGTCGCCTTTGAACGCGGCGCCAGCGATTGGCAGTTGGCCATTGTCATTGGCCATCAATGGGTCGGCGCCGTGCTCCAGCAGCACGCGCACCGCGTCATGGTGGCCGTGGTAGCAGGCCAGCATCAACAAAGTGTCGCCCTTGTGGTTGCGCAGGTTGGCAGGCAGGCCACTGGCAAGCAACCGCTCAAGCATCGGGGCGTCACCTTGGCGGGCGCGTTCGAACACCTGCTCGGCGAAGGCCGCGGTTTCGTCATCGGTCATGGCGGCAGGCGAGGGTTGGACGGTGGACATGTTGAACCTCCTGGCAAAAATGGTTGCCCAAGTCTTTGTCAGGCAAGGCCATGCGGTCAAAGGTTCAGATTCTATCGGGCCGATAGCTGGCGGCGGGCCGTGCAAAATGCACTGTGCAAAATGCACGACCTTGCAGGTTGCACGAAGAGATCCTTACAACAGCATCGTAAGCCATTGAATTTAAAGGATTTTTAACTTAATCAGTTTCTGGCACGGTCACTGCAACCATCAACTCACGTCTGCCACACAACAGTCAGGAGTTGATATGGACCTCATCCAGGAAAAGTTCGTCTCGGTGTTTTCGGCCTACCAGGTCGCAACCCAGCCCCGCCCCGATGGTGGTGTCTTGCTCACCCTGCGCGCCGCTGATGGCAAGGTTACCCGCCGCGTGTTGACCTACGGCCAACTGCACAGCGCCGAGCAGCTGTCCTGGGCGATCAGCGCCATCCGTCGCGACCTGGCTGAACAGGCCAGCGAGCTGCCGGTGATTTCGATGCTGCAGAGCCAGCAGCGGTTTGCCTTGCCGACCTATCGTTGATTGCCAGCACCGGCCTTTTCGCGGGCAAGTCGGACCGCCGCACCGCCGCTCCCACAGGAATACCACTGACCTGTAGGAGCGGCGGTGCGGCGGTCCGACTTGCCCCGCGAAGAGGCCCGCCCAAGCATTACAACTCGTCGATCCCTAAAAACGCCCGGGCAGTCTCATCCCCGGTCAACCGCGCCTGCATCCCCTGCTCACTGCCAAACAACCGCAACGCCAGGCAGAACGGCGTCTCGCCCAGCTCAACCCAGCGCCGCGTGCCTGCCGGCACCACCAGCTGATCGCCCTTCTCGCACAGCACCGAATACACGAACTCGCCCAACCGCAAACCCACCTGCGCCCGCCCGCTAACCACCGCAAACACCTCTTCGGCGTCATGCACATGCTCGTCACGTACATCCGCCTGTGCCGGGTCCACCCCATCACGGTTGAGCAGCGTGAAGGCCGCACTGCCGTGGCCGGTCATCAACTGGTCGAGGTGCTCCCTGCAAGCTGCCATCACCTCGTCCTCTGAACTGCCAGGGCGAACCCGCAGCGCAAGCGGGTGATGGGCAAAACGCACGCCCTGCTCGGCCAGTGTCGCGGCAATGTCGTCGTGGTGGGTCAGCAGCTTGTTCGGCAGGCCTGGGCTGGACGGGTGGAAAACGCTGAGGGTACTCATCAGTGGCGGGTCCTGGTCGATTGCGAACAAAGGGCAATGATAACGGCTGCGGCCAAGGCTGCGGCGCTGGCCATACCAAAGGTGAAGGTCGGCCCCAGCAGTTTCCAGCTGTAGCCCGAGTACAAGGCGCCCAGCGCACCGCCGGTGCCAGACAACGCCGCGTACAACGCCTGGCCCTGGCCTTGCTGGCGAGCGCCGAAGCTGGCCTGGACGAACGCGATGCAGGCGGCATGGAAGCAGCCAAAGGTGGCCGCGTGCATCACCTGGGCCAGCACCAGCACCGCCGGGTCATCGGCCAGGTTGCCGAGCAGCAGCCAGCGCAAAGACGCCAGCAGGAAACTGGCCAGCAATACCCGCTGCACGGAAAACCGCGCAAAAATGCGGCTCATGGCCATGAACACCAGCACCTCGGCCACCACCCCCAGCGCCCATAAAAGGCCGATGGCGCTGCGGCTGTAGCCCAGGTGTTCCAGGTGCAGGGTAAGGAAGGTGTAGTACGGCCCATGGCTGAGCTGCATCAGCGCCACGCACGCATAGAACGCGATAACCCCAGGTGCCCGCAGTTGCTGTAAAAAGCCGCCCGCCCCGCTGCGCTCGCCCTGCTCCAGCGGCTGGGCATTGGGCACCCACAGGCTGGCGAGGACGATGCCCGCCATGATCGTCACCAGGGCGACCGGGTAAATGTCCAGGCTGAGCCACTCGAACAAGCGCCCCAAGCCCACCACCGTGAGGATGAAACCGATCGAACCCCACAGGCGGACTTGGCTGTAGCGGGCGGTTTGCCCGTGCAGGTGCGCCAGGGTGATGACTTCGAACTGCGGCAGCACCGCGTGCCAGAAGAACGCGTGCAGGGCCATGACCAGCGCCAGCCAGGCGTAGCTCTTGCCGAAGAAGATCAGGGCGAAGCTGGCCAGCGTGCACAACGCGCCCAGGCGCACGATCAGCAGGCGTTGGCCGGTGCGGTCGCCCAACCAACCCCACAGGTTGGGGGCGACGCAGCGCATCAGCATGGGGATGGCCACCAGCTCGCCGATGCGCGCCGGGGAGAAACCCAGGTGGTCGAAGTACAGCGCCAGGAAGGGGGCTGTGGAGCCCAGCAGGGCGAAGTAGAAGAGGTAGAAGCTGGACAGGCGCCAGTAGGGGATTGGGGGCATGGAATGGGCCGATGGTGTGTTTAGCGTACCGGCTCGATCCCACTGTGTAGGAGCAGCCTTGTGCTGCGAAAGGGCCGGTGAAACCACTGCATGAATCTGCCAACTGCACCGGCCTCTTCGCAGCACAAGGCTGCTCCTACACAGAGGTGTGCCGGTGCATTCGGCACATCAATCACAAATGGATCAAAGCTGGCCCAGCACCGGCGTACTGACCTTCACGTCGGCATTCTGTGCGCGGTGGCGCAGCAGGTGGTCCATCAGGGCGATGGCCATCATCGCTTCGGCGATCGGCGTGGCACGGATGCCGACACAGGGGTCATGACGGCCCTTGGTAATCACGTCCACCGGGTTGCCCTCCACATCGATGGAACGGCCCGGCGTGGTGATGCTGGAGGTCGGCTTCAGCGCCAGGTGCGCAACGATCGGCTGGCCCGAGGAAATCCCCCCCAGGATGCCCCCGGCGTTGTTGCTGAGGAACCCTTCCGGGGTCAGCTCGTCACGGTGCTCGGTACCGCGCTGGGCGACACTGGCAAAGCCAGCGCCAATCTCGACGCCCTTGACCGCGTTGATGCTCATCAGCGCATGGGCCAGTTCCGCGTCGAGGCGGTCGAAGATCGGCTCGCCCAGGCCTGGCATCACGCCTTCGGCCACGACGGTGATCTTCGCCCCGACCGAATCCTGGTCGCGGCGCAGTTGGTCCATGTAGGCCTCGAGTTCCGGCACCTTGTCCGGGTCGGGGCTGAAGAAGGCGTTGTGCTCGACCGACTCCCACGTCTTGAACGGAATCTCGATTGGGCCCAGCTGGCTCATGTAGCCACGCACGGTGATGCCCTGGGTGGCCAGGTACTTCTTGGCGATGGCCCCTGCCGCGACACGCATGGCCGTTTCGCGGGCCGAGCTGCGGCCGCCGCCGCGGTAGTCACGCTCACCGTACTTGTGGTGGTAGGTGTAGTCGGCGTGCGCCGGGCGGAACAGGTCCTTGATCGCCGAGTAGTCCTTGGACTTCTGGTCGGTGTTGCGGATCAGCAGGCCGATCGAGCAGCCGGTGGTGCGGCCTTCGAACACACCGGAGAGGATCTCGACCTCGTCCGGCTCCTGGCGCTGGGTGGTGTGCCGGCTGGTGCCAGGCTTGCGCCGGTCGAGGTCATGCTGCAGGTCGGCCAGGGAGATCTCCAGGCCCGGCGGGCATCCATCGACAATGGCGACCAACGCCGGGCCATGGCTTTCGCCAGCGGTGGTGACAGTGAACAGCTTGCCGTAGGTATTGCCGGACATGGACGCTCCGCGAGTCTGCCTGAGGTGAACGAAAGCGGCAGTATACGGAAAAATACCGAGGGATTGGTTGTCTGTGCGGGCCTCTTCGCGGGTAAACCCGCTCCCACAGGGTGGACCCTAGCCTGAAAGCAGTGATGTTCCTGTGGGAGCGGGTTTACCCGCGAAGAGGCCAGCACAGGCAACTACCCACCGAACCTTCCCACAAACATTGGGTCAAACCGACATCTCCCCACCGTAGTACCCCATGATGCCGCGCCTCGTCGCCTTGTTGTTCATGCTCTGTGCTGGCCTCGCCCAGGCCGCCTCCCCCACCGTCTTGCAGCGCCCCATCGACCTCGACACCGGCCAGGGCGTGCTGCACGGCAGCTTGCTGCTACCACAACAGGCCACGCCGCCCCCGGTGGTGTTGATCATTGCGGGCTCCGGCCCCACCGACCGAGACGGCAACAACCCGGCCACGGGGCGTATCGACAACCTCAAACGGCTGGCCCTGGTGCTGGCCAACGACCACATTGCCAGCGTGCGTTATGACAAGCGCGGGGTGGCCGCGAGCCAGCCGGCCACGCCCGATGAGCGCGACCTCAGCGTCGAGCGCTATGTCGCCGATGTGGTTGCCTGGAGCCACAAGCTCAAGGCCGACCCGCGGTTCGGCCCGCTGATTCTGGTGGGCCACAGCGAAGGCGCGCTGATCGCCAGCCTCGCCGCCGAACAGGCAGGTGCCAGCGCGGTGATCACCTTGGCCGGCGTCGGCCGCCCGTTGGCCGACGTACTGCGCGAGCAGCTGGCCCAGCGCCTGCCGCCCGCCCAATTGGCACGTGGCAGTGACTTGCTCGACCGCCTGCAGGCTGGGCAGACCAGCCTGGATGTGCCCGCGCCGCTGCGCCAGGTGTTCCGCCCCAGCGTGCAGCCCTACTTGATTTCGCTGTTCCGGCAGAACCCGGCGGCGGCGTTCGCGCAATTGCCGATGCCGGCGCTGATCGTCCAGGGCCGCAACGACGTGCAGGTCGACGTAACGGATGCCGAGCGCCTCAAGGCTGCAAAACCGGATGCGCAACTGGTGCTGATCGATGGCATGAACCACATGCTGCGCATCAGCCCCAAGGCCATGAGCGAACAGCGTGACAGCTACCTCAACCCCGAGCTGCCGCTGGCCCGTGAGTTGGGGGAGCGGATCGTTACGTTCATCCAGCATTTGCCATCGGCCTGACCCTCAGGTCTTGGCCGGGGCTGCCGATAAGGCGGTATTGGCGGTGAATCCGGGGCCGCGTTGGCGGCCCATCGCCGGCAAGCCGGCTCCCACAGGTGCAGCAGTGCCCTTGAGAGCAGCGCGCCCTTGGTGGGGGCTGGCTTGCCAGCGATGGGCTGCGCAGCAGCCCCATTTGCCGCATGCCCGAACCTAAGGACAGCCCCCATGACAATTGCCCCCGCCGCCCTAGAGCCGGCCGACGAGCCACAACCCCAGGACGGCGCCGCGCTGCCTTGGGCCGACCTTGCCGCCGAACACTTCCAGCTGTTGCGCCTGGCCCCCTTGCCCACCGACCGCGCCACCGGCGCCCGCCCCCTGCGCTTTGTGCAGTTCGGCTACGCCGAGCGCCACGACAAAGCCCACAGCCTGCTGCGCATGGAAATCCAGCTGCCGGGGCAAAAGGTGCGCAAAGAACAGAACCACCTGGATATCCGCGTCGACCACGCCGAGCGCCTGGTGCGCATTGGCAGCGACCAGGGCCTGCAGCTGGAACCCCTGAACCGCGGTATCGGCCGCTTCATGCTGGCCCAGGCCGTGCAATGGCTGCAGCGCAGGTGGTCGCATTACCGGGTCGAAGGCATGGCACTGCCGAGCAAGGATGCCCTGAGCGAGGATTCACGCCTGCGCCGGGACCAGTTCTTGCGCGGGGTGGGTATCGAAGTGGAGTACGAAGACCCTCAGCACCTCAAAGGCCGTACCGTTGAAGCCACGGTGGGCCAGCTGAAAGGCGCCTGGAGCAGCGAGCGTCTGCAGCGGGTGGAGATTCTCGATGCGGCCAACTTGCTGCAGCAGGCCGATCAACAGCTGCAGGAAATGGAAGGCCAACTGCGCGAACGGGATGAGCGGGTGGCCAAGTACCGGCGTGAAGATGGCGGGTTGCGCTTTACCATCACCTGCCTGGTGGCGTTTGCGATGTTTCAAGCGGGGCTGCTGATCTGGATTGCTACTCGCTGAGACCGTGGCGCCTGCTTCGCGGGTAAACCCGCTCCCACAGGTGCAGCACTGGCCTTGAGAACGGCACTGTACCTGTGGGAACAACTGCTTGTGTTGCTTGTTCCGGCCACATCGCCGGCAAGCCACACAGGTGCAGCACTGGCCTTGAGAACGGCGCTGTACCTGTGGGAGCCGGCTTGCCGGCGATGGGCCGCAAAGCAGCCCCCACTCAAACCCGAGCTTTGAACAGCTCTTGATGCTGCCGGCACTGCTCGGCTGTCAGCATGAACACCCCATGCCCGCCCCGCTCGAATTCCAGCCAGGCGAAATCCACCTCGGGGTACAGCGACTCGACATGCACCTGGCTGTTGCCCACTTCGACAATCAGCAACCCTTTGTCGGTCAGGTGGTCAGCCGCCTCGGCCAGCATCCGCCGCACCAGGTCCAGGCCATCGTTACCGCAGGCCAGGCCCAGCTCAGGCTCGTGGTGATACTCGGCCGGCATGTCACCAAAATCTTCGGCATCGACATACGGCGGGTTGGACAGGATCAGGTCAAAGCGCTGCCCTGGCAGGCCATCGAAACCATCGCCCTGCACGGTGTAGACGCGCATGTCCAGGCCGTGACGCTCGATGTTCTGGTTCGCCACTTCAAGGGCATCGAACGACAGGTCGCCCAGCACCACTTCGGCCTCGGGGAACACTTCGGCCGCGACGATGCCGATGCAACCAGACCCGGTGCACAGGTCCAGAATGCGCGCAGGCTCTGCCGCCAGCCACGGCTCGAAACGTTTTTCGATCAGCTCGCCAATCGGCGAACGGGGCACCAACACGCGCTCGTCGACAATGAACGACATGCCGCAGAACCACGCCTCGCCCAGCAGGTAGGCGGTGGGCACGCGTTCTTCGATACGCCGCTTGAGCAGGTGCTGCAGGCGCACGCGTTCGTCGTCCTCGAGCATGCAGTCCAGGTAGCTGTCGGCCACCTCCCATGGCAAGTGCACGGCGCCCAGCACCAGCAGGCGGGCTTCGTCCCAGGCGTTGTCGGCACCGTGGCCGAAGAACAGCTCGCGCTCGTGGAAGCGGCTGACCGCCCAGCGAATGTAGTCGCGCAGCGTGCGCAGACGGGATGTGATCACGGGGGTACTCCTAATTCAGACCGTACAAAAGTCTAACAGCCCAACCCGCACAATTGTTCCTTGGCGTTCCCCAAAGGGTAGCCACAGGCCAGTAACCACGCTGTTTGCGATGTCAACCATTCCCATTGACGCCAAGGCAAGGGACAATAGGTATACAAAAGCCCTTCCAAGGAGCCCTTGATGTCCGTTCCAACCACGATGTTCCGCCTCACTGGCCGCGACTACCCGCCGGCCAAGCTGAGCCACGCCAGCCTGATCATCATCGATGCGCAAAAGGAGTACCTCAGTGGTCCCCTGGCACTGTCGGGCATGGACGAGGCCGTGGCCAACATCGCCCGGTTGCTCGATGCCGCGCGCAAGAGCGGCCGTCCGATCATCCACGTCCGTCACCTGGGCACTGTCGGTGGCCGTTTCGACCCACAAGGCAGCGGTGGCCAGTTCATCCCTGGGCTGGAGCCACACGAAGGCGAAATCGTCATCGAAAAGCGCATGCCTAACGCGTTCAAGAACACCAAGCTGCACGACACCCTGCAGGCGCTGGGCCACCTGGACCTGATCGTCTGCGGTTTCATGAGCCACTCCAGCGTCAGCACCACCGTGCGCCGCGCCAAGGACTATGGTTATCGGTGCACCCTGGTGGAAGACGCCTCGGCGACCCGCGACCTGGCGTTCAAGGACGGGGTCATCCCGGCCGCACAGATTCACCAGTGTGAAATGGCCGTGATGGCCGACAACTTCGCCTGTGTCGCCCCTACCGCCAGCCTGATCTGATCCAAGGCGGGTAACGACCGCCCGGCAGCCGGGCGGAACCCAAAGGGCGAGCGCAGGTCGAATTCCGGATATCCACAGAGGAAATCGGAATGAAGCTCAAAGGCAGTTTCGACGCCAAACGCCTGCGCACGCGCGAACCGCGCAATTGGGGCGCACGCCTGGCTGCCGGCCTGTCCGCCTTGCTGGCAACGCTGGGTGTGCTGCTGGCCATGGCCGGCATCGCCGGCCTGCTGGGCAATTACCCGGCCCTGCAAGAACTCAATGCCAACAAACCGCTGGCCAGCATCCTCACCGGGGCTGGCTTGCTGTTGCTGTGGCTGGGCGTGCGCTTCTGGCGGCGCAGCCGTATTCGCCTGCGTCGCGGGCGGGAATTGAACCTGTCGCCGCACTTGATGAAAAAACACGACTGACTCTTTTGTATCGCCTGTGCGGGCCTCTTCGCGGGTAAACCCGCTCCCACAAGGTTCAGTGTCCGCGCGAAACCTGTGGGAGCGGGTTTACCCGCGAAGAGGCCCGCACAGGCTGCACACAGCCCCACAGTCGCGTAAACTACGCCGCCCACGTGGAGGCATCATGCAAGACGACGACTTTTCCCTGTTCCATGCCGAAGTGCGCGGCGTCAAGCCGATCAAGCACGACCGTGCCGAGGTCGGCAAACCCAAGGCCGACCGCAAGCAGCTGGCCGGCCTGCGGCAGGCGGCTACCGTGCGCAGCGACAAGGCACTGGTGATCGACGGCATGTCCGACCAGTTCGTCATCGACGTTGGCGCCGAAGACGAACTGATGTGGCGCCGTGACGGCGTGCAGGAAACCCAGCTGCGCAAACTCAAACTCGGCCAGATCGCTTTCGAGGGCAGCCTCGACCTGCACGGCATGACCGTCGAGAAAGCCCGTGAAACACTCTGGGACTTCATCGCCGAGGCCACCAAGCTGGAAGTGCGCTGTGTCCGCGTCACCCACGGCAAGGCCGCGCGCCTCGACGGCAAGCGCCCGATGATCAAGAGTCACGTCAACACCTGGCTGCGCCAGCACCCGCAAGTGCTCGGTTTTGCCTCGTGCAACCCGCGCCATGGCGGCACCGGCGCGGTGTATGTGATGCTTAAACGAACCATGCTCGAAGGACGCGACGAGTAACGCCGCGCTTGCAGCGCCGCCCTTGCCGCCGTACCCTTCGTTTTTGCGATTTTTCCCACAGGTAGATACATGTCCCTGGAACAGAACTACACCGAGATTCTCAGCCAGATCGGCGAGGACGTCTCCCGTGAGGGCCTGCTCGACACGCCCAAGCGGGCTGCAAAGGCCATGAAGTACCTTTGCCGCGGTTATGAGCAGACGCTGGAAGAAGTCACCAACGGCGCGCTGTTCACCTCCGACAACAGCGAGATGGTACTGGTCCGGGACATCGAGCTGTACTCGATGTGCGAGCACCACATGCTGCCCTTCATCGGCAAGGCGCACGTGGCCTACCTGCCCAAGGGCAAGGTGCTGGGCCTGTCGAAGGTGGCACGCATCGTCGACATGTACGCACGCCGCCTGCAGATTCAGGAAAACCTCAGCCGCCAGATCGCCGAAGCGGTCGAGAAGGTAACGGGCGCTGCTGGCGTGGCCGTGGTCATCGAAGCCAAGCACATGTGCATGATGATGCGCGGTGTCGAGAAGCAGAATTCGAGCATGATCACCTCGGTGATGCTGGGCGAATTCCGCGCCAACGCCGCCACCCGCAGTGAGTTCCTCAGCCTGATCAAGTGATTGGCTGGTTACCCTGAGCCGACCCTGCTGGGTCGGCTTTTTCTTTTCAGGAGTTGCCCATGATCGTCAAAGCCCTGCGGGTTGGCCTCGGCCAGCTCATCGTGTTCGGCGACTGGATCAGCCGCCCGGCCAAGCGCAAGCGCGATGCCGCCGCCCAGGCGCGTGTCGAGCAAGCGGCCAGTGGCCTTGCGCTGTACCAGTTCCATGCCTGCCCGTTCTGCGTCAAAACCCGCCGCACCCTGCACCGCTTGAACGTGCCGGTGGCGCTGCGTGACGCCAAGAACGACCCGGAGCATCGCCAGGCGCTGCTGGAAGGCGGTGGCCGCGTGAAAGTGCCGTGCCTGCGCATCGAGGAAGAAGGCAAGGTGAGCTGGATGTATGAGTCCAAGGCCATCATTGCCTACCTGGACAAGCGTTTCGCCTGACCTGGCACCGCTTGGGCTGACCTTGTACCTCTTCGGCTGACGTTGTACTTCTTCGGCTGACCTTGTACTTGTAGGAGCAGCCTTGTGCTGCGAAGAGGCCGGTGCAGGCTGAGGATATCTCTGTGGCTTGCACCGGCCTCTTCGCAGCACAAGGCAGCTCCTACAATGAATTGCGCCAGGCAAGGAATTGCGCCAAGGCAAGGAATTGCGCCCGGGCGGGGAATTGCGCCAGGCAAGGAATCGCGCCCGGGCAAGGAATTGCGCCCAGGCGGGGAATCGCGCCCGGGCGGGGAATTGCGCCAGGCAAGGAATCGCGCCCGGGCGGGGAATCGCGCCCAGGCGGGGAATCGCGCCCGGGCTAGTCGAATAGGCTCAGCCCACCATCGGCACATGCCGCGGATGGCTGGCCACGCGCTCCAGCCAGGCCCTGACCGCCGGGTAATCCGCCAGGTCGAACCCACCCTGCTGCGCCACATGGGTGTAGGCATACAACGCCACGTCGGCAATCGAATACTGCTCCCCCACCAGGTACGGCGTCATCTGCAACTGCCGCTCCATTACCTTCAGCGCCTTGTACCCGCCCTTGTGCAGCTTGCGGTACTCCTCCAGCCGATCATCCGGCAGCCCCAGGTAAAACTGGATGAACCGCGCCACGGCAATATACGGCTCATGGCTGTACTGCTCGAAAAACTGCCACTGCAAGACCTGCGTGCGCAACCGCGGCTCAGTGGGCAGGTACTCGCTGCCGTCGGCCAGGAAGTTGAGGATGGCATTGGATTCCCACAGGTACGTGCCGTCCTCCAGCTCCAGCACCGGCACCTTGCCATTGGGGTTCATCGCCAGAAATTCGGGCGTCTCGGTTTCGCCTTTTAGAATATCCACCGGGTGCCACTCATACGGCCGGCCCAGCAGGCTCAGCATCAGCTTGACCTTGTAACAGTTGCCCGACTGGTAATCGCCATAGACCTTGTACATCACCCCTCCCCTCCCATGCAGTTGCGCATTCGTGCCCAATAGTTGGCGACTGTACGGCTAAAAGCAATGGCCGCTGTATGGCAAGGATCAACCTTGCTCGCGTTAGTCTGAAAAAACTGCTTACACCTTTACAAGGATTTTGTTCATGACCAATGCCACTTCCGCACGCCTGCGGCCCCTGGCAGACAGCTCCCCGTCGGCGGTGGTCGCCGGCTTCATTGCCATGCTCACCGGCTATACCAGCTCACTGGTGCTGATGTTTCAGGCCGGCCAGGCGGCCGGGCTGACCACTGCGCAGATTTCGTCCTGGATCTGGGCGCTGTCGATCGGCATGGCGGTGTGCAGCATTGGCCTGTCGCTGCGCTACCGCACGCCGATCACCGTGGCCTGGTCGACCCCAGGCGCTGCGCTGCTGATCACCAGCCTGGGCGGCGTCAGCTATGGCGAGGCCATCGGGGCGTACATCACCTGCGCCGTGCTGGTGCTGATCTGCGGCCTGACCGGCAGCTTCGAGCGCCTGGTCAAACGTATTCCGGCCTCACTGGCCTCGGCGCTGCTGGCGGGTATCTTGTTCAAGATCGGCAGCGAGATCTTCGTCGCCGCGCAGCATCGCACCCTGCTGGTGCTGGGCATGTTCTTCAGCTACCTGCTGGTCAAGCGCCTGTCGCCGCGTTACTGCGTGCTGGCCGCGTTGCTGGTCGGTACGGCGCTGTCTGGCGCCCTTGGCCTGCTGGACTTCAGCGGCTTCCGCCTGGAAGTGGCCACGCCGGTGTGGACTGCGCCGAGCTTCTCGCTGGGGGCGACCATCAGCATTGGGATTCCGCTGTTCGTGGTGGCGATGACCTCGCAGAACATGCCCGGCGTGGCCGTGCTGCGGGCCGATGGCTACCAGGTACCGGCTTCACCGTTGATTTCGGCGACCGGGTTTGCCTCGTTGCTGCTGGCACCGTTTGGCTCGCACGGGGTGAACCTGGCAGCGATCAGCGCAGCGATCTGCACCGGGCCACATGCCCATGAAGACCCGAGCAAGCGCTACACCGCGGCGGTGTGGTGCGGGATTTTCTATGGCATTGCCGGGGTGTTCGGGGCAACGTTGGCGGCGCTGTTTGCGGCGTTGCCGAAAGAGCTTGTGCTGTCGATTGCGGCCTTGGCGTTGTTTGGCTCGATCATGAACGGGCTGACCGTGGCCATGGGCGAGGCGCGCGAGCGTGAGGCGGCGTTGATTACCTTTATGGTGACGGCGTCGGGGTTGACGCTGTTCTCGATCGGGTCGGCGTTCTGGGGGATTGTGGCGGGGGTTTTGACGTTGATGATTTTGAATCCGCGTAGGGTATGACGGGAGATCGGCGTCGGGGTTGAGATCGAGCGCCGCCCGCGCGGCGCATCGCGAGCAACGCTCGCTCCTACGTTTGTTTCGGGCCAGTTATTCCTGGGGCAAACGCGCGCGACCGCCTTGGCGCATGGCGCGATATCGCGTCGAACAAACAAGGTGATCGCGTGCGCCTGTCACAGGCGTTATTGGCCAAAAACAAACGTAGGAGCGAGCGTTGCTCGCGATGCGCCGCGCGGGCGGCGCTCGATCTCAATACCGACACACCTGCCCCGCCAAGCACCTACAACCTGAAATGCCCCACCATCCCCTTCAAGTCCGTGCCCAACTGCGCCAGCTCGACACTCGACCTGGCATTGTCCTGCATCGCCAACGCCGCCTGATCGGCACTGCCGCGGATCTGCGTAACGCTGCGGCTGATCTCTTCGGCCACCGAGCTCTGCTGCTCGGCCGCGGCGGCAATCTGCTGGTTCATCTGCTGGATCATTGAAACCGCCGAGGCAATGCTGCCCAGCGCACTTTCAGTCTGCAACACATCCGCCACCGCCAAACGCACCAGCTCGGTACTGCCGCGGATCTGCGCCACCGACTGCTGGGCGTTGCCGCGCAAGCTCCCCACCAGGGTCTCGATCTGCTCGGTCGATTGCCGGGTACGCCGGGCCAAGGCCCGCACCTCATCGGCCACCACCGCAAAACCACGCCCCTGCTCGCCCGCACGCGCCGCCTCGATCGCGGCATTGAGCGCCAGCAGGTTGGTCTGCTCGGCGACGCTCTTGATCACTTCCAGTACATCGCCAATGGTGTGGATCTCGGCACTGAGGCTGTCGATGCCGGCACTGGCCGTCTCGGCAGCCGACGCCAACTGCTCGATACGCTGCATGCTTTGACGCACCACCACTTGCCCAGACTCGACCTTGTCATCGGCAGACTGGGCCGCCTGCGCCGCTTCCTCGGCATTGCGCGCCACATCGTGCACGGTAGCCGTCATCTGCTGCATGGCGGTGGCCACCTGTTCGGTCTCCTCCTTCTGGCTGCCCACCTCGCGGTTGGTCTGCTCGGTCACCGCCGACAGCGCCTGCGCACTGCCGGCCAGTTGCTCGATACCCTGCTGCAGCCCACTGACAATGCCCGACAGCCCGGCCGCCATCTGCTGCATGGCCTGCATCAACTGCCCCACCTCGTCGCGGCGCGGCGCTTCTGCTTCCAGGCTCAACTCGCCCGCGGCAATGCGCTGGGCACGGGCGATGACGCGCTTGAGCGGGCCGACCACCGCACGGGTGATCAGCCAGGCCGCCAGCACACCCACCAACAGCGCCAGCCCCGTGGCCAGGGCGATGGCCAGGGCATTGCGCGACAACTCACCTTGCAGGGCCTGCTCCTGCGCCAGGTAGGCCTGGTCGACCCGGCCGGTGACCTGCTCGGCCCGCGCCTGCAGCTGCGCCTTCAGGCCCTGTTCCTTGGCCAGCAGGTCGGTGTATTCGTTGAGTTTGTCGGAGAAACTGCCGATGTGCCCAGCCACTTCGCCCAGCACACTCTGGTACCCGGCATCACTGACGGCGGCCTTGAGCTGCTCGACCAGGCTTGCGGCTTCGAGGGTCTGGGCGATGCGCGTCTGGCCCGCGCCTTCTTCACCCTTGCGGCTCTTGTCCAGACGCACGCGGGCTTCGTCCATTGCTTGCAGCATCAGCCGCGACACCTGCGCCACCTGCGCGGCCTGCTCCAGAAACTCGCCGCCCTGCTGGCCCTGGGATTGTTTGAGGGTGTAGGTGCCGTCGTCGGCCAGCCCGGCCTGCAGCACATCCAGGTTGTTGGCCACGCTGGACACCGACCAACTGGCCATGTCCAGCGCCAGCTCCTTGGCCTGCACTGCTTCGACAAAGGCCTCGAACGCCTGGCCATAGGCGCTTAGCTCAGCCTCGGCCGCCGCCAGCGCCGGCAAGCCACGGGCACGTTCGGCCAAGCCCTGCAGGCCCGTGCGCAAGGCCTCGGCCTGCTTGATGTCGGAACTCATGGCAAAGGTTTGTTCGTGCTGGCGCAACCTGAGCAGGTCGGTATTGAACTGGGCCAGCTGGCGCAAGCCGTCGAAGCGCTGGCCCACGCTGTGCAGCGCGGCGATGCCGATGGCCGCCACCGCCAGCGTCAACAACAGCACCAAGGTAAAGCCCAGGCCGAGCTTGCGGGCCATGCCCAGGTTGGCCAGAACACCGTGCTTGGTCGCGCCCATCGCCGATTCCCCTTCACCTTGTCAGGTTTTGCCGAAGGCCAAGCGTGGCAACGATACCCGTGCACTCACAAGGGCCTGACGCCAGAATAGTGTCAAATAGCTATGAGCGTGTCGCTTTCAGTGTGCTGGAGGTCGCCCTGCGTGTTTGAAGAAGGCCTGGGCGCGGGAATCCTGCCCGTAAGCGACATTGATGCGCAGCCAATCGCTGGTCGCGCCCTGGTAATCGAAGGCGCTGCCAGGGGTGAGCAGCACCGCATGCTCCAGGGCCAGCCGCTCCAGGCTGGCAACGTCGCGCCCGGGTACCCGCGCCCACACGAACATACCGCCGTAAGGCTCACAGAACACCTCCCACCCTGCATGCTCCAGCTGCCCGAGCAACTTGGCCATGTGCTGGCCCAGGCGCACCCGCAGGCGTTGCACGCTTTTGCGGTAGCTGCCGTTGGCAAGCATCTGCCCCACAACCTGCTCGGCGAAGCGCGACGTGCCGATGCCACTGACCATCTTCAGCTCGGCCAGCCGCGCCAGCAGGGCCGAGTCGGCGACCAGGTAGCCGACCCGCAGCGAGCTGCTGAGGGTTTTGGAGAAGCTGGCCATGTAGATGACCCGCTGTTCGCTGTCCAGCGTGGCCAGGCGCGTGGCCGGGCCTTCCTGGAAGTCGGCGTAGATATCGTCTTCGATGATGCGCAGGTCGTGCTCGCGGGCCAGCTCCAGCAGGCGGTAGGCAACCTTGGGGGTCAGGCTGGTGCCGGTCGGGTTGTGGTACAGGCTGTTGATGAACAGGCATTGCGGGCGGTGTTCGGCCAGCAAGCGCTCCAGCGCCGCCAGGTCTGGGCCTTCGGCCAGGCGGGGCACGGGCAACATGCGCACCTGGTGCTGGCGCAGCAGGTTGTACAGGTTGTAGTAACCGGGGTTTTCCACCAGCACCGTATCGCCAGGGCGCAGCAAGGTGCGCACCAGCAGGTCGAGGCCATGGCTGGCGCCTTGAGTGGTGAGGATGCGTTCGGGCCCGGCGGCGATGCCCTGGCGCGCCAGGCGCTTGTGCAGTTGCTGACGCAGGCTGGCCAGGCCCAGCGGTGGGCAGTAGTCGAATAGGTCCTGCGGGTTGCCGCGGCTGACCTGGCGCACCGCCTGGGCCAGCTCGGTGGCCGCACGCCAGCTGTTGGGCAACCAGCCACAGCCGAGCTTGAGCAGCTCGTCATGGCCCTCGCGAAACTGCCGCCAGTGGCCATCGCCAGCCTCGCCCCAGGGCAAGCCATCGTCCGCCTCGCCCACCGGTTTGCGCTCGGCGACGAAAAAGCCAGTGCCATGCCGCGCCTCCAGCCAGCCGCTGGCGACCAGGCGATCATAGGCCTCGATCACACAAGACGCGCTGACCGCCTGGCTGCGCGCCAACGCACGGATCGACGGCAGACGGGCGCCGGGGCGCAGGCGTTGGTGGCCGATCCAGGTTTGCAGGTGGTCGGTGAGTTGCTGCACCAAGGGCGTGGTGCTGGTGCGGTCTAGAGGGAAGTGCATGGCAAGTGTTCGCAGGTTTTGAGCGAACAGTTAAGCATAAATGGGGTGGCGGTGTGTCTGGTTGCGGGGGCTGATTGGAATCATTGTTGCCACACCAGCATGGCCCTCACATCGCACGCGATTCGGGTAGGAGCACGCTGTACCTGTGGGAGCGGGCTTGCCCCGCGAAGAGGCCGGTGACAACACAGAAAATCTTGATTGTTTTCACTGGCCTCTTCGCAGCACAAGGCTGCTCCTACCCGGATTTTTCACAGCCCATTGAACCGCGCGCTGTACCTGTGGGAGCGGGCTTGCCCCGCGAAGAGGCCGGTGACAACACCGGAAATCTTGGCTGCTTGCACTGGCCTCTTCGCAGCACAAGGCTGCTCCTACCCGGATTTTTCACAGCCCATTGAACCGCGCGCTGTACCTGTGGGAGCGGGCTTGCCCGCGAAGAGGCCTGCACTGCCCTTAAAAAAACCAGGATCTTACCCATGCCCCGCGCCCCCGCCAGACTGGCCTTCGCCCTGTGCCTGATCACCCTCGCCGTCAACCTCCAGGCCCCGCTCTACATCACCTATGCCGACCTCTCCGGCCAGGGGGCCGCCGCCACCGCCGTGGCCTTCTCCGGCTACGTGCTGGGCGTACTCCCGGTACTCCTGGCCCTCGGCGGGCTGGCCGACCGGGTTGGCCGCCGCCCATTGATCATCGCCGCGCTGATCCTGTCGATGATCGCCACCGTGCTCATGCTACTCGCCCCCAGCCTGCAAACCCTCGGCCTGGCGCGGCTGGTCCTGGGCCTGGGCACCGGCCTTGCCTCGGCCACGGCAACCGCCTACATGGGCGAGCTGATGGGCAGTGACGGCAGCCCCCATGCCGCCAACTGGGTCACCGCCAGCACCTCGCTCGGCTTTGGCCTGGGCGCCGCGCTTACCAGCCTGTTCCTGCTGCGCGGCCCGAGCCTGACCCCAGGCAGCTTCCACCTGCAGCTGCTGCTCGCCGCCGTTGCCCTGGTGCTGGTCTGGCGCCTACCCGACCCGCGCCCGACACAGCGCAGCGCCATGCTACGGCTGCCGTGCTACCCCCGCGGCAGCGTTGCCTACGGCCTGGCCATCTTGCTGGCCTGGGCCTGCGTTGGCTTGGTCATCGCCCTGCTGCCGGGGATTTTGCGCCAGCATGGTCTGAGTGCCTGGTCGGGGTTTTCGACCTTCTGCGTGATCAGCTGCGGCTTGTTGTTCCAGCCGATGGCACGTCGCCTGTCGAGCCTCAAGGCCACGCTGCTGGGGCTGCTGATTCTGCCGTGCAGTTACGCGGTGCTGGCTTGGGGGGCTGATGCTGGGCAACTGGGGGCCGTGTTGCTGGGCGCGGTGGCGGCCAGCAGTGCGTGTTACGGGTTTATCTACCTGGGCGGGTTGGCGGCGGTGAACCAACTGGCCGGCACAGAAAAAACCCGGGCCAGTGCCGGGTTCTTCCTGCTGGCGTACCTAGGCTTCAGCTTGCCAGTGATCTTTACCGGGTTGCTGAGCGACCGCTTGGGGTCACGGATGGCCTTGCTGGTGTTTGGTGGGGTGCTGCTGCTGGGGTGCGTGCTGGTTGGGTTGGCGTTGTGGTTGTCTGCGCGGGCCCTATCGCCGGCAAGCCGGCTCCCACAGGAGGTGCGGTGACCCACAAGCACCAGGTGACCTGTGGGCGCCGGCTTGTCGGCGATAGGGCCGGGGATGACTGAGCAATACCCTGAAAGCGGGTCAGATCGCCGTAGCTCCACCATCCACTGTCAAACTGTGCCCCGTGGTGAAGGCGGCCCCATCGCTGCACAGGTACAGCACCGCACTGGCAATCTCCTCCACCTTGCCGATGCGCCCCACCGGGTGCATCGCCGCCGCGAATTCCGCCTTGCGCGGGTCCGCTTCATAGGCACGGCGGAACATGTCGGTATCGATCACCGCCGGGCACACCGCGTTAACCCGGATGCCCTTCTTCGCATACTCGATGGCCGCCGATTTGGTCAGGCCGATGACCGCGTGCTTGGAGGCACTGTAGATGCTCATCTTCGGCGCCGCCCCCAGCCCCGCCACCGACGCAGTATTGACGATCGCCCCACCGCCCTGGGCCAGCAGCAATGGCAACTGATACTTCATGCACAGCCACACCCCTTTGACGTTGACGCCCATGATGGCGTCGAACTGCGCCTCGCTGCCCTCGGCCAAGCGGCCCTGCTCGATCTCGATACCGGCATTGTTGTAGGCATAGTCCAAGCGGCCATAGGCGGCGATGAGCTGCTCATGCAGCTGGCGCACATCCGCCTCCCGAGTAACGTCGCAGGCGATGAACATCGCATCACCGCCCGCCTCGTGAATCAACGCCACCGTGGCCTCACCGCCGACCGGGTCGAGGTCGGCCACCACCACCTTCAAGCCTTCACGGGCGAAGGCCAGCGCCGTTGCCCGGCCGATACCTGCGGCGCCACCGGTGACCAGGGCTACCTGGCCGGAAAAGGTCATGCTCATCGTTTGCTCCTGGTTGTTGTTGGGGTTGCATCAGGGCCGCTAGGTGCAGGGCTGGAGAGGGTGGCGCCTGTGAGATCGAGCGCCGCCCGCGCGGCGCATCGCGAGCAACGCTCGCTCCTACGTTTGTTTCGGGCCAATTATTCCTGGGGCAAACGCGCGCGACCGCCTTTGGCGCATGGCGCGATCGCGATATCGCGTCGAACAAACAAGGCGGTCGCGCGCGCCTGTCACAGGCGTTATTGGCCAAAAACAAACGTAGGAGCGAGCGTTGCTCGCGATGCGCCGCGCGGGCGGCGCTCGATCTCCCGGCCACCAAACATCTTCCGCCGAACACCTGCCGGCCATTACCCAATGCCGCGCCAAACACCCACCCACCATCACCCACCCTCTGCCCCAGAGCATAGTCACCCCCTTCCCCCCAGTGCAGCATCATCACACCCACGGTTGAGCTACCATGCCTACCAGTGATTTTGCGCTACAACCTGCATCAGCAAGGTAAATTGCCCCTACACCGATCAACTGCCCACAAGGACCCGCCATGACCCAGACCAACCGCCGCTTCCTGCTCGCCAAACGCCCGGTCGGCGCCGTGCGCCGTGACGACTTCAGCTTCGAGGCAGTACCCGCCGAACAGCCCGGCGAAGGCCAGATTCTGGTGCGCAACCTGTACCTGTCCCTCGACCCCGCCATGCGCGGCTGGATGAACGAAGGCAAGTCCTATATCCCCCCGGTCGCCCTCGGCCAAGTGATGCGCGCCCTCGGCGTCGGCGAAGTGGTGGCTTCCAACCACCCCGACTACAAACCCGGCGACCACGTCAGCGGCCCGCTCGGCGTGCAGGACTACTTCACCGGCGAGCCCCAAGGCCTGCACAAGATCGACCCCAGCCTCGCCCCGCTGCCCCGCTACCTCTCGGCCCTGGGCATGACCGGCATGACCGCCTACTTCGCCCTGCTCGAAGTCGGCCAGCCCAAAGCCGGTGACACCGTGGTCATCTCCGGCGCCGCCGGCGCAGTCGGCAGCATCGTCGGGCAGATCGCCAAGCTCAAAGGCTGCCACGTGGTCGGCATCGCCGGCGGCGCCGAAAAATGCCAATACCTCAAGGACGAACTCGGCTTCGACGGCGTCATCGACTACAAGGCCGAAGACGTGCTGGCCGGCCTCAAGCGCGAATGCCCGAAAGGGGTAGACGTGTACTTCGACAACGTCGGCGGCGAGATCCTCGATGCCGTGCTCACCCGCATCAACCTCAAGGCCCGCATCGTCATCTGCGGCGCCATCAGCCAGTACAACAACAAAGAAGCCGTCAAAGGCCCGGCCAACTACCTGTCGCTGCTGGTGAACCGCGCGCGCATGGAAGGCTTTGTGGTGTTTGACCATGCCAAGGATTACGGCAAAGCCGCGCAGGAAATCGCCGGCTGGCTGGCCGCTGGCAAAGTGAAGAGTAAGGAAGATGTGGTGGAAGGGTTGGAAACCTTCCCAGAGACGCTGCTCAAGCTGTTCAGCGGCGAGAATTTTGGCAAGTTGGTGTTGAAGGTCTGACAGCGTAGGCCCTGGATTTCAGTGCCTGTCTCGATTGTTGTGTCGGGGCGTAAATCGAGCGCCGCCCGCGCGGCGCATCGCGAGCAACGCTCGCTCCTACGTTTGTTTTTGGCCAATAACGCCTGTTGCAGGCGCGCGCGACCGCCTTGGCGCATGGCGCGATATCGTGTCGTACAAACAAGGCGGTCGCGCGCGTTTGCCCCAGGAATAACTGGCCCGAAACAAACGTAGGAGCGAGCGTTGCTCGCGATGCGCCGCGCGGGCGGCGCTCGATCTCACAGGCACCAAAACTGCTGTGGCGAACCCCTACCGACGCAAACGCAAACCCAACCCAACCCCTTACCCGCGAATTTCAGCTACAACCGCAGCCAAAGCCTGTGCCGGGTCCGCCGCCTGGCTGATCGGCCGCCCGATCACCAAGTAATCCGAGCCAGCATCCAACGCCTGGCGCGGGGTCAAAATGCGGCGTTGGTCATCCTGGGCGCTACCTGCCGGGCGAATACCCGGGGTCACCAGTTGCAGCGAAGGGTGCGCAGCCTTCAGTGCGGTCGCCTCCAGCGCCGAGCACACCAGCCCGTCCATGCCCGCCTTCTCGGCCAACGCCGCCAGGCGCAGCACTTGTTCTTGCGGGTCAACATCCAGGCCGATACCCGCCAGGTCTTCACGCTCCATGCTGGTCAGCACGGTCACCCCAATCAGCAACGGCTGCGGGCCGCTGCGCTGGGCCAGCACTTCACGGCATGCCGACATCATGCGCAGGCCACCGGAGCAATGCACGTTGACCATCCACACGCCCATCTCGGCGGCAGCTTTGACGGCCATGGCCGTGGTGTTGGGGATGTCGTGGAACTTGAGGTCGAGGAATACTTCGAAGCCCTTGGCACACAAGGTTTCGACGATGCCCGAGGCACTGCTGGTGAACAGCTCCTTGCCAACCTTTACCCGGCACAGCGCAGGGTCAAGCTGGTCAGCCAGCTTCAGAGCGGCCTCACGGGTAGGGAAGTCGAGGGCGACGATCAGGGGCGTCTGGCAGGCGGACATGGTCAGGGTCTCTTGGCAAGTCGAAAACGGCGCGCATTGTAAACGAAGTGACGCAGGCTTTGGGGGCCGCGGGTCATGGAATTGGCTCTGCAAGGCCTGACTTCTATAATTGAACCAAAGGAACCGGCAATTGCTCAAATTTCATACAAGCGCCGCCCCATGATCATCAAAGGAGAACGACAATGCCCTGGTATGCCTGGCTGATACTCATCATAGCCCTCGGCTCGATTGTCGGCGGCTTGATGATGCTGCGAGATACGGCGAAAAAACTGCCGTTGACGGATGAGCAACTGCGCAAGGTGCATGAGCGCAATGCTGAGGCTGATGCAAAGGACTCTCAGGACCGCTAAATCCCCTGCCCCATTCCCTGTAGAAGACAGCAACGTCCATTCGACGTCGCTGTCATGCCAAATGAAAAGGCCTTAGTCCGCCCCTTCTCTAACCTGTGGGAGCGGGCT
>NZ_JBYBHH010000032.1:0-24447 GCF_059025405.1 Pseudomonas sp. 5.2
CGCCGGTATCGGCTACATCCTTTAGGGCCACGACCATGAGCGACCAACTGCTCGATGTGATCGTGCAAGCCCGCGAAGTGCAAGGCGGCGACGTGGTCGTACTGGAGCTGGCCGCGGTCGACGGCCAGGCCCTGCCGCGCTTTGCGGCAGGCGCCCACGTCGACCTGCACCTGGCGCCCGACCTGGTGCGGCAGTATTCGCTGTGCGGCGACCCCGCGCATGCCAATGTCTACCGCCTGGGCGTGCTCAAGGACAGCCAGTCTCGTGGCGGCTCGGTGG
Source organism: Pseudomonas sp. 5.2 (assembly GCF_059025405.1). Taxonomy (NCBI): domain Bacteria; kingdom Pseudomonadati; phylum Pseudomonadota; class Gammaproteobacteria; order Pseudomonadales; family Pseudomonadaceae; genus Pseudomonas; species Pseudomonas sp. 5.2. The sequence goes on from NZ_JBYBHH010000032.1 coordinate 280, forward strand.
CAGTGCACGAGCAACTGCAGCCTGGCACGCCAATGCGCATCAGCGCGCCGCGCAACCTGTTCCCACTGGCCAGCGACGCCACGCGCTCAATCTTGCTGGGCGGTGGCATCGGCATCACCCCGATGATCGCCATGGCCCATGCCCTGCATGCCCAAGGTAAACCGTTCGAGCTGCATTACCGCGGCCGCTCACGCAGCCGCTGCGCGTTCGTCGACGAACTGCTCGGCGCACCGTTCGCGGCCAGCGTGTTCACCCACTTCAGCGATGAAGGCCCTGAGCAGCACCTGGACCTGGCCCAGGTGCTGGGCCCCGCCATGCCTGGCGTGCACCTGTACACCTGCGGCCCGGCGGGCTTCATGGATTGGGTGATCGCAGGGGCGCGCCAGCAAGGCTACGACGACCCACACATCCACCACGAGTACTTCCAGGCCGAGGTCGACACCTCGGGCGGCAGTTTCGAGGTGGTCGCCGCACGCAGCGGCAAGACCGTGCAGGTGCAGGAAGGCCAGCCCCTGACCGCCGCCCTGCGCAGTATCGGGATCAAGGTCGAGGTGTCCTGCGAGCAAGGTGTGTGCGGCACCTGCCTGTGCGACGTGCTCGAAGGCGAACCCGACCACCGTGACCACTACCTGACCGAAGAGGAGAAACACACCAACGAGCAGATCGTACTGTGCTGTTCCCGGGCGCGCGGCAAGCGCCTGGTGCTGGATATCTGAGAAACAAAAACAAAAACAATACGTGACAGACAAGCGGGCGCAAGACCTGCAGCCCTTCTGCCCAGTTGCTCGACTGCCCAGGACTTGTACTGATCACACTTCCAGGATTACCCCATGGAACTCAAATGGCCGTTGCGTGCGAAACCGTTTTGCTTGTGTGTGGGCGCCGTATTACCCCTGACGTGCTTGGCCGATGTGGTGGATGACAGCCACCTCTCGCTCAATATCAGAAACCTCTACCTGAACCGTAACTTCACCAACCCCAGCGCGCCGGTGTCCAAGGTCGGCAACTGGTCGCAGGGCTTCGACCTGCAGTTCGAGTCCGGTTACACCGATACCCCCGTGGCAGTCGGTCTCGACCTCAACGGCCAGTATGCCGTGCGCCTGGACTCCACCGGCAACGATGGCTCGCTGCCCTTCAGCAAGCACCGCCAGCAGGCCGCCGACGACTATAGCCGCGGCGGTGCGACCCTGAAGCTCAAGTACGCCAACACCAAGGTACTGATCGGTGATCAGAAACCTTTCTACCCCGTCGCCTCCAACGACCCCAGCCGGCAGCTCGACACGATTTACCAGGGCGCGGTGATCGAATCACGCGACATCGACAACCTGACCCTCGTTGGCGGGCGCTTCTGGTCCATCGTCACCCGCGAGTCGTCCAACCATGAGCGCCTCTACCGCTACGGCACCCGCGACGACCTGGACAGTGATGGCCTGGACTTCGCCGGCGCCACCTACGCCCTGACCCCAGACCTGCAAGCCAGTTACTTCCATGGTGTGCTCAACGACATCTACAAGCAGGACTACGGCGGCATCAAGCACGCCCTGAAGTTCGCCGACGGCTACCAGTTGAAAACCGACGTGGGGTACTTCAACAACCGTGAAGACGGTGCCGCACGCAGCGGCACCGTGGACAACCGCGCCTACTTCGGCCTGGTCACCCTGGAAAAAAGCGGGCACATGCTGGGCCTGAGCTACCAGCGCATGACCGGCGATACCGTGTTCCCGACGTTGAACGGCTACGTGCCGCAGCTGTGGCTGCCGAACTGGGCGGGCCTGCCGTTCATTCGCCCAGATGAACGCAGCTGGTCGGTGCGTTATGGCTACAACTTTGCCGCCATGGGCCTGCCCGGGCTGAAGCTGTTCACCCGCTACATCAAAGGCACCGATATCGACCGCGGCCCGGGCCTTGCAAGGGACCAGGAAAGCGAGCGCGACATCATGCTCAGCTACGTGATCCAGAGCGGCCCGCTCAAAGACCTGGCCTTCGACCTGAAGAACATGCGTACCCAACAGCAGTACGGCAACGACTACAACGAGTATCGCCTGATCACTTCCTACACCTGGAAGTTCTGGTGACCGGCCCGCATGGAGATGGCTCATGAGTAACCTGAACACCAGCATCACCCGCGATACCGACCCGCGCACCATGCGCCGCATTGTCATCGCCTCGGTCCTGGGCAATGCCCTGGAATGGTATGACTTCTTCCTCTATGGCACGGCCGCAGCACTGATTTTCGCCCCGCTGTTCTTCCCCGCCGGCACCGACCCGGTGCTTGGCACCATGGCCTCGTTTGCCGGCTTCGCCGTGGGCTTTCTGGCACGCCCGCTGGGTGGCCTGATCTTTGGCCATATCGGCGACAAGGCCGGGCGCAAGAAGGCCTTGGTGATGACCCTGGCGATCATGGGTGCGGCAACCTTCGCCATGGGCCTGCTGCCAACCTTCGAACAGGTCGGCTACCTGGCCCCCGCCTGCCTGGTGATCCTGCGCGTGCTGCAAGGCGTTGCCTCGGGCGGCGAATGGGGCGGCGGCGTGCTGCTGCTGAGCGAGAACGCGCCCAAGGACCGCGTCGGCTTCTATGCGGCCTGGAGCCAGCTGGGTGTTTCCGGCGGGTTCGTACTGTCTGCCGCTGCGTTCTACCTGGTGCAGATGCTGCCCGTCGAAGACATGATGAGCTGGGGTTGGCGGGTGCCGTTTTTGGCCAGCATCCTGATTTTTGGCGTGGGGGTGTACATCCGCCGTCGCCTGCCAGAGAGCAAAGCCTTCGTCGAGGAACAGGCCCAGCAGGACAAGCCCGAGCACATGCCGGCCATGGAAGTGCTGCGCAACCACCCCAAGGCCGTGCTGCAGGCCATGGGTATCCGCATCGCCGAAAACGGCAGCGCCTACCTGTTCCTCGCCTTCACCATCGCCTACGCCAAGTTCACCGGCCTGGATACGCAACTGGTGCTGGCCAGCGTGATGGTGGCGATGATCGTCGAGGCCGGCACCATCGTGTTCTGGGGTTGGCTGTCGGACATCATTGGCCGGCGGGTGGTGTATGCCATCGGCTCGGTCGGTTTGATGGTGCTGGCGTTCCCGTTCTTCTGGATGCTCGATACCCACTCACCGGTGTGGGTGTACCTGGCGGCGTTGCTGGGCATGGCCTTCTGTCACGGCGCGATGATCGGCACCCAGCCGGCGCTGATGGGTGAGCTGTTCCCGGCCAAGGTGCGCTATTCGGGGCTGGCCATGGGGCACGAGATTGCCTCGATCTTCTCCGGCGGCCTGGCGCCACTGGCGGCAACGGCGCTGTTCAGCATTTACAAGGATGCCTGGCCGGTGTCGGTGATGCTCGTGGTGATGGGCGCGATCACCACCCTGGCGGTGATTTCCATCAAGCCACAAGCCTCTGCAGACAATAACTGACCGCGTGTTCAGCCCCTTCGCAGGAGCGGCCTTGGGCTGCGAAGGGGCCATCAGGCTGTCCCAATCAGGGCTGTCCCCTCAGGAACTTGCAAGCATGAATACCCTGACCGAAGCGCAACACCTCAAGCACACCCAAAAACGTTACGTGTACGAATGGTATGTGGTCATCCTGTGCATGGTGGCCTACATCTTCTCGTTCGTTGACCGGCAGATTCTGGCCCTGATGATCGAGCCGATAAAAGCCGACCTGCAGCTGAGCGACACCCAGTTCAGCCTGCTGCACGGCCTGGCGTTTTCGCTGTTCTACGCCTTCATGGGCATGCCCATCGCCTACCTGGCCGACCGCTTTTCGCGGCCACGCATCATCGCGGTCGGGGTGATTTTCTGGAGCTTCGCCACCGCCGCTTGCGGCCTGAGCAAGAACTTCACGCAGATGTTCCTTGCCCGGATCGGCGTGGGCGTCGGCGAAGCGGCCCTGTCGCCTTCGGCCTACTCGATGTTCAGCGACCTGTTCCCCAAGGAAAAGCTCGGCCGCGCAGTGGGCATCTACTCCATCGGCTCGTTCGTCGGTGGCGGCATTGCCTTTCTGGTCGGCGGCTACGTGATCACCCTGCTCAAGGACGCGCAGACCATCGAGGTGGCCTTCCTTGGCGCCATGAAGGCCTGGCAACTGGCGTTCTTCATCGTCGGCCTGCCTGGGGTGCTCGTGGGCCTGCTGATCTGGCTGACCGTGCGCAACCCCGAGCGCAAGGGCGCGCAGTTGGACGCCGACGGTAATGTGCGCAAGGTGAAGCTCACCGACGGCCTGCGCTTCATCGGCCGTCACCGGGCCACGTTCAGCTGCCACTACCTGGGCTTCTCGTTCTATGCCATGGCGCTGTTCTGCATGATGAGCTGGACACCGGCGCTGTACATCCGCAAGTTCGGCATGAGCCCCGAGCAAGCAGGCTTCATGCTCGGCACCATCCTGCTGCTGGCCAACACCACGGGTGTGGTGTTCGGCGGTTGGCTGACCGACCACCTGGCCAAGCGCGGCCGCAGCGATGCGGCCATGCGTACCGGGGTCATCGGTGCGTTGGGCATGATCGTGCCGGCCGTGCTGTATTCGCAGGTGGACCAGCTGTGGCTGTCGGTGACCCTGCTGGTACCGGCCATGTTCTTCGCCTCGTTCCCCATGCCGGCGTCCACTGCGGCCATGCAGATCCTCTCGCCGAACCAGGTGCGTGCGCAGGTATCGGCGGTGTTCCTGCTGATCAGTAACCTGCTGGGCCTGGGCTTGGGCACCACGCTGGTGGCGCTGATCACCGACCGCTACTTCGGCGTACCGGCTGCGGTCGGTTCTTCGATGTCGATTGTCAGCTTCGTCGCGTCGTTGCTGGCCATCGTGTTGCTGGCCAAAGGCTGCAAGTGCTTCCGACACAGCATGCAGCGTGAGCACCCCGTCGCGGCCTGAAGTGTTGGCCAGCATGACCCGATTGTAGTCGGGGCCACCGGGTGCCAGGCTTGGCATTTTCAGCGCCTATCAGATCGAGCGCCGCCCGCGCGGCGCTCGTTATCCGCCCCACCTCCAAGCCCAAGGCAAGCACCTGGCCGCCTTCACCCTGTCTGCCGACAAGCACATAGCAGCCCGCTTCCCCAATATTCCTTGTAAACACAAAAAAGCCTGGACCCTCTCCGCACGGAAAGGCCCAGGCATAAACGGTGAATCCTGTGGAGGCTGGCGTGTGTAGGAGCAGCCTTGCGCTGCGAAGAGGCCGGTGACAGCAGCGTAGATTTGCTGTGTTTTCACCGGCTTCTTCGCAGCACAAGGCTGCTCCTACAAGGGTTGAGCGTCAGCCGAGCGCCACCTCCAAACTCAAGACAACACTTTCTTTTCCCTCACCACATGTGGAACACAAAAAAGCCCGGACCCTCCCCGCACGGAAAGGCCCAGGCATAAAACGGTGAATCCTGTGGAGGCTGACGCTCAACCTTTGAGCAGCCTTGCGCTGCGAAGAGGCCGGTGACAGCAGCGTAGATTTACTGTGTTTTCACCGGCCTCTTCGCAGCACAAGGCTGCTCCTACAAGGGTTGAGCGTCAGCCGAAAGCCACCTCCAAACTCAAGACAACACTTTCTTTTCCCTCACCACATGTGGAACACAAAAAAGCCCGGACCCTCCCCGCACGGAAAGGCCCAGGCATAAACGGTGAAAACTGTGGAGGCTGGCGTGTGTAGGAGCAGCCTTGCGCTGCGAAGGGGCCGGTGAAAACACAGTAGATCTGCGCTGCTGTCACCGGCCTCTTCGCAGCACAAGGCTGCTCCTACAAGGGTCGAGCTTTAGCCGTCTTGCAACGCACGCGGGCGATGGCTGCGGGTTTCGGCCTCAGGCGCCTGCGCAGCCTGCAACGTGAAGTCGAAGGCCAACTCGGCGAAACGCTCCCCTTGCACGCCCCGATCATGCGCCGCCGCCGCATCCTCGACAAAGCGCAGGTCACCGATCAGCCCATCACGGGTGGCATAGGCAAAGTCATCCCACAGGTATTGGTCACCGGCGAAGTTGATCTGCGTGGTCAGGTGGCGATGCCCCGGCGCGGAGATGAAGAAGTGCACGTGCGCCGGGCGCTGGCCGTGGCGGCCAAGCAAGTCCAGGCACTCCTGAGTTGGCCCCTGCGGGTCGCAACCATAACCGGACGGCACGATGGAGCGGGCGCGGTAGCGGCCCTCTGCGTCAGTGATGATGCGTCGGCGCAGGTTGTACTCGGACTGGGTCGAGTCGAAGTACGAATAGGTGCCCTGGGTGTTGGCGTGCCAGAGGTCGACGGTAGCGCCTGCCAGCGGCTTGCCGTCGGCGCCGAATACCTGGCCTTGGAGGAACATCACTACGCCGGGGTCGGTGCCATCGTCCATGCGTGCTTCGCCTTGGCTAAGCGGCGCGCCTGCAACGTACAGCGGGCCTTCAATGGTGCGCGGGGTACCGCCGGCCAGGCCCGCTTCGGCATCCTTGGCGTCTTGCAGCAGGTCGATGAAGTGCTCGATCCCCAGGCCCGCTGCCAGCAGGCCCGCCTCGTTACGGCCGCCCAGGCGGTTGAGGTAGTCGACGGCATGCCAGAACTCGTCCTCGCTCACTTCCAAGTCTTCGATCAGGCGGGCAGTGTCCTGCAGCACGCGCAGGATGATCTGTTTGAAGCGCGGGTTACCCTCGGCGTGCCCAAGGCCTGCGACCTCTTCAAAAAACGACTGGATCTCGGCAGTATGGGAAATTTTCACGGTCATTTTGCTTACCTCATCTTGTTCTTGTCAGGTAGTCAGGGACGAATCAGCGGTCGTCACTGTGGATCGACGACGGGTGGCGGCACAAGCCGTCCACCTCGATCTCCATGTACGGGAACAGCGGCAGTTGCATCAGGGTGTCGTGCAGGGCCTCGACGCTTGCCACATCGAACACGCTGTAGTTGGCGTAGTGCCCGGCAATGCGCCACAGGTGGCGCCAGGTACCTTCTTGTTGAAGGCGCTGGGCCAGTTCCTTTTCATCGGCCTTGAGCTTGGCGGCCTTGGCCGGGTCCATGTCGACCGGCAGTTTCACGGTCATCTTCACGTGGAACAGCATGCGGGTTCTCCTTAAGGCGTTGAATGTACAGTTCAGCGGCGGGCAAAGCGCGCCAGGCGCTGCTCGTCCAGGGTCAGGCCAAGGCCTGGCGTGCGTGGAATGTGCAGCTGGAAGTCGTGGTACTGCGGCGGCTCGTTGACGATCTCTTCGGTCAGCAGCAGCGGCCCAAACAGCTCGGTGCCCCAGGTCAGCTGGCGCAAGGTGAGGAACGCGTGGGCCGAAGCCAGGGTGCCGATCGAGCCTTCAAGCATGGTCCCGCCGTAAAGGGCGATACCGGCCGCTTCGGCGATTTGCGCTGTGCGCAGCACTGCACGTGGGCCGCCGTTCTTAGCGATTTTCAGGGCGAAGATGCTGGCCGCGCCGTCCGCGGCCAGGCTGAAGGCGTCCTCGACGCTTTCGATCGATTCGTCGGCCATGATCGGCGCTGGGCTGCGTTGATTGAGGCGCACCTGGCCGCCACGGTTGATCCGCGAAATGGGCTGTTCGATCAGGTCGATACCGTTGTCGCCGAGCACCTGGCAGGCGCGCAGGGCCTGGGACTCGTCCCAGTACTGGTTGACGTCGACCCGCACGCTGGCGCTGTCACCCAGCTCGCGCTTGATCGCCACCACGTGCTTGAGGTCCTGCTCTACCGGGTTGGCGCCGATCTTCAGCTTGAACACACGGTGGCGACGGATCTCCAGCATGTGCTGGGCTTCGGCGATATCACGGGCGGTATCGCCGCTGGCCAGGGTCCAGGCCACTTCCAGGCTGTCGCGTACTCGGCCGCCCAGCAGCTCGCTAACCGGCAGCCCCAGGCGCTTGCCCTGGGCATCGAGCAAGGCGCTTTCGAGACCCGACTTAGCAAAGGTGTTGCCCTTGGCCAGCTTGTCCAGCTTGAGCATGGCAGCGTTGATGTTATCTGCCGGCAGGCCGATCAGCGCCGGCGCCAGGTGTGCGTCGATATTGGCCTTGATGCCCTCGGGGCTTTCATAGCCGTAGGCCAGGCCACCAATGGTGGTCGCCTCGCCGATACCTTCGATGCCGTCGCTGCAACGCACGCGCAATACCACCAGGGTTTGCTGTTGCATGGTGTGCATGGCCAGCTTGTGCGGGCGAATGGTCGGCAGGTCGACGATAATTGCATCTATGCGTTCAATCAGGGTGTTTGTCATTGTTGCCAGGTCCCGTCAGATCGGACCGCAGATGGCAGACCCGATAGTTGCACTTACTTGATTGATCAAGCATTGCGCGAGACCCTGATACCCGTCCAATATCAAATGAATCTCCCACCATACCCTGGAGGTCTGATGGAACTGCGCCACCTTCGCTACTTCAAGGTGCTGGCCGAAACGCTGAACTTCACCCGTGCCGCCGAGCTGCTGCATATCGCCCAGCCGCCGCTAAGCCGGCAGATCAGCCAGCTCGAGGAGCAGCTCGGCACGCTGCTGGTGCTGCGTGAGCGCCCGCTGCGCCTGACCGAAGCCGGGCGGTTCTTCTATGAACAGACCTGCACCCTGCTCCAGCAACTGGAAAACATCAGCGACAACACCCGCCGCATCGGCCACGGGCAACGCCAATGGCTGGGCATCGGTTTTGCGCCCTCCACCTTGTACACCGTGCTGCCAGCGCTGATCCGCGAACTGCGCCAGGACAGCGAGCTGGAACTGGGGTTGAGCGAGATGACCACGTTGCAGCAGGTCGAGGCACTCAAAAGCGGCCGCATCGACATCGCCTTCGGCCGTATTCGTATCGATGACCCGGCCATCCTCCAGCAGGTGTTGTGCGAAGACCCCTTGGTCGCGGTATTGCCCAAGGGCCACCCGTTGGCAGGCACCCCACTGACCCTCGCGCAACTGGCCAAGGAGCCGTTCATTCTGTACCCGGCCAACCCCAGGCCCAGCTACGCCGACCATGTGCTGGCCCTGTTCGCCCACCACGGCATGACCCTGAAGATCAGCCAGTGGGCCAACGAACTGCAAACGGCCATCGGCCTGGTGGCCGTCGGGCTCGGCGTGACCCTGGTGCCGGCGTCGGTGCAACAGCAGCACCGCACGGATATCGAGTATGTCGGCTTGCTGGACACCAGCGCCGTCAGCCCGATCATCCTCAGCCGTCGCAAGGGCGATGTGAGCCCGATCGTGCAGCGGTGCCTGGCGTTGATTGCACAACAGGCGACCTGACCTGCCCTCCCCCGTATACCCATCGGTATATGGATGTTCCCGTTGAACTGTTTCATGCTCCGACACGCGATCGCGAACCGCCGAGGCATCACACACACTCAATAAAAACCAATGCTGCGCCGGCAAACGGCGCGGCGCGGAGTCGAACATGACGGGACGTCTCAAGGGCAAGGTCGCGCTGATTACAGGCGGCGCGGGTGGGTGCGGGCTGGCCGCATCGGAGCTGTTCGCGGCAGAGGGGGCGCGGGTCGGTATCGTCGACTTGCCTGGCAGCAAAGGCGCTGAGGTGGCACAGCAGTTGCGCGATGCCGGCCATGACGTGCTGTTCGCCCCCGCCGATGTCTCCGACGCGCAACAGGTCAAGTCTGCCGTAGCTGCCGTGGAACAGGCGTTTGGGCCCATCACCGTCCTTATGAACCACGCCGGTATCCTGGCTGCCGTGCCCTTCCTGGAAACCAGCGAAGAAGAATGGGACCGGATCATGGCCGTGAACGTGAAAAGCATGTTCTTGGTCACCAAGGCGGTCTTGCCGGGCATGCTCTCGGCAGGCGGCGGCAGCATCGTCTGTACGTCGTCGATCTCGGCCGTGGTGGGCACGCCGATGGAGGTGCTGTATTGCACCAGCAAGGGCGCCACGCACATGTTCGCCCGGGCCATCGCCGTGGAGTTCCGCGACCGCGGCATCCGCGCCAACGCGATCTGCCCGGGCTTCATCGCCACCGCCCATGGCCTGCGCGAAATCGACATGCTGCGCAAACACGGCGTGGATGTCAGCGAACATGCCATCGCCGCCGCCCAAGGGCGCCTGTGCCAGCCCTCGGAAGTGGCCACTGCGGCGCTGTTCCTGGCCAGCGACGACGCCAGTTTCGTCAACGGCGCCCACCTGTTTGCCGACAACGGCTACACCGCCATCTGATCACAACAATAATGGGCAGGAGAGCAACGTGACCACCTCATCGAACAACATGCACATCAACGAGTTCGGGCTCGATCAGGCGCACTGGCGCAATTGGGCGGGCAACCAGTCGTGTATCCGCGCGGCGCGTGGCGCGCCCTCCAGCGAAGACGAACTGTGCACCTTGGTGAGCCAGGCCAGCGCCAATGGCATGAACGTGCGCGTGGCAGGTTCCGGGCATTCGTTCACCCCGGTGGCGCTGACCAATGGCTTGCACCTGACGCTGGGCAACATGAGCGGTGTACGCCACATCGACCTAGAGAAAAAACGCGTCACTGCGGCGGCCGGAACGACCATCAACGCCTTCGGCAAGGCGCTGCGGGCTGCAGGCTTGTCCATGGTCAACCAGGGTGACATCGACAGCCAGTCGATTGCCGGTGCCTTGACCACAGGCACCCACGGCACCGGCCTGACCCTGGGTAACCTGGCCTCCTCGATCGTCGGCATGAAGCTGGTTCAGCCCAACGGTGAGATCATCGTGGTGGACGAAAGCACCCCCGACCTGCTGCAGGCTGGCCGGGTGTCGCTGGGGGTGCTGGGGATCGTCTCGGAGCTGACCTTGCAGGTGACCGACAGCTTCAACCTGCACGAACGCATCTGGCGTGAAGACTTCGAAAGCGTGATGGACAAGCACGACGATCTGGCCCGTACACACCGCCACTTCAGCTTCTTCTGGTGCCCCTACGAGCAGAGCCGGCACTGCTACTGCCTGCCCGACACCGCCGCCACCTCCACCAGCGGACGCACCACTGACGTCTGTGAAGTAAAGGTCATGGACATCACCGACCGCCCGGCCTGGGAAAGCCCGTTCGAGAAAGTGGCCTACAGCTCGGACGTCTACCCTATCGAGTACCTGCCCAACTTCCATGAACTGGAATACGCCGTGCCCATCAGGCACAGCAAGGACGCCTTGCGGGCGGTGCGCAAGCTGATGCTTGAGGACTTCCCCGAGGCAATCTACCCCATCGAGTACCGTTTCACCGCAGGCGACGGCGCCTGGATGAGCCCGTTCTTCGAGCAGGACAGTGTCACCATTTCGGTGTCCGGCCAGCCAGGCACCGACTACTGGGACTACCTGCGTGCGGTCGACCAGATTCTGCGTTCATACGGCGCCCGGCCTCACTGGGGCAAGCTGCACTTTCTGACCGGCGACGACGTCAGCGCGATCTACCCCCGTGCCGAGGATTTCCGCACCCTGCGCCGCCAGCTCGACCCTCAGGGGGTGTACCTCAGCGAGCACCTGAGCCCGCTGTTCAAGTAGGCCGCAACAGCTTGGCACAACGCCTGGGGGAGCACCTCGGGCGTTGTGCTTTCAAGGCCGTCAGGCCTTGGCCAGGTAGTCGATGAACAGGCGAAACAGCTCGGCGTTGGTAGAAATTTCAAGCCGCTGGTAGATATTGTGCTTGTGCACTTTCACCGTGCCATCGGAAATATTCAGTTGCCTGGCAATCGACGCGTTGCTGTGCCCCTGCAACAGCAACTTGGCGATGTAGCGCTGCGTTTCGGTCAACTGGCCCTGCAGGATCTCGACGAACGCATCTTCCAGCACCACGCTCTCGGCTGGCGCATCGCGCAGGCAATCCGCGTACTTCAGCCGACAATGCTGCCCGAGTACCGAGGCCAGCACAGGCGCCATGGCGGCCAGCATCTGCATGTCGTCTTCGCCGAAGCTGCCACTGCTGAGGTTGCGCATCAGCGAGTAGACGACAGCCACCTGGGGGCGCAGTGCGATGATGAACCCCACCTCCTCCACCGAGGTGCCGTAGTCGGACGACACGCACGGGTGGATGTCCTTGGAGATGGAAAAGCCCGAAGAGAAGAAGCTGTCGGGTGCCAGCTCACTCATGCGCCACAGCCCGGGCGGGTGTTCGTTGACGCAGGCGACATAAAACGGGTCGAGCAGGTAGCCGCCGCGCACGTAGGCATTCAAGGTGCGCTCCGACACCGAGTCGTTGTAGCCGTTATGCACCAGCACAGCCTTCTGGTTGAACTGGAACAGGTAGCCACAGCTCATCTCGAACGCCAGTTTCTCTCGCAGCAGCGCATCGATGGCGGGCCCCAAGTGTTCCGTGCCTATCGCGTCGATAACGGCCGCCAGCCTGTTCGCTTCTTCCAATGTCATCGTTCCCCCTGCTCTTGTGCACTGAAGCACCCAGAACTTACCGCCCTGCGCCGCAAAAAGCACAAAATCCGGGGCGCCCTGGGCGCTCCGGATCATGTCGACGACGCTTTTCGATCAGGACGCTTCAGCCGCCACCTTGAAGGCGCTGGCGGCCTCATCCTGGCGCCCCATCTCAAGCGCCTTGGGTACGGCGAGCCAACTGGCCAGCAACATGGCGACCAGGCCACCACTGAGTTTGCCGATGATCAGCGGCAGGATCAACGAGGGCTGGAAGTTGGCAGAGAACGCCATGTGGTCGCCGAACGTGAAGGCGGCGCACACCGAAAAAGCGATCACCAAAACCTTGTCCTTGGGCGGCATTTCGCTGACGAGCCTGAACATTGCCAGGATGTTGGCCGATGCGGCCAGTACACCGGCTGCACCAACACCCGACATGCCGAACCGCGAGGCGACCCGCTCGATGGGGTTGGCCAGAAAGCGCTTGAGCAGGTGCACCATCGGGAATGCCCCACACAGCATCAGGCCGACGTATCCCGCAATTTCCAGTGCGCGGAACTGGTCGTCGGCATCGGCGATGATAGGGGCGAAGCCCCAGCCACCGAATACGCTGCTGAAGAAGCCGGTGAAGTACTGGACGATGGAGGCCACCAGCACCAACACCACCGTGATGTACATGAACTGCCCAAGTTTGAGGAACAGGTAGACCATCAGCGTCGGGAAGTAGCGAAGTGCAGCAGCCAGCGCGATGCAGAACAGAATCAACGGCATCAGGTTACGCACCAGCATCGGCCAGGTGAAGTGCAGTGCCTGAGTGGCCACGCCAGTGGTGGCGATGTCCGGGCGGACCTCCAGGCCGAGCATTTGAATGGTCATGGCAATCACCATGATGCTGACCGGAATGGTCAACAAGCCAGCCATGATGCCTAAGGCCATGTACTTGTGGTCGACCTTGCGCAGCATCGCCAGCCCAACCGGGATCACGAAGATGATCGTCGAACCAGACTGGAAGCCAGTGATCAAGCCGAGGATCCAGCCCTCGGGGCTTTGCGCCAGGGCCTTGGCCAGCTGGTAGCCGCCCATGTCGGAGGCGATGAAGATGGGCCCGGCAATCCCCGGGTCGGCGCCTAACGCCAGGAACAGCGGCGCGATCAACTGGCTGATGCCTGCGGAAATATAAGGGATCGCCGCCATGATGCCGGCCACGGGGATGAAGATGGGGCCAATGCTGTGCAGGCCGGCAATGAATTCCTGGCCCAATTCGCCTTCCGGGTTGTAGATGGATGCCACGGCACCCAGTACCGCGCACACCATGATGACGTAGATGACATAGGTGCCGATGCTTTCCATTTGCCGCCTCATTCTTGTAAGAGTTGTTGGGTTGGCAGGACTGAATGTCGCGGGGGGCGTAATTGTTTTTATCGCGCATGCAAGGTGCGCCCCGTCGAGGGTTAAGCTATTCGGCAGGCAGTTGGCTGTCCATATACCGAGAGGTATAGGCAGTTCACAGAATGTGGGGCAACCCTGCTACTCCACACGGGTCATCAACACAGGAACAACGCATGATTCACGGCAAATCGCTAGACGCTTGGTACGCCTCTCACCCGCGGGTCGAGGACCTGGTCACGCTGCGCGAAACCTGCTGGTTCAACCCAGGTATCGTCCCCACCGCACAAGCCCTGGGCGACGTCGGCCTCACTGCCACCGACGTCAGCGCAGCCAGTGCCCGTCTGCAGCGGTTTGCACCGTACCTGGCCGAGGTGTTCCCCGACACCGCCGCGTCTGGCGGTATCATCGAGTCGCCGATCCGCTCGCTGCCTGCCCTGCAGCACACCCTGCTGCAAGAGGCTGGCCTTGCCCAAGGCGGTGCGCTCTGGCTCAAGGCCGACAGCGAGCTGCCGATTTCCGGCTCGATCAAGGCCCGCGGCGGCATCCACGAAGTGCTCAAGCATGCCGAAGACCTGGCGCTGGCGGCCGGCCTGATCACCCTGGACAGCGATTACCGAGTATTGGCAAGGGATGACGCCCGGCAGTTTTTCAGCCAGTACAAGGTAGCGGTCGGCTCGACCGGCAACCTCGGGCTGTCGATCGGCATCATGAGCGCGCGGCTGGGTTTCCAGGCCACGGTGCACATGTCGTCGGATGCGCGGCAGTGGAAAAAGGACAAACTGCGCGCCAACGGCGTGAGCGTGATCGAGTACCCCTCCGACTACAGCGTTGCGGTGGAACAAGGCCGCCAGCAAGCAGCAGCGGACCCTACTTGCTACTTCGTCGATGATGAAAACTCGCCTCACCTGTTCCTCGGTTATGCCGTGGCTGCCGAACGCTTGCAGGGCCAGTTCAAGGCCGCCGGCATCAAGGTCGATGCCGAGCACCCGCTGTTCGTCTACCTGCCCTGCGGCGTGGGTGGCGGGCCTGGCGGGGTGGCGTTCGGCTTGAAGCTGCTGTTTGGTGATCACGTGCACTGCGTCTTCGCCGAACCCACCCATTCGCCCTGCATGTTCCTTGGCGTGTACACCGGGCTGCATGACGAAACCAGCGTGCAGGACTTCGGCATCGACAACGTCACCGCAGCCGATGGCCTGGCGGTAGGCCGCCCTTCCGGCTTTGTTGGCAAGGCCATGCAGCGCCTGCTCGACGGCTACTACACGGTCACGGACGAGCGGCTGTACCAATTGCTGGTGCTGGCCCATGACCTGGAGCAGGTGCGCCTCGAGCCCTCGGCGCTGGCCGGCATGCCTGGCATGGTGCAGGTACTGCAAGCAACGCAGTACCTGGCGCGCATGGGGCTGACGGCGCAGCGCATGGCCAACGCGACCCACTTGGTGTGGGGCACCGGTGGCAGCATGGTGCCGGATGACGAATATGCCGCCTACCTGGCCAAGGGGCGTTAGGCCTTGCGCCGACGATAAGCCACAAGCAGAAAGACAAACCACAACGGCATCACGCACAGGGCCATCCGCGTATCCGGCTCTAGGGCCAGAAGCACCAGCACGAAGCCGAGAAAGCCCAGCGAGGTGACGGCCATCGGCACGCCACCCGGCAGTTTGAACTTCGACGCCTGGTGCGCGGCCGGGTTGTGCTTGCGGTAGGCGATGTACGCGGCGAGGATCATCGACCAGGTGAAGATCACCAGAATCGCCGAGATGGTCGAAATCAGCGTGAACACCGTCATCACCTCGGGGATGATGAACAGCAGGGCCAACCCGGCCAGCATGCACATCGCCGAAAACAGCAAACTGTGCACCGGCACGCTGAGGGCCGAAAGCCTGGCAAAGATGGCGGGTGCATTACCCCGCTCGGCCAGGCCAAACAGCATTCGGCAGCCAGAATAGACGCCGCTGTTGGCAGAGGATGCCGCCGACGTCAGCACCACGAAGTTGAGCATGCCGGCAGCGGCGGGAAAGCCGGCCAACAGGAACAGCTCGACGAAGGGGCTGCGGTTGGCCGGCACTTCTGCCCACGAGACCACGCTGATGATGCACACCAGCGCCAGGATGTAGAACAGCAGGATGCGTAAAGGAATGGTGTTGATGGCCTTGGGCAGCGAACGGTGCGGGTTCTTTGCCTCGGCGGCGGTGGTACCGATCAGCTCGGTGCCAGCGAAGGAAAACACGGCAATCTGGAAGCCTGCGAAAAACCCACTGATGCCATGGGGCAGCACCGCGCCGGGCGCCACCACGTTGGACAGCGAGGCCACCACGCCGTTGGGTGATACATAGGCGGTGGCGATCATCACCGCTGCGGTGATGATCAGCGTGACGATGGCCACGATCTTGATGATCCCGAACCAGAACTCCACTTCGCCGAAGATTCGCACCGCCAACATGTTCAGCCCAAGCAGCACGAACAGGGTGAGGAACGCCGGTATCCAGGCGGGCACATCCGCATACCAGTACTGGAAGAACCCCGCCACGACCACCACGTCGCCGACCACCGCCACGCTCCAGCTCAGCCAGTAGGACCAGCTCAGCACGAAGCCGGCGCGCGGGCCCAGGTAGTGGGCGACGATGTCGGCGAACGATTTGAAACGCAGGTCAGAAAGCAGCAGCTCGCCCATGGCACGCATGACGAAGAACACGAAAAAACCGAGGATCGCGTAGACCAGCAGAATGGAGGTACCGGACAGCGCGATGACCTTGCCCGAGCCCATGAACAAGCCGGTGCCGATGGCGCCACCAATGGAGATCAGCTGGATATGGCGGTTTTCCAGCGTGCGTTTGAGGTGCCCGTCTTGGGCTGAGTCTGTAGGTTTGCTTTGATCAAGGCTTGCGGACATGTCTTGCATGAGCGACCTCTTTTTATTGTGGGTATCAGGGCTTTCGAACAAGGCCCGCGCAGGGCCTTGCCACGGTGTGCTATCGAACCGCGCCTTCGAACCCTTGCAACGTGTTCACGGCATTGATGCCGATTTCATCGACCATGTAGCCGCCCT
The DNA here is from genome assembly GCF_059025405.1 of Pseudomonas sp. 5.2. Taxonomy (NCBI): domain Bacteria; kingdom Pseudomonadati; phylum Pseudomonadota; class Gammaproteobacteria; order Pseudomonadales; family Pseudomonadaceae; genus Pseudomonas; species Pseudomonas sp. 5.2. Next base: position 16,944 of record NZ_JBYBHH010000032.1, read on the forward strand.
CCATCACGAACAGCGTCGGGATGCCTACGCGTGCGATCTCCGCGCCCAGGCGCAGGAAGTCTTCGCTGGTGAGCTTGAAGTGGCTGATCGGGTCGTCCTCGAAGGTATCGACGCCAAGCGACACGACAAGAAAGTCCGGCTGGTGCGCGACAACGCGCTTGAGCGCGTCCTGCAACGCCAGCCGGTACTGCGCCCAGAGGGTGCCTTTGCCCAGCGGGTAGTTGGCATTGAAGCCCTCCCCGGCCCCCGCGCCCTGTTCGTGGGCATAGCCGGAGAAGTACGGGTAGGACACATGCGGATCACCGTGGATCGAGGCGAAAAACACATCGGGGCGGTCATAGAAAATGTTCTGCGTGCCGTTGCCGTGGTGGAAATCCACGTCCAGCACGGCCACGCGCCGTGCACCCTGGCTCAGGCAGCGTTCGGCGGCAATGGCGGCATTGTTGAGGTAGCAATAGCCGCCCATGTATTCGCGGGCCGCATGGTGCCCAGGGGGGCGGCACAGGGCGAAGGCACTGGGCGCGCCATCGATTACACGCTGCATGCCGGTCAGTGCCACGTTGGCACTGCTGCGCACGGCTTCCCAGGTGCCGCCGGTAATCGGCGCGCCGGCGTCCATGGCGTAGAAGCCCAGTTTGCCATCGATGAAGCCCGGCTCCCGGTCGATGGCCAGGTCGCGCACCGGCCATACCAGCGGCAGCGCATCATGGGTCTTGCCGGTGGCGGTCCATTCTGCCCAGGCATTTTCCAGAAAGCTCACATAGCGCTCGCTGTGCGCCGCGACATAGCAGGCACGGTCAAACGATTGCTCGGCGATGACATCGCCCAGGCCTGTGGACTGCACACGCGCCAGCACGGTATCGGCACGCTGAGGGTTCTCGAATGACGGCGTGATGGCCCCGTCCTTGAGCTCGGAGCCATGGTGCAAGCGGTGTTTGTTGCTAAAGACTGTCAGCACGCGAATGTCCTTTTTCAAGGTGGTATCGGATAACCAATTTTCGCGACAGACCGCTGAAAATGCTTTGCTTTATGCTCAGCAAAACCGGATGCTTGAGCGAAACATTCACCCGGTAGCCCCATAATGAGCAAAGCCTTTGCTTACGAAGAACTGGACGAAGTAGACCGCGAACTGCTGCGCCTGCTGCAGGAGGACGGCACCTTGTCCAGCGCCGCCTTGGGCGAGCGCCTGTCGATGACCGTGACCCCCTGTTGGCGCAGGCGCAAACGCCTGGAGGAGCTGGGCCTGATCAAGGACTACCAGGCCAACCTGGACCGCAAGAAGCTGGGTTATGACGTCATGGCCTTCGCCCAGGTGCGCTTCGGCAACCATTCGGCCGAAGCACCTGACGACTTCGAGCAGGTGATTCTGAAATTGCCGCAGGTATTGTCCTGCCACAAGGTCACGGGTGAGGCTGATTACGTGCTGACGGTGCTGGCGACCGACCTGGAAAGCTATGGCCGTTTCGTCGAAGACGTGTTGCGGCGGCAACCTGGCATAGCGTCGATCCAGTCGAGCCTGGCCCTGCGGGAAATCAAGGCGGTTAGCCGGATACCGGTGAGGTAGGCGTTGGGTGCCTGACTTGGTTTTTGGTGCGTTTATGAGATCGGGCGCCGCACGCGCGGCGCTTCGCAGCACAAGGCTGCTCCTACATTTTTTCGGGCCAATTATTCCTGAGGCGGTCGCGCGCGCTGGTACAGGCGTTGCGAAACAACTGTAGGAGCAGCCTTGTGCTGCGAAGCGCCGCGCGTGCGGCGCTCGATCGCATAGGCGCCACAACACGAAAGCCTGGCTACCCTGGCAACCTATACCGCTCGGCAAAATACTGCCGGAAGAAGTCCACTGCCACCCGCACCTTGGCCGAACTTGCCAGCGGCGAGGTATACACGGCCCAGATATCCGCCGGCTGGTGATAGTCACTCAACACCTGCACCAGGCGCCCATCCAGCAGGCTGTCGTGCACATCCCACCAGGACCGCAACAATATTCCGCGCCCATCCAGGCACCACTGGTGCGCCACCTCGCCATGGTTGCTGGACAAGCCCCCCGTCACCCGCACGCTTTCTTGGCCCTCAGGGCCTTCGAGCTGCCAGATACCAAACGGGTGGTCGCGCTCCTTGATTACCAGGCAGTCATGGCTGCCCAGGTCGGCCAGCACTTTCGGTGTGCCTTGCCGCGCCAGGTACGCAGGTGAAGCACAGAGCACCCGACGGTTCTTGGCCAGCAGCTTGGCGATCAGGTTGGGCGCAATGGTATTGCCCACGCGGATGTCCAGGTCGACCCCCTCCTCGATCAGGTCCACCAGGCGGTCATGCACATCCAGCCGAATATCCAGACGCGGGTAGCGCTCGGCCAGTTCTGACAAGGCCGGGGCCACGAACCTGCGCCCCAGGCCCAAGCTGCTGGCGATGCGCAGTTGCCCTGCCGGTTCGCGGTGCTGGGCACTGATGTCATCGCCCATGCGCTGCACCGCATCGAAAATCTGCAGCGCCCACTGGTACACCCGCTCACCCTCTTCGCTGATCGTCACCCGCCGCGTGGTGCGGTGCAGCAAACGCACCTCCAGGTTTTGCTCGAGCACGCGAATGCGTTTGCTGATGTACGCCGCCGACATGCCCAGTTCGTCGGCCACGGCGGCAAAGCTGGCGCGCTTGGCCACCTGCAGAAAGATATTGAGGTCATCGAGGTTGGGCAGATTATTCACGCTTCGTGTTCCAAGAATCCATGAAAGGCTGGATTATCTCCGATTGAAGGCCTTATAGCATGGCTCGCACCTGTTCCCTAGCCAACGAGTGCGCCCCATGACCAAGACATTCAGAATCGCAGCCATCCCCGGTGACGGCATCGGCACCGAAGTGCTCCCCGAAGGCATTCGCGTGGTCGAGGCTGCCGCTCGCAAGCACGGCCTGGCCATCAGCTTCGAGTTCTTCGAGTGGGCCAGCTGCGATTACTACCTGGCCCACGGCAAGATGATGCCGGACGACTGGTTCGAGCAGCTCAAAGGCTTCGACGCCCTGTACTTCGGCGCAGTCGGCTGGCCCGACAAGGTCCCGGACCACATCTCGCTGTGGGGCTCGCTGCTCAAGTTCCGCCGCGACTTCGACCAGTACGTGAACATTCGCCCGGTGCGCCTGTTCCCGGGCGTGCCGTGCCCGCTGGCCGGCCGCGCACCCGGCGACATCGACTTCGTGGTGATCCGCGAGAACACCGAAGGCGAGTACTCGTCCCTGGGCGGGCGCATGTTCGAAGGCACCGAAAACGAGATTGTGCTGCAAGAATCGGTGTTCACCCGCCGTGGGGTCGACCGCATCCTCAAATACGCCTTCGACGTGGCACAAACCCGCGCACGCAAACACGTCACCTCGGCCACCAAGTCCAACGGCATGGCCGTGAGCATGCCGTACTGGGACGAACGCACCGCAGCCATGGCTGCCAATTATCCGGAAATCAGCTGGGACAAGCAGCACATTGATATCCTCTGCGCCCGCTTCGTGCTGCAACCGGACCGCTTCGACGTGGTCGTGGCCTCTAACCTGTTCGGCGACATCCTTTCCGACCTCGGCCCGGCCTGCGCAGGCACCATCGGCATCGCCCCTTCGGCCAACCTCAACCCCGAACGCAAGTTCCCGTCCCTGTTCGAACCGGTACACGGCTCGGCGCCGGACATCTTCGGCAAAAACATCGCCAACCCGATCGCGATGATCTGGTCCGGTGCGCTGATGCTCGAATTCCTCGGCAACGACGGTGCCGACCCGCGCTACCGCGCTGCTCACGATGACATCCTCAGGGCCATCGAGCAGGTCATCGCCGCAGGCAACACCACCCGCGACATGGGCGGGCACAAGTCCACCCAGGAGGTCGGCCGGGCTATCACTGCCCTGATCGAGGCCTGACGCCCAGGGCCGCGCCTACAACGCCAGGGTGTGCTCGACGGCACCCTGGCGCAACCAGTCGATAAACCGCGCAAACAGCTCCGACTGTGAATTGATCTCAAGCTTCAGGTACAAATTCTTGCGGTGCATGCGCACGGTCTCCGGCGAGATCCCCAACTCCACCGCCGTGGACTTCACCGAGTGCCCGCGCAAGATCATGTGCGCCACTTCACGCTCACGATCCGTAAGCACCTGGCAGCCAAAACTCTCGAACGCTGCCTGTACGCTGCCCCGTTCGGCCGAGGCCGTGGCAGGTTCAAGGTTGTAGCGGGCATAACGCACCAGCAGCTCGCGCACCATTGGCTCGACCGCCCGCAACAGGTCGATCTGCCCGCTGCTCAAACGCGTGCCACTGCACCCCTGAAACAAGCTGAACGAAAGCTTGCGGCCCTCGCTGAGGTCGACGATGTAGTAACTGTCTTCACTGCAGCCGGTGCCCAGGTAGTAGGCCTTGTAGTAGTCGCTGTCGAAGAAGTTGTCCGGGGCGATTTCCTGCAAGTGATAGAACCCTTCGGCCAAGCCACTCTGCACGGCCAGGCAAAAGGGGTCGAGCAGGTAGCCCGCGCTGAAGTAACGCTCGAGCACCGCATCACGATGCACCTCGGGGATGCCCTGCTTGTACAGCAGGCGCGGTGCACGCCCCTGGCATTCGAGGCTGATCATCATCGACTCGACCTGCACCAGTTGGCTGATCGCAGCCGCCACGTAGCTCAGGGCATCGGCTGATTCACAGTGGGCGAGCGCACGCTGCAGCGCTGCATGCCAGTGCTGCAGCGCCCCCAGCGAGAGGGTGAGCGGAGTGTCGGAAGTGGCCTGGGTCATGCCCGGCAGTCTAGCCTGCCAGGCACGCCCACGCACAGCCCTTTGCGCCAGGCTCATCGCCCTTGGTACAGCCCTTGCGCGGTCAGTTCGCGCGCCGTTTCGATGATGCACTGGCGCAGGGTTTCGACGATCTCGTCGACTTGCGCATGCGTGATGATCAACGGCGGCGACATCACGTTCAGGTGCATGATCGGCCGCACCAGCAGCCCCTTGGCCTGGGCTTTGCTGTGGATGCGCTCACCGATGTTGACCGCATCAGGGAACAGCGCCTTGCTGGCTTTATCGGCAACGAACTCGACACAGGCCATCAGTTTCAGGCAACGCACATCCCCCACCAAAGGCAGGTCGCGCAAGGTTTGCAGCCGTTGCTCCAGGTAGCTGCCCACGTCCTTGACGTGCGCCAGCAGCTGCTCGCGTTCGATGATTTCGATGTTCTTCAATGCCGCCGTGCAGCACACCGGGTGCCCGCTGTAAGTGAACCCATGGGTGAAGCAGCGGCCCTTGCCCGGCTCGGCGATCACCTGCCAGATACGCTCGGAGAAGATGCACGCGCCCAGCGGCAGGTAGGCCGAGGTCAGGCCTTTGGCGGTGGTGATGATGTCTGGCGTGACGCCGAACAGTTCCTCGCTGGCGAAGAAGGTGCCCAGGCGGCCGAACGAGGTCACCACCTCGTCGGCGACGAACAGGATGTCGTAGGTCTGGCACACCTGCCACATGCGCTCGAAGTAGCCCTTGGGCGGGATGATCACCCCGCCCGAGCCCATGATCGGCTCGGCGAAGAACGCCGCCACGTTGTCGGCGCCCAGGGAGAGGATCTTGTCCTCGAACTCGGCCACCAGGAAGTCGAGGAACTCGGCCTCGTCCATGTCGTCCGGGGCACGGTACGGGTTGGGGTTGGAGACATGGTGGATCAAGTCATGGGCGTAGTCGAACTCTGGCACGCGGTCGGCAGCCTTGTTGCCAATCGCCATGGTCAGGGTGGTGGAGCCGTGATAGGCGTTGTAGCGCGCGATCACGTGCTTCTTGTCCGGTTTGCCCCGGCAGTTCTGGTAGTACTGAATCAGCCGGTAGGCGGTATCGACGGCGGTAGAGCCACCGGTGGTGAGAAATACGTGGTCGAGGTCACCTGGCGCCAGTTGCGCGAGCTTCTGGCACAGCGCGATAGCGACGTCATTGGCCATGTCGGAGAACGGGTTGGAGTAGGCCAGCTTGCGCACCTGGTCGGCAATGGCCAGGGCCATCTCTTCACGGCCCAGGCCGATGTTGGTGCACCACATACCGCCGACCGCATCGAGAAAACGGTTGCCGTGGGTGTCTCGGATGTAGGCGCCCTCACCTTCGACGATGTTCAGCGCACCTTGCTCACGGTGCTCGTCGAACACATGGTAGCCGTGCATGTAGTGGGCCTTGTCGGCGTCCACCAGTGGGTCGTGGGCAATGGCGAATGCTTTGCTGGGTGTGGCCATGGGCAGCTCCTTGGCGGGAATCGGTTGGCAGTGTTCAGAAACCGGTCTTGACCGTGCTCCAGACCCGGGTGATGGCGCGCATGTCCTTGGGGCTCTGGGTCTTCTGGGCGAACAGGCGTTGGCGGGTCTGGGCATCGGGGTAGATCGCCGGGTCTTGGCGGATGTCGGCGTGCACCAGCGCCGTGGCAGCGGCATTGCTGTTGGCGTAGTGGATGAAGTCGGTGACCTTGGCCATGGTCTGCGGCTGCAGCAGAAACTCGATGAAGCGGTGAGCATTGGCCGCGTGCGGCGCGTCCTTGGGGATGTAGAGGTTGTCGAACCAGATCAGCGAGCCTTCCTTGGGGATGAAGAACGCCAGCTTGATGGCCTTTTTCGCTTCTATGGCACGGGCCTGGGCGGTGGCGTAGTCACCTGACCAGGTCAGGGCCAGGCAGACATCGCCGTTGGGCAGGCTGGTGAGGTAGTTGACCGAGTCGAACTTGCGAATGTACGGGCGAATGCCCATCAGCAGCTGCTCGGCAGCCTTGAGGTCGGCGGGCGCTGCGCTGCGGGGGTCCTTGCCCAGGTACTGCAGGGCCAGCGGGATCACCTCGGTCGGCGCGTCCATCAGGGTGACACCGCAGTCGGCGAAGCGCGAAACGATCTTGGGGTCGAACAGCATGGCCAGCGAGCCGATCGGTGCATCGGGCATGCGCGCGGTGATCTTGTCGACGTTGTAAGTGATCCCGGAGCTGCCCCAGGTATAGGGTGCCGAGTACTTGAGGCCGGGGTCGTAACCTTGCAGGTTGCTCACCACCTGCTCATCCAGGTTGTGCCAGCTGGGCAGTTGCTGCTTGTCCAGCGGCTGGAACACGCCGGCCTGAATCAACGGGGGTACCAGGGAGGCGTTGAGCATTACCAGGTCGTAGCCGGAGCGGCCGGTGAGCAATTTGGTCTGGACGGTTTCGTAGCCATCGAAGGTGTCGTAGATGACCTTGATGCCGGTGGCCTTCTCGAAGTCGGCCAAGGTGGTTTCGCCGATGTAGTCGGTCCAGTTGTACAGCCTTAACGTGTTACCGCTGTCCCCCTCTACCGCCAGTGCCTGCGTCGCGGTCGACGCCAGCAACAGGCTGCCAATCACCTTCAGTGCCTTGCGCATAGCAACTCCATCGTGTGACTGCTCCGGAACGAGCCGATGGGTTCACTATCGGGGGATTTGCTTGAGGGCAACATACCCCGAATGTGTGGGTGGTCGTTTTTGGGCAGATACTCATTGGTAGGTACTCATAGCCCTATCGCCGGCAAGC
>NZ_JBYBHH010000033.1:0-19726 GCF_059025405.1 Pseudomonas sp. 5.2
CATAGAAATTCGCGGGCACGTCTTGAAGACGGGCCGGCACACAGAATTTCTTGACGACCATAGAGCATTGGAACCACCTGATCCCATCCCGAACTCAGCAGTGAAACGATGCATCGCCGATGGTAGTGTGGGGTTTCCCCATGTGAGAGTAGGTCATCGTCAAGATTCAAACCCAAAGCCCCTGTCTGCGATGCAGACAGGGGCTTTGTCTTTTCCGGTCAGAATTGATAGCTGACCGTAGCGCTTACGTTTCGCTCTTCACCCATGTAGCAGTAGTTCAGGCTGGCACATGAGGTGATGTAGCTTTCGTTGGTCAGGTTGTTCGCATTCAGGCGCACATCCACCCCGGTGAGGCCGACCTTGCCCAGGTCATACCCGATCGAAGCGTCAAACAGCGTGTAGGAGGGTACCTTCATGCTGTTTTCCGCATCCACCCAGCTATACCCCACATAGCGCATCCCGCCGCCCAGCCGCAGGCCGTCCAACGCCCCCTGCCGGAAGTTGTAGTCGGCCCACAGCGAAAACATCTGCTTGGGTGCCTGGGTGGGCGAATTACCCTTGTTGTCCAACTGGGTCGACACCAGGCTCGGCATCGTCTTGGCGTACTCGATGTCGGTAAAGGTGTAGCCGCCCAACAGCTTGAGGTTATCAGTCAGCTGAACATGGGCCTCCAGCTCCAGCCCTTGTGAGCGAACTTCACCCACAGGGCGATAGAACTCCTCGTTCGGTTGTTTGGAGGCAAGGTTCTCTTGCTCGATGCGGAACACCGAGGCGGTGAACAGATTGTCACTGCCTGGCGGCTGGTACTTGATACCTGCTTCCCACTGGGTGCCCTCGGTCGGCGCCAGTGGGCGGCCATCCTGGTCGGACACGGTATTGGGGTTGAACGACTCCGAGTAGCTGGCATAAGGCGCCAGGCCATTCTCGAACAAGTAGAGCACGCCTGCTCGGGTGGTGAACTTGGTGCGTTCGTCATTGACCTTGGTGTTGCTGTCGCGGTTTTCCTCAGAAACCTTCACCCAGTCCTGACGCAGCCCCAGCGAGAAGCGCCACTGGTCGAGCTCGACCAGGTCCTGCAAATACACCCCTGTCTGCTGCAGGCGACGCTGGTAGCGGTTCTCGCCGAGTACCTGCAGGTTGCCATTGCCATATTGAGGGTTGCCGGCATCCAGCGCATCGACCGTGCCGTAGCGCCATTCCACGTCGGCTTTGCGGCGTTGATAGTCGGTGCCAAGCAGCAAGGTATGCTTGGCCGCACCGGTGAAGAACTCTGCCTGCAGCATGTTATCGATGATATAGGAGTGCAGGCGCTCGTCGCCGCCGGTATAGGCGCGGTTGAGGATATTGCTGTCGGCATCTGCCCAGCCAGCGGAATACACCTGGTCCATCGAGACGTCAGAGTCCTGGTAGCGGAAGTTCTGCCGGGCGGTGAACACATCGTTGAAGCGGTGCTCGAACTGGTAGCTGAACGACTGCTGAGTGCGTTCGTAGTTGTCGATCCCAGGCTCGCCTTCAAAGAAGTGATCTGACAGACGCAGCCCGTTGCGCTTGTGCAGCATGCCGTCTGCCGGGTTACCGCCGTGGTACCCACCATTCGGGTCATGCTGCAGATACGCCTGAAGCGTCAGCGAGGTGTCTTCGGTGAAGTCGATGCTGATAGCCGGCGCTATGGCGTAGCGTTCTTCCTTGTTGTGGTCGAACTGGGTATCAGCGCTATCGGCCAAACCTGTCAGGCGATAGGCGATACGTTTGTCGTCATCGACCGGGCCGCTGAAGTCGAAACCCATGCCACGCTGGCCCTGGGTGCCGACTGTGGCCTGCACTTGATGGAATGGCGTGAACAGTGGCTTTTTGGTGGTCAGTGCCACCAGGCCCCCTGGGGAGCTGCGGCCATAGAGTACCGAAGACGGCCCTTTCAGAATGTCGATGCGCTCAAGGAAGTACGGGTCCACTTGCATGGTGCTGTAGGTGCCGTTGTCACCCATGGATTTCAGGCCATCGACGTAGATGTTGTCTACCGAGCCGTCGTTGAAGCCCCGCATGGCCACATAGTCGTAGCGGTGCGTAGCGCCATAGGGGTTGGTCAGCACACCTGGCGTATAGCGCATGGCCTGGGCAACGGTCTGCGAGCCTTGGTCGTCCATCTGTTGACGGGTGACCACTGAAACCGACTGTGAGGTTTCCACCAACGGCATGCTGGTCTTGGTGGCCACCTGGCTGTGCGTGGCGTTGTAGCCGTCCATGCTGCCCAGGGCATTACCCAGGGTAAAACTGCGCACGTCGGTGTCTGGCAACGACAATGCGGCCTCTTCAGGCTGGGCCCGCAGCACGTAGCTGTGCCCACCCTGGCTGACGGCTTCCAGGCCGCTGCCATTGAGCAGTTGGCGCAGGGCCTGATCAGGCGAGTAATGCCCTTGCAAGCCATTGGACTGCAACCCGTTGGTCAACTGCGGCGTGCTCGACAGGGTGATCCCCGCCTGGCGGGCAAACTGGTTGAGTACATCGTTCAGTTCCCCACCCGGGATCGCGTACTGCTGGCTAACCTGGGGCGCTTCGGCGGCCAGAACATGGAGGGGCAGGGTGGACATGCCCAAGGCTGTGCCGAACAAAGCTGCCTGGACTGCTTTGCGCAGAGCGGCTGAATTCAAGACAGGTCGAAAATCATTCTCGTTGGGCACGCGTGTGTGTGGTGAGGCGATGGGCATGAAAGAGTCCGTTGAAGGGTGGGAGGGCAGAAGACGATGCTTACTGTCCTAGCCGGATCGGCGCCCAAAACCCGCCAAAAAGAACAGCGCTTGGGTGAAGTCAGGCAACCTGCTCCACACGTATCCACCAGCGCGTGCGTTGGCGAATCCTCACCGGCAGCGTTTGTGGCAGCAATTGCAGCAGCTGCTCAGGGTCCTCGAGGCGGAACACACCTGACAGGCGTAAACCAGCAATCTCATCGCTGCAACCCAGGTAGCCGTGGCGATAACGGCCCACTTGTTCAAGAAAATCGCGCAAGCGCATGTCGCGGGTAACGATCAGCCCTTCGCTCCAGGCAGCCGGGTCCATGGCCACGCTCTCCAGGCGTTGTGCGCCCTGGGCGTCCAGGCGCCAGTGCTGGCCGCTGGCAATCCACTGCACCTGGCCGTTCCCCGGCCGGTGTATCGCCACGTTGCCGTGGCTGACGCTGACCTGCGTGCAGTCTCGCTCCTGGCGCACCACAAAGCGCCCGTCGAAACCTTCGAGCAGGGCATCTTGCGTCTGTACCAGCAGAGGGCGAGCCTGGTTATGTGCGTCACTGCACGTGAGCATCAGCTCCCCATGCCTGAGGCGGAGCAAGCGCTGCTGATCGTCGAAAGCGAGGTCTACCGCACTGCGCGTGTTGAGTTGCATCAGCGAGCCATCGGGTAGCTGGAAGCTACGCCGTTCGCCCGTGGCAGTCGCGTAGTCCGCAGTCCAGCCGCTGACGGTATCGAGGTCTTTCGCCAGCCATGTCGCCGAGCCCGCCATGGCGGCGCAGCCAAGCAACTTGAGCGCCTGGCGACGGTGCAGGCGCCGCTGGCTGGTTTCCAAGGTCTGTAGGGCAACCCCCGCGCCGGGGATGGCGCGCAGGTCAAGGTCCTGATGCAGGTGAACCACCCGTTGCCAGGCCAGTTCGTGCTCGTGCCGTGCGCTACGCCACTGCTCGCATTGCTGCAGCAGCACGAGGCTATTGCCGCTTTCTCGTAGCCTGAGCATCCACTGAATGGCTTGCTTGACCGCTTTGGCGGAAGGGGCGGCGGGTGTCATCGCTCGTCTTCAAAGCGCAGCAGGTAGCAATGATAAAGCGCATCAGCAATGTAGCGCTCCACCGTGCGCACCGAGATACCCATCTGCTCGGCGATCGCCTGGTGTTTCAGCCCTTCGCACTGGGCCAGCAGAAAAGCGCGGCGCACCTTTGGCTTGAGGCCATCGAGCATGCGAGCGATACGCTCCAGCAGTTCGAGCAGCACCTCGCGGGTTTCCACCGAGGGTGCCAAGGCTTCCGGCAGGTGGGCCAAGGCTTCGAGGTAAGCCCGGTGCAATTCTTCACGGCGCCAGTGATCGATCACCAGCCCGCGCGCCACGGTGCGCAAGAAGGCTCTTGGCGTATTGAGCTGTACCTGCTCGCCACGCTGCAACAGCCGGACGAACGTGTCCTGGGCCAGGTCTGCGGCATCGGCGGCGTTACCCAGCTTGCTACGCAGCCAGGCATGCAACCAGCCGTGGTGGTCACTGTAGAGCGTTTGCACGGAGTCATTGGAAGGCATGGAGGAGGGCGCTGGCTTCAATGGACATAAATGATAATTAGTCTCATTGTTTGCGGAGCCCGTTTATTTTGCAACAGGCTGATGTCGGGCGACCGGCTATCCCGCTCAGAACCGGCTACCGCCTTAGCTGTGAATCCAGATACTGCCTGATAACACGCGCCCCTGAGTTCAAGTGCTGCTCAAGCACCGCGACCGCTTCATCCACCAGCTTGTCGCTGGCCGCATCCACCAGCGCGTTGTGATCGTCCTGGGTGAGCTTGCCCAGCCCCATCGACGAAAGATGGAAGCGCAGAAAGCGCTCTTCTTCGTTCAGTTCGTTCTCGATCAGGCGCAGTAACTTCTTGTTCGGCGCCTTGCTATACAGCGCCATGTGGAACAGGCGGTTGAGGCGGCCGATTTCGGCGTGACGGGTTTCGTTTTCCAGTTGCTGGATATACCCGCGCGCGCGGGCGATGTCATCGGCATCGAGCAACGGAATGGACTGGCGCAGGGCCTCGCTTTCGAGCAGAACACGCAGGGCGTAGGTGTCCACCGCGTCTTCACCAATCAAGGGCGCAACCACTGCGCCCTTGTGCATCTCCACGTTCAGCAGCGATTGCGCCTCGAGCTGGCGCAAGGCCTCGCGCACGGGCATGCGGCTGACCCCGAACAAGGTGGCGAGCTCTTGCTGACGCACGGCAGTACCTGGCGGCAGACGACCATCAAGAATGGCGCTGCGCAGGCGCTCCTCGATAACAGCACGTGCCATGTGTGGGGATAGCTGTTCGCTAGCCAGCACGTTGCTCAGTTTGATTTTCTCGGCCACGCGGAGTCTGCCTCGACGATAAGAAAAGTTGGATCCAATGACACTAGTAACAGGCAAGGGGGCTTGTCAAACCGTCGACCGCACTGGAGCGGCCGACCCAAGGCCGCGGCTATGGTGTATGAAGTCGCTTGGCAAAGGAAGCGGTACATAGAACGAGATAGCCATAAAGTCAGTATGGCCCGACCATTGGCTGCGTGATTGCAGGGTGCCATTGTTTTTTGCACGGGCAGGCCGCACCATCGCTGCTTTCGACGGGTCTGAACAGGTCTTCGCAGTGGCGATATCCTGGATGTTCAAAACCGCTGTGCGACGTGTCGGCCTTGCCGCGCTGCTGGGTAGCTTGCTACTGGGCGGCTTGCACGCGGATTGGGATTTTTCCCAGATCAGCCGCCAGTCGCAGGCGCTGTATGGCCCGCTTGGCGCGGGGCAGGGGCGTATCGACGCCTGGCAGAACCTGATGGCCACGCAGAAGCAGGGCAGTGAGCTGGAACGGCTGCAAGTGGTCAATCGCTTCTTCAACCAGCAATTGCGCTACGTCGAAGACATCGACTTGTGGCATGAGGTCGATTACTGGGCCACGCCGGTCCAGGCCCTGATCAAGGGGGCCGGTGATTGCGAGGACTACGCTATTGCCAAGTATTTCAGCCTGCGACGTATGGGCGTCCCCAGCGAGAAGCTGCGCATCACCTACGTCAAGGCGCTGCGGCAGAACCGGGCGCACATGGTACTGACCTATTATGCCAGCCCACAGGCTCAGCCGTTGGTGCTCGACAGCCTGATGGATGCCATCAAGCCGGCGAGCCAGCGCCCCGACTTGCTGCCGGTGTACGCCTTCAATGGCGAGGGGTTGTGGCTGACAGGCGCCGCCGGCAACAAGAAGGTCGGCGATACCAAGCGCCTGTCACGTTGGCAGGATTTGCTGAAGAAAATGCAGGCCGAAGGGTTCCCGGCCGAGCCGGTTTACTGAAGGAGCACAGATGTCACTGTTCAAACAATTGCTGTTGGCCATTTGCCTGTTCCTGGTGGTCGCTTTCAGCGGCAGCTTCATGGTCAGCCTGGAGAGCTCGCGCAGCCAGTACGTCAACCAGCTGCGCTCGCACGCCCAGGACGCGGCCACTGCCTTGGCGCTGTCGCTGACGCCTAATATCGACGACCCGGCGATGGTCGAACTGATGGTTAGCTCGATCTTCGACAGTGGCTACTATGCGAGCATCAAGGTTGTCGACCTGGGCTCCAATGCCGTGCTGGTGGAGCGCCACGCCGAGCCCGACCCGGGGGGTGTGCCGGCCTGGTTCGTCCACCTCATCGGCCTTGAAGCCGCAGGTGGGGATGCCATCGTCAGCCGTGGCTGGCAGCAGGCGGCGCGGGTGGAGGTGATCAGCCATCCGATGTTCGCCATTGCCAAACTCTGGCAGAGTGCCTTGGGCAGCCTGGGTTGGTTGTTGCTGTGCGGTGCCGCCAGCGCGGTGCTCGGCGCCTTGCTGCTGCGTCGGCAATTGCGGCCGCTGGATTACATGGTCGAGCAATCCCATGCCATCGCTCGGCGCGAATTCCTCAGCCTGCCAGACCTGCCGCGCACCCCTGAGCTGCGCCGTGTGGTGCAGGCAATGAACCAGATGGTCGAGAAGCTCAAGGCACTGTTTACCGAGCAGGCCGAGCGCAGTGAGCGGCTGCGCGCAGAGTCCTACCAGGACAGCCTCACCGGCTTGTCCAACCGCCGCTATTTCGAGATGCAACTGAATACGCGCGTCAGCAACCTGGAAGAGGCGCGCGCCGGTTACTTGCTGTTGCTGCGGGTTCAGGGCCTGGCAGGCCTTAACGCGCGCCTGGGCGGGCAGCGCACCGATCAGCTGTTGCAGACAGTGGGCGAGCAGCTTCGCCGCACCTGTGCCAGCTACCCGGAGACCAAAGACCTGATCTCGCGCAGCCGTGGGGGCGAGTTCGCCGTGCTGGCGCCGGGTATGGTGCATGAAGAGGCGGTACAGCTCGCCCAGGCCCTGGAGGCGACACTGCAGAGCCTGCACGAGACGGGCGCCAGTGATGTCGACCCGGTGGCGTGCATCGGCCTTGCGCCGTTCACCCCCGGCGATGCGCCACAGGCATTGCTGAAGCTCGCCGACGAGGCCCTGGCGCGTGCCGAAAACCAGCCGGCGCCGGGCTGGGTGTGCCTTGAACAGGGTGCGGCCGCGGTGGCCGGTGATAGCCATCATGCCTGGCATGAGCGGCTCGACCAGGCCTTCGTCAATGGGCAATTCGAACTGTTCTTCCAGCCGGTGGTGGACTGCGCCACAGGGCAAAGGGTACTGCACCACAAAGTGATCTCACGTTTGCACGATGAGCGGGGCGAGGCGTTGCCGGCCGGGCGCTTCTTGCCTTGGCTGGAGCGCTTTGGCTGGATGCCGCGCTTGGATCTGCTGGTGCTGGAAAAGGTGCTTGCCCACCTGCGCACTCATGATCAGGTGCTGGCGCTGAACCTGTCCGCTGCAACCTTGGCCGACCCCAAGGCGCTGCAACGCGTCTACGAGCTGTTGAGCCAGCATGCGGCGCTGGGCCCACGCCTGACATTCGAGATCGGCGAAGAGCAATTGCCCGAACAGTCAGCCCTCGAACAGCTGACCCGGCGCCTGCACGCGCATGGCTTCGGGCTGGCGCTGCAGCGCTTTGGCGGCCGGTTCAGCATGATTGGCAACCTGGCGCACCTGGGCCTTGCGTACCTGAAGATCGATGGTAGCTATATCCGTAACATCGACCATGAACAACACAAGCGCCTGTTCATCGAAGCGATACAGCGCGCGGCGCACAGCATCGACCTGCCGTTGATTGCTGAACGGGTCGAGACGGAAGGGGAAAGGTTGGTGCTGCGGGAAATGGGCGTGGGTGGTATTCAGGGGCAGTTGGTGGGTGAGCCCGCACCCTGGCGCTGAACGGGTAGGAGCAGCCTTGTGCTGCGAAGAGGCCAGTGGCGGCACCGATAATCTTCCGTGCTGCCACTGGCCTCTTCGCAGCACAAGGCTGCTCCTACCGGGATTGCGTAAGACTCAACGCTCGCGCAAGGCTTCCGAACGCGCCTTCATGATCGGCTTGAGCAAGTAGCTCATGATGGTCTTCTTGCCGGTCATGATATCCACCGTCGCCACCATCCCGGGGATGATCAGCAGCGGCTTCTCGTCGGTGCCCAAATGGCTGCGGTCGGTGCGCAACTTGATCAGGTAGTACGTGGTCTTCTTGTCTTCATCGGTGATGGTATCGGCACCGATCTGTTCCAGCTTGGCCTTCAGGCCACCGTAGATGGTGTAGTCATAGGCGGTGAACTTGACGGTCGCTTCCTGCCCAGGGTGCAGGAAGGCAATGTCCTTGGGCAGGATCTTCGCCTCGATGACCAGTGTGTCGTCCAGCGGCACCACTTCGACGATGTCGCTACCCGGCTGGATGACCCCGCCGATGGTGTTGACCAGCAGCTGCTTGACGATACCGCGTACCGGCGAGGTGACCATGGTGCGGTGTACCCGGTCATCCAGTGCCTTGCTGGTGGCAGTGGCCTTGTTGAGCTCGGTGCGGGCCTCGTTGAGCTGAGTCAGCGCCTCGCTGCGGAACTTGCCACGGGTCTCCTCGACCTTGCTCTGCACTTCGCGGATGGCCGCCTCGGCGCGGGGGATGGCCAGCGCGGTTGAGTCCATCTGGCCACGGTTCTCCACTTCGGCACGGCGCAGGCGCAGCACTTCAACCTGGGAAATCGCGCCCTGGGCCACCAGCGGCTCGGACATCGCGATTTCCTGACGCAGCAGTTGCAGGCTGTTGGCATACTGGGCGCGCTTGGAGGTGTACTCGCGCAGCTCTTGCTGGCGCTGTACCAACTGTTGCTGCAGGCCGCCGATTTCGTCCTGCAGTTGCTGGCGCCGGCTCAGGTACAGCGACTCTTCGTTGGCTGCCTGGCTGGGCGCTGCCTTGCGCAGTTCTTCATCGATTTTCAGCGGGCGGTCTTCGACCTCGGCACTCAGACGTTCGACCCGCAGCGCCATGGCCAGGCGGTCGGCCTCGGTTTCACCGACGTTGGAGGCGAAGCGGGTTTCGTCCAGGCGCAGCAAGGGCTGGCCGACGTCGACGATTTGCCCTTCCTTGGCGTAGATCTCGGCGATGATGCCGCCCTCAAGGTTCTGGATCTTCTGCACCTTGGACGACGGAATGGCCTTGCCTTCGCCCCGCGTGACCTCATCGATCGGCGCGACGCTGGCCCAGACGATCATGAACACGAAAAACGCGATCACACCCCAGATGGTCAGGCGAACCACCCGTGGCGCGTCCTCGATCAGCGCCTTGTTGACCTCAGGCAGTGGCTGCCCGCCAAGCGAGTCGGAGCCTTTGAAGTAGCGCCGCAGGCCATCCTTGAATTGCCCCATATCGAGCTTATGCAACACTGATCTGCCCCTTCTTCAGCGCATCCATGACCGCGGCTTTCGGGCCGTCGGCGACAATCTGCCCGCGATCGATCACGATCAGCCGGTCCACCAGCGACAGCAACGAGGCGCGGTGGGTCACCAGCAGCACCGTCTTGTTTTCGATGACCGCCTGCAGGCGCTGCTTGAGGCGCTCTTCACCGGTGTTGTCCATGGCGCTGGTCGGTTCGTCGAGCAGCAGGATCTGTGGGTTGAGCAGCAATGCACGGCCCAGGGCGACGTTCTGCCGCTGGCCGCCGGAGAGGTTCTGGCCACGTTCGCCCACCTGCAGCTCATAGCCGTCAGGGTGCAGCCTGGCAAACTCATGAACACCTGCCAGCTCTGCGGCCTGCAGGATCATTTCGTCTTCGATGTAGCGGGCGCCGCTGACCAGGTTGTCGCGCAGGGTGCCGGCCATCAGCTGGATGTCCTGGGGCACGTAGCCGATATTGTGGCGCAGCTCGCTGACGTCGATCTGGCGGATATCCACGCCATCGACCAGCAGCGACCCGCCGTCGGATTCATACAGGCCAACGATTAGCTTGGCCAACGAGCTCTTGCCCGAACCGCTTCGGCCAATGATGCCCACCTTCTCGCCGGGGCGAATAGTCAGGTTGATGTTCTTGAGGGCCAGGTTCTGCTGGTTAGGGTAGGTGAAGTCCACCCCACGGAACTCGATGCTGCCTTGCAGCACCCGGCGGCTCAGTGGGCGCTCTTCGAAGTTGCGTTCCTGCGGCAGCTCCATCATGTGGTCGGTGGAAACCATGGTCACCTTGGCCTGCTGATAGCGGGCCAGCAAACCATTGAGCTGCCCCAGCGGGCCAAGGGCACGGCCGCTGAGCATGTAACAGGCGACCAGGCCACCCATGCTCAGGTTGCCGTCGATGATCATGTAGACCCCGACGCAAATCATCGCCACGCCAGCCAGTTGCTGGATCAGCAGGGTGATGTTCATCGCCAGGCTCGACAGCACCTTCACGCGCAGTTCCAGACGGCTGAGGGTGCCGAGCGTCTGTTCCCACATGTACTGGCGCTCGCTTTCGGCGTTGTTGACCTTGACCGCATCCAGGCCTGCCAGGGTCTCGATCAGGCTCGACTGGCGTTCCGAGGCCAGGGCCATGGTCCGCTCCATGGTCGCCATCAGCGGCCGTTGCAGGGCGTAACCGATGCCCAGGGCCAGCGGGAAGGCGATGACCGGGATCCACACCAGGTGCCCGCCAATGATGGCGATGACGATCAGGATCAGCAGCGTGAACGGCAGGTCGATCAGGCTGGTCAGGGTCAAAGAGGCGAGGAAGTCGCGTAAACCCTGGAACTCATGGATGTTTTGGGCAAAGCTGCCGACCCGCGCGGGGCGGTACTTCATCGACATCCCGACGATACGTTCGAACAAGGTCGCCGAGATGATCAGGTCGGTCTTCTTGCCGGCCAAGTCCAGGCAGAGGCCGCGCAGGCCCTTGAGGATCAGGTCGAAGAAGTAGGCCCCGGCGATGCCGACGGCCAGCACCCAAAGGGTCGAGGTCGCCTGGTTGGGCACCACCCGGTCATACACGTTCATCACGAACAGCGGCGCTGCCAAGGCGATCAGGTTGATCACCAGGCTGGCGGCGATGGCGTCGATATACAGCCATTTGCTGCGCAGCAAGGTGTCGCGGAACCAGGATTTCGCGCGCGGGATGAGGTTGCCGTGGTTGACGTCGAACTTGTGCTGCGGCTGGGCGAAGAACACACGCCCGCTGTAGTCACTGAGCAGCGCTTCGCGGCTGACGTGCACCTCGCCACCATCGCTCTCGCTGAGCAGCAGGCGTGCGGTGTCTTCATTCTCCCAGCCCAGCAGGACGGCGCTGCGGCCTTCCTTGAGCAACAGCATGGCAGGCATGGCGATACTGGGGATCTGCTCCAGTTTACGCTGCAGCAGCCGCCCTTGCAGGCCGGCCCTGGCCGCCGCACGGGGCAGCAGCTCGGGGCTCAGGCGCTGCGCGGGTAGCGGCAGGCCGGTGGTCAGCATGACCCGGCTTGCAGGTTTCTGGTGCAGGACACACAGGCTCAGCAGACTATCCAGCAAGGGATCGTCATGCTGACTGCGTGGATCGTGGCTGAGTTGGACTCGACTGACTTCGGATTCCACGCGGCGCTCTCTTCATCCTTGCGGTGGGTGGGGCAGGGTGGGCCTCAGTTCAGGCCTGGCAGGCTCACCCTTGGTTTCAGATCGTTCTGCACAACGGTGGCCATCGGGGCTACAACACCCTGACTCTTGAGCAGTTGGCCAATGGTCGCCTTGATTCGATACTGAGTAAACAATTGTATGTTCTTCACTTCCACCAGGCGACGCTGGGCAGTGAAGGTTTCATTCTCGCTGTCGAGCAAGTCGAGCAGGGTTCGCTCGCCCAGGCTGAATTGCTGTTGGTAGGCGCTGCGCACACGGTTGCTGTGATCGACGTACTGCTGGGCGATCGGCAACTGGGCGTTGGCGTTCTCCTGAGCATTCCATGCCAGGCCCAACTCTTCATTGAGCTGACGCAAGGCATTGTTGCGGATATCCAGCGCCTGGTTGGACAGGTACGACTTGGACTCCAGGTCTGCCTTGTTGCTGCCGCCAGCATACAGGTTGAAGTTCATTCGCAGCATAGCCTGCCATTCGTTGTTATGGCCTGCTGTGCCGTCGATATTGTTATCCGCCGTTCGTCCGAGTTCTGCATCGAAGCGGGGGTAGAAGGACGACTTTGCGGCCTCGTACTGTTTTTCTGCGGCGGCAACGTCCGATTCGGCCGAGCGCAGCACCGGGCTGCTTTCAACCAACTGCGTGCGGGCTTCCTCCAGCGTGGCGGGCAGCAGGTCGATGAACGGCGCCGGTGCGCTCAGTTCATCGGGCACCTGGCCGACGACGCTGAGGTAATTGGTGCTGGCATCGGCCAGGTTGGTCTTCTCGGTGATCAGGTTGTTTTGCGCCTGAGCCAGGCGTGCCTCGGCCTGGTCTAGGTCAGCCAGGCGGCCGACGCCGCGGCTGGTGCGCAGTTTGATCTGATCCAGAATACGTTCGTGGTTGCTCAGGTTGTCTTCGGCCAGGCGCACCATCTCGCGCCGCGACAGCACATCCAGATACACCTGGGCGACGTCGAGTGCGGTGCGCTCGGAGGTGCCCATCAGGGAGTAGGCCCGGGCGTTGGCGGTGGCTTGTTGACGGTCGACTTCGTTTGACGTGGCAAAACCGTCAAAAACCATTTGGCGAAGACGGATTGCTGACTCACCTCGGTTCAGTGTGTCCCAGCGGTTACCGGTACTCGGGCTATCGGTACTTTCGCGCCCATAGCCCGCCGTTACATCGACCCTCGGCAAGTAGCCGCCCTGGGCCGCGCGCAGCTGGTAATCCGCCGCCACGCGAGCATTCACGCCGGCCTGGATTTCCGGGTGTCGCTCAAGGGCTGTTTGCATAGCTTCGGGCAAGGATTGTGCTTGTACGAACGTGGCGGCTAGGGTGATGGGAAGAATGGTAAACAGTGACGCACGCATTTTTGGCGGGTTCCCGAAGGCGCAGTTGTCCTGAATCACGGTTGAAGGTTTTCAGGGCCTGGAAAATGGCACCTGATCTGACCGATGAGCGAACTTCCGACGGGCACTGGATTAGTACTAAAGGAAGGGGTGGCAAAGGTGCAAATATCAATGTGACATTACATTGCCGATTGTTTAGGATGGCGAGTATAAGGTCAATAGTTTGGCAGATAGTTAATTCCAAACAGTTATAGACGGAATTTTGACGTCAAAATCGTCAACATATCAATCGACACAGTTCCGCCTGAAGTGGCTTTCAAAAGCGCCGCTCTGGCAGGGAAGTACCCCAATCGGGTCACACGGAGAGTCCAATGAGCAGCGTTGTAGCCATCGTCAAAAGCATTGTCGGCCAGGTTATTGCGGTATCCCCAGAGGGCATCCGGCGTGTACTCATCGAAGGTGACCGCCTGTTGGCGGGTGAGGAAGTCCTCACCGGCCCAGGCGGCGCGGTAACCCTCGAGTTGGCCGACGGCCGTATGCTCGACCTGGGCCGTGACAGCCAGTGGAGCGCGGATGCGCCTTACAGCAGCGCCGACCTGAGCCAGGCCACTGCGCAGGCTGCACCGTCAGTTGAAGAGCTGCAGCAGGCGATCGCCGCGGGTGTCGACCCGACCACCGAGCTTGAAGCTACCGCAGCAGGCCCGGCAGCGGCGGGCGGTGGCGGTGCGCTGGGCGGTGGCCACAGCTTCGTCATGCTTGAGGAGACCGCAGGCCGGGTCGACCCGAGCATCGGCTTCCCAACCGGGCCGTTGGGCTTTGCCGCAGCGCTGGACAATGAAGACGTTGGCGCGGTGGACACCAGCAACAACAACCAGGTGATTCCGCCCACAACGGAGACCAACGTCTCCACCGCCCTTGTACTCAACGCCACCCCTTCCATCACCGAAGCGGGTGGCGTAATCGTTTACACCGCGACAGTTGGCCAGGCGCCGACGTCCAACCTGATCGTCACCCTGGCCAACGGCGCAGTGATCGTCATTCCGGCAGGGCAGACCAGCGGTAGCGTCAACGTCACCATCCCGGCCAATGACACGCCGTACATCGACGGTGGTCAGATTTCGACCACCGTAACCGGCACCACCGGTGGTAACGGTCTGATCGTGACCCTGCCGCAAACGCCGGCGGTTACGCAGATTACCGATACCATCGACACCACCACGGCGACCTTGACCGCCACCCCTTCGGTGACCGAAGGCGGCGTGATCACCTACACCGTGACCCTGAGCAACCCTGCCCAGACGCCGGTCACCGTGACCCTGTCCAATGGCCAGACCATCACTGTTGAAGCTGGGAAGACCCAGGGCAGTGTTGATTTCCAGACGCCGGCCAATGACGTTTACAACAATGGCTCGACCGTTAGCACCACCATCACCGGTGCTACTGGCGGTAACTTCGAGCAGCTGACGCCTAACCCTGCGCCGGCCGAGACCACGATCAATGACTCGGTCGACGTTACTACCGCGACCCTGACTGCGTCGCCAAGCGTGACTGAAGGCGGCGTAATCACCTACACCGTGACCCTGAGCAACCCTGCCCAGACTCCGGTGACTGTGACCCTGTCGAACGGCCAGACCATCACCGTCGAAGCCGGCAAGACTCAAGGCAGCGTTGATTTCCAGACCCCGGCCAACGACGTCTATAACAACGGCTCGACCGTTAGCACCACCATCACCGGTGCCACTGGCGGTAACTTCGAGCAACTGACGCCGAACCCGACCCCGGCTCAGACCACGATCAATGACTCGGTAGATGTCACTACCGCCACCCTGACTGCCAATCCGTCGGTCACCGAAGGTGGCGTGATCACCTACACCGTGACCCTGAGCAACCCTGCCCAGACGCCGGTCACCGTCACCCTGTCGAACGGCCAGACCATCACCGTTGAAGCCGGCAAGTCTCAAGGCAGCGTTGACTTCCAGACCCCGGCCAACGACGTCTACAACAACGGCTCGACCGTTAGCACCACCATCACCGGAGCTACTGGCGGCAACTTCGAGCAACTGACGCCGAACCCGACCCCGGCTCAAACCACGATCAATGACTCGGTAGACGTCACCACCGCGACCCTGACTGCCAATCCGTCGGTCACCGAAGGTGGCGTGATCACCTACACCGTGACCCTGAGCAACCCTGCCCAGACGCCGGTCACCGTGACCCTGTCCAATGGCCAGACCATCACCGTCGAAGCGGGCAAAACCCAGGGCAGCATTGATTTCCAGACCTCGGCGAACGACGTCTACAACAACGGCTCGACCGTTAGCACGACCATCACCGGTGCTACTGGCGGTAACTTCGAGCAACTCACGCCGAACCCGACCCCGGCTCAAACCACGATCAATGACTCGGTAGATGTCACTACGGCGACTCTGACTGCCAATCCGTCGGTCACCGAAGGTGGCGTGATCACCTACACCGTGACGCTGAGCAACCCTGCCCAGACGCCTGTGACCGTTACTCTGTCGAACGGCCAGACCATCACCGTCGAAGCCGGCAAGACTCAAGGCAGCGTTGACTTCCAGACCCCGGCGAACGACGTCTACAACAACGGCTCGACCGTAAGTGTCACGATCAAGGACGCTGCTGGCGGCAACTTCGAGCAACTGACGCCGAACCCAACGCCGGCGCAGACCACGATCAATGATTCGGTGGACGTCACTACGGCGACACTGACTGCCAATCCGTCGGTCACCGAAGGCGGCGTGATCACCTACACCGTGACTTTGAGCAATCCTGCTCAGACGCCGGTAACCGTGACCCTGTCGAACGGCCAGACCATCACCGTTGAAGCTGGCAAAACCCAGGGCAGCGTTGATTTCCAGACCCCGGCGAACGACGTCTACAACAACGGCTCGACCGTAAGTGTCACGATCAAGGACGCTACTGGCGGCAACTTCGAGCAGCTGACGCCGAACCCAACGCCGGCGTCCACTGTAATCAATGACAGTGTCGATACCGTCACCGTAAGCATCGTCAGCAACGGTAATGTCACTGAAGACCAGCAGCCATCCTTCACGATCAAAGTGAGCCAGGCGCTGGACCGTCCGCTGACCGTGACCCTGTCGAATGGCGAAACCGTCACCATCGAGGCTGGCAAGACCGAAGTCGAGTACAAGACCCCGGCTCAGGGCGATGACGTCATCAAGGACGCGGGTTCCGTGACGCTGAGCGTCACCGATGCCACTGTTTCGGGTGCAACCTTCGAGCATCTGGCCATCGGCGGCCCAGCTACCGTCGAGATTTCGGACACCATCAGCGAAGTCGTTGCAACCTTGACTGTCGACAAGGCGACTGTGGCGGAAGGCGGCCAGGTGACCTACACCGTCACGCTGACCAACGCGCAGGGGCTTTCGGTCACTCAGCACGGGGCACTGACCTTCACCCTGACCGACGGCACAAAAGTCACGATTCCGGCTGACAGTGCCTCTGGTACCGCGACCATCACGGTTAACGATGACGTGTACGTCGGCGGCCAGGCCGCTATTGCCAACAAGCTTGAGTCGGTTTCGGGGGCAGACAGCTTCGAGAAGCTGACTCTGGGTGGTGAAACCGTCACCACTTCTGTGACGGACGAACCGGGTTCGGGTACTCCAGGTACCGGTAACCAGGGCGATTTGGTGCAGGTCACCATTACCGCTGACCAGGTTTCGGTTGCCGAGAACGTGAAACCAACCTTCACCGTTCACATCAACACTGCCCTGGCTCACGATCTGGTCGTGACCCTGAGCAACAACGCTACCGTCACCATCAAAGCCGGTGAAACCAGCGCGCCTTACACCCACGAAGCGCAAGGCGATGACGTCTACAAAGACGCTGGCGAAATCAGCCTGGGTATCAAGTCGGCAGCAGACATCGATGGCCGTGCCTTCGAGAACCTGCAGTTGGGCGACGCAGCGTCGGTAAAAGTGACTGATACCACTGACGACGTCATCGCCAAGCTGACCGCCACCCCTTCGGTTACCGAAGGCGGCGAGATCACCTATACCGTCACCCTGACCAACAAAGACGGTCTGCCGATCGATAACCACGCGCCGTTGTATTTCACCTTGAGTGACGGCAAAACGGTGATCACCGTTCCGGCGAACGGCACCACCGGTTCGATTACCGTAACCGCGCCAGACAACGTCTACACCGGCACTAACCCACCGGTAGAGCAGAGCCTGCAGGCGGTCAGCGGTGCTGACGCTTGGAAATTCGAAAACCTGGTTCTGGACAAGACCCCGGTCAGCACCACTGTCACTGACGAGCCAGGCACGCCGGGCAACGAAGGCGACCTGGTCAAGGTCACCATCACCGCCGACCAGGTTTCGGTTGCTGAGAACGTCAAGCCGACGTTCACCGTCCATATCAACACTGCCCTGGCTCACGATCTGGTCGTGACCCTGAGCAACAACGCTACCGTCACCATCAAAGCGGGCGAAACCAGCGCGCCTTACACTCACGACGCGCAAGGCGATGACGTCTACAAAGACGCTGGCGAAATCAGCCTGGGTATCAAGTCGGCAGCAGACATCGATGGCCGTGCCTTCGAGAACCTGCAGCTGGGCGACGCGGCCTCGGTCAAAGTGACCGATACCACTGACGACGTCATCGCCAAACTGACCGCCACCCCATCGGTCACCGAAGGTGGCGAGATCACTTACACCGTCACCTTGACCAACAAAGACGGTCTGCCGATCGACAACCACGCGCCGTTGTACTTCACCTTGAGTGACGGCAAAACGGTGATCACCGTTCCGGCCAACGGCACCACCGGTTCGATTACCGTGACCGCCCCGGACAACGTCTACACCGGCACTAACCCACCGGTCGAGCAGAGCCTGCAGGCGGTCAGCGGCGCTGACGCCTGGAAGTTTGAAAACCTGGTTCTGGACAAGACCCCGGTCAGCACCACTGTCACTGACGAGCCAGGCACGCCGGGCAACGAAGGCGACCTGGTCAAGGTCACCATCACCGCCGACCAGGTTTCGGTTGCCGAGAACGTGAAGCCGACCTTCACCGTTCACATCAACACTGCCCTGGCCCACGACTTGGTCGTGACGCTGAGCAACAACGCTACCGTCACCATCAAAGCGGGTGAAACCAGCGCGCCTTACACCCACGACGCGCAGGGCGATGACGTCTACAAAGACGCTGGCGAAATTTCCCTGGGCATCAAGTCCGCGGTCGATGTCGATGGTCGTACCTTCGAAAACCTGCAGCTGGGTGACGCAGCGTCGGTCAAAGTGACTGACACTACTGACGACGTCATCGCCAAGCTGACCGCCACTCCTTCGGTCACCGAAGGCGGCGAGATCACTTACACCGTCACCCTGACCAACAAAGACGGTCTGCCGATCGATAACCACGCGCCGTTGTACTTCACCCTGAGTGACGGCAAAACGGTCATCACCGTTCCGGCCAACGGCACCACCGGTTCGATTACCGTAACTGCCCCGGACAACGTCTACACCGGCGCTAATCCACCGGTAGAGCAGAGCCTGCAGGCGGTCAGCGGCGCTGACGCCTGGAAGTTCGAGAACCTGGTTCTGGACAAGACCCCGGTCAGCACCACTGTGACTGACGAGCCGGGTACTCCAGGCAACGAAGGTGATGTGGTCAAGGTCACCATCACGGCTGACCAGGTTTCGGTTGCCGAGAACGTGAAGCCGACCTTCACCGTTCACATCAACACCGCGCTGGCTCACGACCTGGTCGTGACCTTGAGCAACAACGCCACCGTCACCATCAAAGCGGGCGAAACCAGCGCGCCATACACCCACGAAGCGCAAGGCGATGACGTCTACAAAGACGCTGGCGAAATCAGCCTGGGTATCAAGTCGGCAGCAGACATCGATGGCCGTGCCTTCGAAAACCTGCAGTTGGGCGACGCGGCGTCGGTCAAAGTGACTGACACTACTGACGACGTCATCGCCAAACTGACCGCCACCCCATCGGTCACCGAAGGCGGCGAAATCACTTACACCGTCACCCTGACCAACAAAGACGGCTTGCCGATCGATAACCACGCGCCGTTGTACTTCACCCTGAGTGACGGCAAAACGGTGATCACCGTCCCGGCGAACGGCACCACCGGTTCGATTACCGTAACCGCGCCAGACAACGTCTACACCGGCGCTAACCCACCGGTAGAGCAGAGCCTGCAGGCGGTCAGCGGCGCTGACGCCTGGAAGTTCGAGAACCTGGTTCTGGATAAGACTCCGGTCAGCACCACTGTCACTGACGAGCCAGGCACGCCGGGCAACGAAGGCGACGTGGTTAAGGTCACCATCACCGCCGATCAAATCTCGGTGGCTGAAAACGTCAAACCGACCTTCACCGTTCACATCAACACTGCCCTGGCTCACGATCTGGTCGTGACCCTGAGCAACAACGCTACCGTCACCATCAAAGCGGGCGAAACCAGCGCGCCTTACACCCACGAAGCGCAAGGCGATGACGTCTACAAAGACGCTGGCGAAATCAGCCTGGGTATCAAGTCGGCAGCAGACATCGATGGCCGTGCCTTCGAAAACCTGCAGCTGGGCGACGCGGCGTCGGTCAAAGTCACCGACACCACTGATGACGTCATCGCCAAACTGACCGCCACCCCTTCGGTAACCGAAGGTGGCGAGATCACCTACACCGTCACCCTGACCAACAAAGACGGTCTGCCGATCGATAACCAT
>NZ_JBYBHH010000034.1:0-11572 GCF_059025405.1 Pseudomonas sp. 5.2
AGAGCGCCGCAGAACCGCCGTCAAACCTACCCCCCAGCAATCAGCTGACGTAACACGTAATGCAAGATCCCCCCGGCCTTGAAGTACTCGACCTCATTCAAGGTATCGATCCGGCACAGCACGTCGATCTGCTCATGTTGCCCGTCCTCACGGGTGATGCGCAGTTTCAGGCTCATGCCGGGTCGAATGTGCGCGTCGTTCAGGCCCAGCACATCGATCTGCTCCTTGCCGGTCAACGCCAGTTGCTTACGATCATGCCCGGCGTTGAACTGCAACGGCAGCACGCCCATGCCCACCAGGTTTGAACGGTGGATACGCTCGAAGCTTTCCGCCAGCACTGCCTTGACCCCCAGCAGGTTGGTGCCTTTGGCGGCCCAGTCGCGGCTGGAGCCGGTGCCGTATTCCTGACCGGCGATCACCACCAGCGGCGTGCCGTCTGCCTGATAGCGCATGGCGGCATCGTAGATCGACAGTTTTTCACCCGTGGGCACGTACAAGGTGTTGCCGCCTTCCTCGCCCGCGAGCATCTCGTTGCGGATACGGATGTTGGCGAACGTACCGCGCATCATCACCTCATGGTTGCCCCGCCGCGAACCGTAGGAGTTGAAGTCCCGCGGCTCCACACCCTTGTCGCGCAGGTAGCGCCCGGCAGGGCTGTCAGCCTTGATGTTGCCGGCCGGGGAGATGTGGTCGGTGGTGACCGAGTCGCCCAGCAGGGCCAGGATGCGTGCCCCTTGGATGTCCTTGATCGCTGGCGGCGGCCCGCCAATGCCGTCGAAGAACGGCGGGTGCTGGATGTAGGTGGACGCGTCCTGCCAGACGTAGGTGGCCGCTTGCGGCACCTCGATGGCCTGCCACTGTGCATCGCCCTCGAAGACTTCGGCGTACTCCTTGTGGAACATCGCAGTGTCGACCTTGGCCACGGCGGCGGCGATTTCCTGCTGGCTGGGCCAGATATCGCGCAGGTACACCGGCTTGCCGTCCTTGCCGGTACCCAGTGAATCGCGGGTAAGGTCCACGCGCACGCTGCCGGCCAGGGCATAGGCCACCACCAGCGGCGGCGACGCCAACCAGTTGGTCTTGACCAGCGGGTGCACGCGGCCCTCGAAGTTACGGTTACCCGAAAGCACCGAGGCCACGGTCAGGTCGGCGCTGCCAATGGCTTTCTCGATCGCCTCATCCAGCGGGCCGGAGTTGCCGATGCAAGTGGTGCAGCCATAGCCCACCAGGTCAAAGCCCAGCTCATTCAGGTACGGCGTCAGCCCGGCGGCCTCGAAGTAGTCGGTGACCACCTTGGAGCCAGGGGCCAGCGAGCTCTTGACCCAAGGTTTGCGCTGCAGGCCTTTTTCCAGGGCCTTTTTTGCCACCAGCCCGGCGGCCATCATCACGCTCGGGTTGGAGGTGTTGGTGCACGAGGTGATCGCGGCGATCACCACCGCGCCATCACGCAGGGTGTGGGTCTGGCCTGCGTGGCTGTAGTCGATTTCGCCCGCCTGGTCGGCGTTGCCCACCGCCACACCGCCGCCGCCTTCACTTTCCAGGCGGCCGACTTCCTTGGCCAGCGGCTTGGGCTGCAGTTCGATGAAGTGGTTGAACGCTTGGCTGACCTGGCCCAGGGCGACGCGGTCCTGAGGGCGCTTGGGCCCGGCCAGGCTGGCCTCGACCTCGTCCATGTCCAGCGCCAATGTGTCGCTGAACTGCGGTTCCTGGCCTGGCAGGCGCCACAGGCCTTGTGCCTTGCAGTACTGCTCGACCAGTTGCACCGTTGCCTTCGGGCGGCCAGAAAGCCGCAGGTAGTCGAGCGTCACCTCGTCGACCGGGAAGAAGCCGCAGGTGGCGCCATACTCGGGGGCCATGTTGGCGATGGTGGCGCGGTCGGCCAGGGGCAGGTCGGCCAGGCCGTCGCCGTAAAATTCGACGAACTTGCCCACCACGCCCTTCTTGCGCAGCATCTGCGTCACGGTCAGCACCAGGTCGGTGGCGGTGATGCCTTCACGCAGCTTGCCGGTGAGTTTGAAGCCGATCACTTCCGGGATCAGCATCGACACCGGCTGGCCAAGCATGGCCGCCTCGGCCTCGATGCCGCCAACGCCCCAGCCCAGCACGCCCAGGCCGTTGATCATGGTGGTGTGCGAATCGGTGCCGACCAGGGTGTCTGGGAAGGCGTAGGTGCGGCCGTCTTCGTCGCGGGTCCAGACGGTGCGGCCCAGGTATTCCAAGTTGACCTGGTGGCAGATTCCGGTGCCCGGCGGCACGACGCGGAAGTTGTCGAAGGCGTTCTGGCCCCAGCGCAAAAAGGCGTAGCGTTCGCCATTGCGCTGCATCTCGATGTCGACGTTCTGGGTGAAGGCCTCCGGGGTGGCGTAGCGGTCGACCATCACCGAGTGGTCGATCACCAGGTCGACCGGCGACAGCGGGTTGATCCGCTGCGGGTCGCCACCGGCCTTGGCCATGGCGGCACGCATGGCGGCCAGGTCGACCACGGCGGGCACGCCGGTGAAGTCCTGCATCAGCACCCTGGCCGGCCGGTACTGGATTTCCCGGTCGGAGCGGCGCGCTTCCAGCCATTGGGCGATGGCGCACAGGTCGTCGCCGGTGACGGTCTTGCCGTCCTCCCAGCGCAGCAGGTTTTCCAGCAACACTTTCAGCGACATGGGCAGGCGTTGCAGGTCGCCCAGCTGGCGGGCGGCCTCGGTAAGGCTGTAATAGTGATACGTAAGGTCATCGACCTTGAGGGTTTTGAGCGTGTTCAGGCTATCGAGCGAGGGCATTGCCAACTCCTTCTGCGCCGGTGCCCGGCAAATCGGGTGTTTGCCGGTGTCACCGCTCTGTTTCGATCCGCACGGTACGGACCTGGCTGAATGGTCAGGTTAGACCGGTTTGGCTTGGCTGACCCTTTTCTGGACCGGCGGGACGTGTCGCAGGTTCCGAACTTCCTTTATTATCGCCGCCCTGCCGGCGCCTGTTGCGCGCCCGCCGTAGTGGAGTGAGAGATGAGTACCCTGTTCATGCATTGCCGGCCCGGTTTCGAGGGCGAGGTCTGCGCCGAAATCAGCGAACACGCTGCCCGCCTGGGGGTTGCCGGCTATGCCAAAGGCAAACCGCAGAGCGCCAGCGCCGAGTTTGTCTGCACCGAGGCCAACGGCGCCGAGCGACTGATGGGGGAACTGCGCTTCGCTGAGCTGATTTTCCCGCGTCAGTGGGCCCGTGGCGGTTATGTCGAGTTGCCAGAGAGCGACCGCATCAGCGTGTTGCTGGAGCACCTGGCCGACCTGCCTGTGTTCGGCAGCCTGTGGCTGGAAGTGCTCGACAGCAACGACGGCAAGGAACTGTCGACGTTCTGCCGCAAGTTCGAAGTGCCCCTGCGCAAGGCCCTGGAAAAGGCTGGCCGCCTGGTCGAAGACGCCAGCCGCCCGCGGCTGTTGCTGACCTTCATCACCGGCCGGCGTGTGTTTGTTGGCCTGGCCGCAGGCAACAACAGCGCCCTCTGGCCGATGGGCATCCCGCGCCTGAAGTTTCCCCGTGAGGCGCCCAGCCGTTCAACCCTCAAGCTGGAGGAAGCCTGGCACCAGTTCATCCCCCGCGAGCAGTGGGAGCAGCGCCTGGGCGACGACATGACCGGGGTCGATCTCGGCGCCTCGCCGGGTGGCTGGACCTACCAGCTGGTGCGCCGCGGCATGCTGGTCACCGCCATCGACAACGGCCCGATGGCCGAAAGCCTGATGGACACCGGGCTGGTCCAGCACCTGATGGCAGATGGGTTTACCTGGCAGCCGAAACAGCCGGTGGACTGGATGGTTTGCGACATCGTCGAGAAGCCGGCGCGGACCACTTCGCTGATCGAGACCTGGCTGGGGGAAGGCCTGTGCCGCGAGGCGGTGGTCAACCTCAAACTGCCGATGAAGCAGCGTTACGCCGAAGTGCGGCGCCTGCTCGACCGCATGGAAGCCACGTTCAAGGCGCGCAAGATCCGGGTTTCGATCGCCTGCAAGCAGCTGTATCACGACCGTGAGGAAGTGACCTGCCATCTGCGTAGGCTGGACCTGAAGCCGCGTTGAGTGCAGGGGCGGCGCGTGGCCCTTGGTCCGCGCCGCACGATGCGCGACAATGACGATCATTTTTGGAGCCACCCATGACTGACTTCACCCCCGACGCCGTCCTCGATGCCACCGGCCTGAACTGCCCGGAGCCTGTGATGATGCTGCACCAGCACGTCCGGGACCTGGCTGCTGGTGGCCTGCTCAAGGTCATCGCCACCGACCCGTCGACCCGCCGCGATATCCCCAAGTTCTGCAACTTCCTCGGCCACGAGCTGCTGCAGCAGCAAGAGGATGCGGGCACCTTCCTGTACTGGATCCGCAAGAAAGCCGACTGAGCCGCTCTGGAACACGCCGCGCGTAGCGCCTACACTGCGTTCCCCTGACAGGAGAGCGCCATGCTGATAGTTGCCGACGAGAACATTCCGCTGCTCGATGCCTTCTTTGAAGGTTTCGGCGAGATCCGCCGCTATCCGGGCAGAAGCCTCGATGCCGCCAGCGTCAAGGACGCCGACGTACTGCTGGTGCGTTCGGTGACCAAGGTCGACCGCCAACTGCTCGAAGGCAGCCGGGTGCGTTTTGTCGGAACCTGCACCATCGGCACCGACCACCTCGACCTGGACTACTTTGCCGAGGCGGGCATCCACTGGAGCAGCGCGCCGGGCTGCAATGCCCGCGGTGTGGTGGACTACGTGCTGGGCAGCCTGCTGACCCTGGCCGAGCTGGACGGTGTGGCGCTGCCCGCGCGCACGTATGGCGTAGTGGGCGCAGGGGAGGTCGGTGGCCGCCTGGTGCGTGTACTGCATGGCCTGGGCTGGAAGGTGCTGGTGTGTGACCCGCTGCGTCAGGCCGCCGAAGGGGGCGATTACGTCAGCCTCGAGACGGTGCTGGAACAGTGCGATGTCATCAGCCTGCACACCCCCTTGCAGCGAGGCGGCGAGCACCCTACCTGGCACCTGCTGGGCCAGGCGCACCTGGCGCAGCTGCGCCCCGGTGCGTGGCTGATCAACGCCAGCCGTGGCCCGGTGGTGGACAACGCGGCCTTGCGTGAGCTGCTGTTGGACCGTGAAGACGTGCACGCCGTGCTCGATGTGTGGGAAGGCGAACCGCAGGTCGACCTGCAACTGGCCGACCTGTGCACGCTGGCGTCGCCGCACATCGCCGGCTACAGCCTTGATGGCCGGCAGCGTGGCACGGCGCAGATCTATCAGGCGCTGTGCCGTTTTCTCGGCCAAGCTGAGCGCGTGAACCTGGCCGACCTGCTGCCCAAGCCGCCGCTGGCGCAGATCGAGCTCGATGCCAGTACCGACCCGGCCTGGGCCTTGGCCACCCTGTGCCGCGCCGTGTACGACCCGCGCCGTGACGACGCGGACTTCCGCCGCAGCTTGAGCGACGACCCAGCCGAGCAGCGCGCGGCGTTCGATCAGTTGCGCAAGCAGTATCCGCCGCGGCGTGAGGTCGAAGGGCTGGCGGTGCGGATTCGTGGCGAGTCGCCGCAACTGGCGCAGTTGGTCAGTGCGTTGGGTGGGGTGTTGGTCTGAGTGACGGGCAATAAAAACCCGGCGCACGCGCCGGGTTGTAATGAATTCGCCGATCAGCCCTTCTGGGCTTTTCCGACCCGGCTTTGTTCCAGCTTCTCGCAGGCTTTCTGGATCATCTGCTCGGTGATCGGAACCTCGCGCCCCTGGGCGTCGATGATCGAACCGCACGCCTGAGGTTGCGGAGTGTTCTGCGGTTTTGCGGTGTCGCTGCCATGCTGCAAGCTCATATCGGTCTCCTCATCAGGTTCAAACTCAGGGTAACCCTGTGCGATGACTGGCCAGTGACAGCCCCTTGGGCGTCACGGCAGAAACAGTCCAACAGAAACGGCGCTAAAGCTCCAGAGGCTGTTTAGATCGAAAAGCTATAGCCACCCTCGGTCGCTCCTCGCGTGCCGATGAGTGGTAGTCTGCTGCATCCTCGCCGTTTTGGTTGCCGCCATGCCCGAATCCGTTTCTGCAGGTCAACGTCGCGCTTTGCGCCTGAGTTGGCAGTTCGTTCGCCCGTACCGCCGGCAGATGCTGCTGGCGTTGCTGGCCTTGGTGGTCACCGCTGCTATCACGCTGTCGATGGGGCAGGGCATTCGCCTGCTGGTGGACCAGGGTTTCATGACCCGTTCCGCGCACCAACTCAACCAGACCATAGGCCTGTTCCTGCTGCTGGTGTTGGCACTGGCGGTAGGGACGTTCAGCCGCTTCTACCTGGTCTCGTGGATCGGCGAGCGCTGTGTGGCTGATATTCGCCGCGCGGTGTTCGATCATCTGGTGGGCCTGCACCCAGGCTTTTTCGAGGACAACCGCAGCTCCGAGATCCAGTCGCGGCTGACGGCCGACACCACGTTGTTGCAGTCGGTGATCGGCTCTTCGCTGTCGATGTTCCTGCGCAATGCCTTGATGGTGATCGGGGGCGTGGTGCTGCTGTTTATCACCAACCCCAAGCTGACCAGCATCGTGGTCGTGGCCTTGCCACTGGTGCTAGCACCGATCCTGTTGTTTGGCCGTCGTGTGCGCAGCCTGTCGCGGCAGAGCCAGGATCGGGTGGCAGATGTCGGCAGCTACGTGGCCGAGACCCTCGGGCAGATCAAGACCGTCCAGGCCTACAACCACCAACCGCTCGATCGCGAGCTGTTCGCGGGTACTGTCGAGGCGGCCTTCAACGTGGCCAGGCAGCGTATTGCCCAGCGCGCCTGGCTGATCACCCTGGTCATCGTGCTGGTACTGGGCGCTGTGGGCGTCATGCTCTGGGTCGGTGGCATGGACGTGATCGCCGGGCGTATTTCGGCAGGCGAACTGGCCGCGTTCGTGTTCTACAGCCTGATCGTCGGCAGCGCGTTCGGCACCCTCAGCGAGGTGATTGGCGAGCTGCAGCGTGCCGCAGGCGCGGCCGAGCGCATTGCCGAGCTGTTGGCGGCGCGCAGTGCGATTCTGCCGCCCCACGTAGCGGCCTCGCTGCCGCACGGCCGTGTGACTGGGCATATCGAGTTACAGCAGGTGCACTTTGCCTACCCGTCACGGCCCACAGTCGCTGCCATCGACGGCCTGAGCCTGACAATCGAGCCGGGGCAGACCGTGGCGCTGGTCGGGCCTTCGGGCGCTGGCAAATCCACCCTGTTCGACCTGCTGCTGCGGTTTTACGACCCTCAGCAGGGGCGCATCCTGCTCGACGGGCAGGCAATTACTGAACTCGACCCCGCCGAGCTGCGCCGGCAGTTCGCCCTGGTGGCGCAGAACCCTTCGTTGTTTCGTGGCACGGTAGAGGCCAACATTCGCTATGGCCGGCCAGAAGCAACGCTGGCGGAAGTCGAAGCAGCGGCCCGTGGTGCGCATGCCGACGGGTTTATCCAGCAGTTGCCGCAGGGCTACCAGACGCAACTGGGGGAGGGCGGCATTGGCCTTTCTGGCGGGCAGCGGCAGCGCTTGGCAATTGCCCGTGCGTTGCTGGTGGACGCGCCGATCCTGTTGCTGGACGAGGCCACCAGCGCCCTCGACGCGCAAAGCGAACACCTGATCCAGCAAGCCCTGCCCAGCCTCATGGCCGGTCGCACGACGCTGGTGATCGCCCACCGCCTGGCCACGGTGCAGCACGCAGATCGCATCGCGGTGATCGACAAGGGGTGCGTGGTTGCAGTGGGCACACATCGCCAGCTGATCGAAGAAAGCCCGCTGTATGCCCGGCTGGCCTCGCTGCAGTTCACCACAGGCTAGCCTGTCTTGGTTCTGTAACATTTCTGTAGGAATTGCCTGACACTATTGGCCTCAACTGTTGCGCAAGTGCTCAAGCTGGCTGCTATCGAACGATGGCAGCCTTTTTTTTGCGCGCCAGCCTACGAGGACATGGAGTGTCTTTCCCAGCGCTGCCGGTGTGCGCTGTTCCTTTCCTACTGGTCTTGAGATCCGCGATGTTGCGTAAATCCCTCAGAGTGCAAATTCTCTCCCTGCTTGGCGGCAGCCTGGCGGCCATGCTGCTGATCGCCCTGGTGTGTTTCCAGTTTTTGTCATCCAGCGTGCGTGGCTATGCCGAGTTGGTCGATGGCCCGCTGCGCGCTTCGCAATTGATCGATGAAGCCAACCTGCAGTTCAAGGTCCAGGTGCAGGAATGGAAGAACGTGCTGTTGCGCGGTCGCCAGCCCGCCGAGCTGGACAAGTATTGGCAGCAGTTTCAGGCGCGCGAGCAGCAGGTTCAGCAGTTGCTGGGGCAATTGATCGACAGCAGTGACACTAGGCTCAAGGCCCCCTTGCAGCAGCTGCGAGATAGCCATCGGCAGTTGGGCCAGGCTTATGCGCAGGGCCGCCAGGCGTTTATCGCTGCAGGGGGCGACCCGGTAGCAGGCGACCTGGCGGTCAAGGGCGTGGACCGTGCCGCCAGCGAACAGATGAGCGAACTGGTCGAACAACTGCGCGGCGATGCCCGTGAACGGGCTGCGGCCATCAATGCCAGCGCCGAGCGCACCGTGTGGCTGGGCCTGCTGGTGATGCTGGCGTCGGCGGTACTGGTTGGCCTGCTCAGCCTGTGGCTGATCAACCGCAGCCTGATCGAACCGATACGCCAGTTGATCGACTATGTCGCGCAACTGAGCCAGGGCCGCTTCGGCGCCCGCGTCGACAGCCGCCGCGAGGATGAGCTGGGGCGTTTGGCACGGGCGGCCAATACCCTGCGTGACTTTTTGGCCGAGACCGTCGGCCGGCTGCAGGACAACGCCCAAGAGCTGGAAGGCGCCAGTGGCCAGTTGCGCAGCATCGCCGCCGACATGGCGCGCGGCACGCATGACCAGTTCCAGCGCACCGACCAAGTGGCGACGGCCATGCATGAGATGTCCGCCACTGCCCAGGAAGTGGCTCGCCACGCCGTCGACGCCGCCCGCGCTGCCGATGATGCCGACGACAGTGCACAGGCTGGTGAGCAGGTGATGCAGCAGACCATCGACATCATTGGCGTGGTCAACAGCGAAATCGCCGGCACGGCGGCGGTGATTCGCGACTTGGAACATGACAGTACGCGGATCGGCAAGGTGCTCGAAGTCATCCGTGGCATTGCCGAGCAGACCAACCTGCTGGCGCTCAATGCCGCCATCGAAGCAGCCCGCGCGGGCGAGGCCGGACGAGGCTTTGCGGTGGTGGCGGACGAGGTGCGCAGTTTGGCCCAGCGCACGGCCGCGTCGATTGCCGAAATCAACCAGATCATCGAGGCGGTGCAGTCGGGCGCGGTGGAAGCGGTCAAAGCCATCGAAAGTGGCCAGCAGCGCAGCGAAGAGGGGGCTGAGCAGGTCCAGCAGGCCGGGCAGATGTTGCAGCGCATCACCTTGGCGGTGGAGGCCATCCGCGACATGAACCGGCAGATCGCCACGGCGGCGGAGGAGCAGACCAGTGTGGCCGAGGATATTTCGCGCAACCTGATCGAGATCACCCGCATCGCCACCACCAACCAGGAAGCGGTGCAGCAGACCGAACAGGCTGGGCAGCGTTTGCATGGGTTGTCGGGGCAGTTGGGTGAAGTGACGTCGCGGCTGACGGCCTGACCTGCTGTTCAGGGCCGCTGCGCGCCCCATCGCCGGCAAGCCGGCTCCCACAGGTATGGCGCAAGTCTCAAGCAATCCAGTGCCGGTGTGGGAGCCGGCTTGCCGGCGATGGGGCGCGCAGCGGCCCCGGGGAAATCCGCCATCAACGTAGCGAACCTGGCGTAAGTGTGGCGGATTGTCGCCATGCGACCCGCTGCCTCACCCCTTAGCCATTGGTCTAAGGCCGGTTGGCACATTCCCTGCTTAAGCGCGCCCGGGCCACGGCCCGAGGCGATCGTGCCCCGATCCCGCGAAACACCCAGCTAAAAAACAACAACATCCGGGCGTGCATGCCGGGGCCAACGACTGCCAATCCTTCACATCAATTGGATTGAGCTAATGAAAAAAATACTGCTGACGCTCCTTTGCCTGAGCGTCATCGGCTGCTCCAAACCCGCGGAGCCGGAAAAGACCGTCGACGTCCTGCTGATTGGCGGCGGCATCATGAGTGCAAGCCTGGGCACTTACCTCACGGAGCTTGAGCCGAACTGGAAGGTCGACGTCTACGAGCGCCTGGACCAGGTCGCCGAAGAAAGCTCCAACGCCTGGAACAACGCCGGCACCGGCCACTCCGCGTTTTGCGAGCTGAACTACACCAGCGTCGGCAAGGATGGCAGCATCGACATCAGCAAGGCCGTGGGGGTCAACGAGCAGTTCGAGGTGTCCAAGCAGTTCTGGGCCTACCAGGTCGAGCAAGGCGTGCTGAGCAACCCGAAGTCGTTCATCAACAATGTGCCGCACATGAGCTTCGTCTGGGGTGACGACAACATTGCCTTCCTCCACAAACGCGTCGATGCCCTGCAGCACAGCTCGCTGTTCCGAGGCATGGAAATCAGCGAAGACCATGAGCAGATCCGCCACTGGGCACCGCTGGTGATGGAAGGCCGCGACCCTGCGCAGAAGGTCGCCGCCACGCGCATGGCGATCGGCACCGACGTGAATTTCGGCGAGATCACCCGTCAACTGTTCGCGTCGATGACCCGCAACCCCAACGTCACCCTGAACCTCAGCCACGAAGTGCGTGAC
The DNA here is from genome assembly GCF_059025405.1 of Pseudomonas sp. 5.2. NCBI lineage: Bacteria > Pseudomonadati > Pseudomonadota > Gammaproteobacteria > Pseudomonadales > Pseudomonadaceae > Pseudomonas > Pseudomonas sp. 5.2. Next base: position 10,657 of record NZ_JBYBHH010000034.1, read on the forward strand.
ATCGTGCGCAACGACGATGGCACCTGGCGTGTGGTGGTGGCCGACCTGGCCAAGGGCGGTCACGAAGTGGCAGTCAACGCCCGGTTCGTCTTCATCGGTGCCGGGGGCGGTGCGCTCAAGCTGCTGCAAAAATCGGGCATCCCCGAGGCCGAAGGCTATGCCGGCTTCCCAGTGGGCGGCCAATTCCTCATGACGGATAACCCGGACGTGGTTGCACGCCATCAGGCCAAGCTGTATGGCAAAGCCTCGGTCGGCGCACCGCCGATGTCGGTCCCGCACCTGGACACCCGGATGATCGACGGCAAGCAAGTGTTGCTGTTCGGGCCGTTCGCGACCTTCTCCACCAAGTACCTCAAGCAGGGCTCGTTGCTGGACATGTTCGCCTCGCTGAACAGCCACAACGTGCTGCCCATGGTGAACGCCGGCATCGACAACATCGACCTGAGCACGTACCTGATGGGGCAGTTGATGCTCAGCTTCGATGACCGCATGAATGCGTTGCGCGAGTACTTCCCCAACGCCAAGAACGCAGACTGGAAGCTGCTGCAGGCCGGTCAACGCGTGCAGGTGATCAAGAAGGACCCCGTGCTCGGTGGCGTGCTGCAGTTTGGTACTGAAGTGGTCGCCGCCCAGGATGGCAGCATTGCTGCACTGCTGGGGGCTTCCCCGGGTGCCTCGACCGCCGCGCCGATCATGCTGACCGTGCTGGAGAAGACCTTCAAGGACCGCCTCAAGACCCCTGAATGGCAGGCCAAGCTGAAGCAGATCGTGCCCAGCTATGGGCAAAAGCTGAACAACGACCTGGCGCTGACCAACCAGACCCGGGCGTGGAGCAGCGAGCGCCTGCAACTGCTATATGTGCCGGTACAAGCCGAGCAATAACTAGCGTTGCGCGCCACTGACTGTAGGAGCAGCC
>NZ_JBYBHH010000035.1:0-8696 GCF_059025405.1 Pseudomonas sp. 5.2
CCTTGCCGAGGCGTCGGACCGGCCGCGAATGGGCCGCAGAGCGGCCCCTTGGATCTCCCACAAGTCCCCGCAACCCTCATGCCTGCGGTGAACCTGTGGGAGCGGCCTTGCCGAGGCGTCGGACCGGCCGCGAATGGGCCGCAGAGCGGCCCCTTGGATCTCCCACAAGTCCCCGCAACCTTCAAGCCTGCAGTGAACCTGTGGGAGCGGCCTTGCCGAGGCGTCGGACCGGCCGCGAATGGGCCGCAAAGCGGCCCCTTTGGATCTCCCATAAGTCCCCGCAACCTTCAAGCCTGCGGTGAGCCTGTGGGAGCGGCCTTGCCGAGGCGTCGGACCGGCCGCGAATGGGCCGCAGAGCGGCCCCAAAATCTGCAGATCAGTAATCGATCCGCACATCCCCTTTCGGCACACTGCAGCACGACAGGATGTACCCCTCGGCCTCGTCTTCCTCGGTAATGCCGCCGTTGTGTTCCATCTCCACCTCGCCACCCAGCTTGAGCACCTTGCATGTCCCGCAAATGCCCATGCCGCAAGCCTTGGGGATCATCAGCCCAACTTTCGCCGCCGCCGCATGCACGGTCTCGCCCGGGGCGATGCGGATGCTCTTCTCACTGCCAATGAACTCCACCAGGTTGAGGTCCGAAACATCCACTTCCGGTGCATCGGCGGCCTGCTCGGCATGCTCCACGGCATCGGCCTTGGCTTCTGCGGGCGTCGCGCCAAACGACTCTTCGTGGTAGTTCTTCATGTCGAAGCCGACGGCTTCCAGCATGCGTTTGACCGCGGTCATGTACGGCGTCGGGCCGCAACAGAACACCGTGCGCTCCATGTAGTCGGGCGCGATCAGTTCCATCAGGCGCTGGTTCAGGTACCCGCGGTAACCCGCCCACGGCTCGCCCAGCCCGTGCTTCTCGCAAATGATGTGCAGGCTGAAGTTGGGGATGCGCGAGGCCATCTGCTCCAGCTCGCGGTGGAAGATGATGTCTTTCGGCGAACGGGCGCTGTGCACGAACACCATGTCGACATTGGCGTTGGTGTCGTAGAACCAACGCGCCATCGACATCACCGGGGTAATACCGACACCGCCCGAGAGGTACAGCACCTTGCCCGACGGGAAGTCGATGGCGTTGAACAACCCCACCGGGCCGTGCACGGGCAGTTCGGCGCCTTCGTGCATGGTGTCGTGCAGGTAGTTGGAGACATGCCCGCCCGGCACCCGCTTGACGGTGATCGAGAAGCTGTAAGGCACCGACGGCGAACTGGAGATGGTGTAGGAGCGCATCACCGGCTTGCCTTCGATCTCAAGCTCCAGGGTGACGAACTGCCCTGGCTTGAAGAAGAACATGATCGGTTGGTCGGCCATGAAGCAGAAGGTGCGCACGTCCCAGGTCTCCTGGATGACCTTGACGCAGCGCACGATGTGGCGGCCGTTGGCCCAGGTCTGGGTGGTGACCGGATTGAGGAAGGTATCGGACATGTTCATCTCCAGCAGCCGACTATTGGCCTTTTTATGGCGTCGATAATGCGCAAGCTGAAGGCGACGTACATTCCTGCCTGCGACATCGGCGTACTTATCGCGACCAGCCCCATGCTACAAGGGCTGTGGCGTCGTTATTCAAATCGGCCATGTCGCCCATGGATACGGTTCACGACGCCTTCGGACGCACACTCCACGGCAAAAGAACCTGCTGTTTTTTTAACGACAGCCTTGCGGCACCACAACAATGATTAGCCACCTTTTGCCGGCCGCACACGGCCCCGAGGACCACACGATGGACGTCACCGCAACCCTGAGCCTGGGCGATCCACTGGAAGCAGCACGCAAGGCCACCGCCGAGATGCTGCAAACCCGCGAGCGCACCTACTCGCTGCCCCAGCCTTTCTACACCGACGAGCGTCTGTTCCAGATCGACATGCAGGAGATCTTCCACAAGGAGTGGCTGATCGCCGGCATGACTTGCGAGATTCCGGCCAAAGGCAACTTCATCACCCTGCAGATCGGCAAGAACCCGATCATCGTCATCCGTGGCGCCGAAGGTAAGGTGCATGCCTTCCACAACGTCTGCCGCCACCGCGGCTCGCGCCTGTGCACCAGCGACAAGGGCAAGGTGGCCAAGCTGGTCTGCCATTACCACCAGTGGACCTACGAGCTGGACGGCCGCCTGCTGTTCGCCGGCACCGAAATGGGCGCCGACTTCGACATGAAGGAATACGGCCTCAAGCCTGTGAACGTGAAGGTCGCGGGGGGTTACATCTTCATCAGCCTGGCGGAAAACCCGCCAGCCATCGACGAGTTCCTGGCCACTTTGGACCATTACATGGAACCGTACGACATGGAGAACACCAAGATCGCGGTGCAGACCCAGTTGCTAGAGAAGGCCAACTGGAAGCTGGTACTGGAAAACAACCGCGAGTGCTACCACTGCAGCGGCTCGCACCCCGAGCTGCTGAAGACGCTGCTTGAATGGGACGACACCAACGACCCGCGTGCCAGCCAGGAATTCAAGGACCACGTAGCCGCCTCTGCCGCTGCCTGGGACGCCGAGAAAATCCCGTACCTGCACAAGAGCCACGGCCTGCGTAACCGCATCGTGCGCATGCCGCTGCTCAAGGGCACCGTGTCGATGACCATGGACGGCAAGCAGGCCTGCCAGAAGCTGATGGGCCGCATCAAGAACCCGGACCTCGGCTCGATGCGCATCCTGCACCTGCCGCACTCGTGGAACCACTGCATGGGCGATCACATGATCGTCTTTACCGTGTGGCCAATCAGCGCCCAGGAGACCTTGGTCACCACCAAGTGGCTGGTGCACAAGGACGCGGTCGAAGGCGTCGACTACGACCCTGCGCAGATGCGCAAGGTGTGGGACGCCACCAACGACCAGGACCGCCGCCTGGCGGAAGAGAACCAGCGCGGGATCAACTCCACGGCGTACCAGCCAGGGCCGTACTCGAAGACTTATGAGTTTGGTGTGGTGAACTTCATCGACTGGTACAGCCAGCGGGTGCTGGAGAACCTGGGGGCGGAGCCGGCGCCGTATTTGAAGGAAGTGCAGGCGCAGTAAGTTGATACAAGCCCGGGTGGCAGCAGATGCGGCTGCCTGGGCGACCGTCGCGACGTTCGCCGCAGAAGGCCAGCGCACGACCACCTGAACGACGTGAGTCTGTAGGGTGAACAAGCCCCGTTCAAGTGCTCATGCTCAGGCATTGACGATACTCACAACTCGTGATGCTGAGTGAACGTCCCATCCCTAACCTCGATGTTTTTCTCGCCCGCGTTCCACCATTTGAATTTCCGATACACAGCACGCGCGGCATCCCCTACTGCACTGGCTACGCTTGCAATCCCGCGTGCCACTGACCGCGCTGCGCCAACAATTAGATCGGCGTTTGTAGACTCATAGACGCCCCGCGCCAGAGCTTGGCCAGGTCTGCGCCCTGCGGCTCTAGACTGATTCACCCAGCGAATCGCTGCCCTAACTTCGTAGACCACAGTTGCCGAACCTACCAACACACCAGACACTAGGTTCGCGGTCGTAGCTTGTTGATTGAACATCGCTGCACGAGAGGGATCCATCATTGCGCGTGCCGTGAAGTAACGTGCGGCCAGCCCAGCACTGCCGCCTAGGGTCAATGCATTTGCTATGGCGCGATCAGTGAAGGCCTGCAAGCGGGTGAAGCCTTGAGCAGGAGGATTGGCATGGCGGTTGGCACTGAAGCTGACTCCCGCACCGATCGTTGCCGCGTTGCCAACCCCGAAGATTGCTTGCACCAACCAGTCCAGCGGACCTCTCCCTGACGGATCACTACGATTGACAGGATCACCGGCGCAATATGCATAGGCATTGAACCCGCCTAGGTCGAACGGGCTCAGCTTATCCGGGCTCAGGAAACGCAGCAGGCCAGGACTGTATGACCTGTAACCGTTGCCGAGTAAGTAGCATCCGGAAGTTGAGTCATGACGTTCGCCTGCGAAGGCGGTGAACGGCCCAGCACCGAGTAGAGCGTACCCATATGGCGTGTAAGCCCTCATTTTCGAGCTTGCGCCTGACCCCATCAAGGCAGATCGCTGCATATCCGTCATCAACAACTGGGCACGGTTCATAGGTCGACTCACGTCTCGACAGGCGTGACGACGACTTTAATACCGGCGGGCACTCTCAGAAACTGTCAAAAATGCCAGGTCAAACTGTTCCAAGGGGCTTCTGCACTTCCCAACACCTTATTCACAGGTTCACCCACAGTGACGCCGTGCAGAAGCTCGCTATTCCAAGTAAAACTGTGGATAACGCCCAAGAACTTCTCTGTATGGCACTTATGCTCACTTTTTGATCAACCCAGCGTAAGCCCCGAGTTCCGCGCCTTGTAGCGAAGCGCAAACACTTTATCCACACCTTGGCGAACAGATTTCGTGGGTAAAATTCCTGCCCTGAATTGCCCTTCCGGCATTCAACGTAGCCACCGAACCGGCCCTGTAGGAGCAGCCTTGTGCTGCGAAGAGGCCGGTGACAGCAGCGAAGATTCACTGTGCATTTACCGGCCTCTTCGCAGCACAAGGCTGCTCCTACAAAGTGCGCGCATGACGCACGGCAGATAACTCAGCGCAGGACCCCTTCCTCCACCAATAGCTTGAGGATTGCCTCGGCGCCCTCTTGCGGCGATACATCCTTGAGCACCTTGCCCCCACCGCCACTGGCCTTGGCTGTAGCCGCTTTCATCCGGTCGGCACCGCTCTTGGCCTTGATCACCTTCAATCGCTTGGGCCGTGGGCGGGCCGGTTGCAGCTCTGCCTCGGCCAGCAGGTCGTCTTCGACAATCGCCACGTTACGCGCTGCCAACACCCCTCGCCGCGCCGGCCCGAACGCGCTCTGGCGTGGCTTGGGCGCGGCGTTATCCACAGTCGCCAACAACGGCAGGCGCACCTTCAGGCGACGCCGCTGCCCGCGTGGCAGTGCCTGCAGCACCTGAGCGGTGCCATTTTCAATCGACTCCACTTCCGCCAGGCCAACGATCAACGGCCAGCCCAGCTTCTCGGCCAGCAGGAACGGCAACATGCCCGAACCTTCGCCCGTTTCGGCCTGAGTCCCGGTCAGCACCAGCTGGGCGCCAGCGTCGCGCAGGTAGTCGCCAAGCACGCCCAACACATCCGCCCCGGCTGGCTGTTCCAGTACGTCCAGGTGCTCCAGCCCCATGCCCAGATAGGCCCGCAGCGCCTCTTCCCGCGGGTCACCGGCATGCACCACCTGCAAGTTATCCCCAGCCAGTTGCAACCCCAGCTCCACGGCGCGGGCATCTTGCTCGGCGCGGCGCGCGCGGCCAGAGCTTGGGTGAGCACCGATGGAAACCAGGCTGATGACTTTCGTACTCATGCTCGTGCCCTTATGCCGCGTCGCGCTGGCCGCCGCTGCGGAAGTTGTCCACAGCTTCGATCAGCGCCTTGAGAATCGCCGAACTGTCGCCAATCACCGACAGGTCAGCCCGTTTGATCATGTCGCAGCCAGGGTCCATGTTGATCGCCACCACCTTGTCGCAGGCACCGATGCCCTGCAGGTGCTGGATCGCGCCAGAGATACCCACAGCCACGTACACCCGTGCCGTGACCCAGGTACCGGTAGCACCGACCTGGCGGTTGCGCGGCATGAAGCCGTCGTCCACCGCCACCCGCGAGGCCCCTTCGGTGGCGCCGAGGGCTGCAGTGGCCTTGTGGTAAAGGTCCCAGTCCTTGACGCCGTTACCGCCCGAAACGATGAACTCGGACTCGGCCATGGCAATGGTGGCCGGGTCCACGGCCACCGAGCCGAGGTCTTCGATACGCGACAGGCTGCGTGCGACGCTTGTGGACAACTCTACCGGCAGCGCTTCGTGACGGGTTTCGCTGACCGGCTCCGCACATTCCGCCGCAGCCAGGATCAACCGTGGCACGGCGCGTTGCAGGTCCTGTTGACCCGCGCCGGCGCGGCCGATGCATTGGCCGTCCTTGACCTGCCAAACCCGCGTCGCGGGCCGTTCGCCCAAGGCGGCACCGAAGCGCCGCCCCAGCTCGCCGCCGCCGGTGCGGCTGTCGGGCAGCAGCCAGTGGCGCGGCGTGAACTGGTTATCCACAGCCCGCAACCCCTGCACAAGTTGCTCCGGTGCATAACCCTCGAACGCTTCGCCTTCGATAACCAGCAGGCGGTCGACGCCGGCTGTGGAAAAGTTGCTTTCCTTGTGTTCACCAAAGACCACGGCCAACACTGCGCCGTCGTTGCCGGCCAGGCTATGGGCCAGGCCCAGCAGGTCGCGGTCGTGGCTGCTCAGGCGGCCACCGACCATGTCCGGCACCACGGCAATGTAGAACGCCGGCGCCGGCACTTGGTGCAGCGGCAACTGGACGGCCGCCGCCGCTGTGCGTCGCCCGCCGACACCCGTGCCCTGCTGGGCACCGCTGCGGTCGATACGCTTGATGCCACTGGGGCCGATGAAACCGGCGGCGATGGCATGCGGGTTCTTGCGCATGAGGCCGTTGGGCCCCATCCAGCTGGTTTGTTGCGTCTGCATGGCCGCGTGCAGCGGGTGCAGACGGTTACGGGCGATCCACTCGGCGCGTGGGTCGCGGCGGATGATGTCGCTCATCAGTGCACCTCCGCAGGTTCACGTTTAACCGTTGGCGACTTTGGGGCCGCTGGGGTTTCCTCTTCGATCAGCACATCGGCTACCAACTCGGCGAGGTCCTTGATCTGTGGGCGCGGTTCGACAACGCCCTCGAGCATCGCGGTGCACTGTGGGCAGCCCACTGCAACCAGCTCCGCCTGGGTCTCGCGAATGTCGTCCATGCGCATGTCGGGGATACGTTGCTTGCCCGGGATGTCGGTGATCGGCGCACCGCCGCCACCGCCACAGCAACGGGAACGGAAGCCCGAGCGTTCCATCTCGCGCACTTCGATACCCAACGCCTTGAGCACTTCACGGGGCGCTTCGTATTCACCGTTGTAACGGCCCAGGTAGCACGGGTCGTGGTAGGTGACGCTGCCGCCCTTGTGCTGGCCGAGGTTGAGCTTCTTGGCTGCGATCAGTTCGGCGATGTAGGTGCTGTGGTGCTGCACCTGGTAATCCCCACCCAGCGCGCCGTACTCGTTTTTCAGCACATGGAAACTGTGCGGGTCGCAGGTGACGATGCGCTGGAACGTGTATTTGGCCAAGGTCTGGATATTGCGTTTGGCCAATTGCTGGAAGGTTGCTTCATCACCCAAGCGACGTGCCACGTCACCGCTGTCGCGTTCCTCCAGGCCAAGCACGGCAAAGTCCACACCCGAGGCCTTGAGCACTTTGACCAACGAGCGCAGGGTGCGCTGGTTGCGCATGTCGAAGGCGCCGTCGCCGACCCAGAACAGCACTTCGGTGGTTTTCACGTCCGACAGCAGTTTCAGGTTGAGGTCTGCCGCCCAGTTCATCCGCCCGCCTGGGGCGAAGCCGCCTGGGTTGTCGGTGGCGATCAGGTTTTCCAGTACTTCCGCGCCTTTGTTCGGGGTCGCGCCTTTTTCAAGGGTAAGGTGGCGGCGCATGTCGACGATGGCATCGACGTGCTCGATCATCATCGGGCATTCCTCGACGCAGGCACGGCAGGTGGTGCACGACCACAGCGTTTCGGCGTCGACCAGGCCGTTGACGATCGGCTGGTGCGGGTGGCCGCCATGTTCGCCGATCGGCTTGCCCGGGTACGGGCTGCCAGCAAACTTGGCGTCGGTGCCACCGGCCAGGCCGATGACCATGTCTTGAATCAGTTTTTTCGGGTTCAGCGGCTGGCCGGCCGCATAGGCCGGGCACATGGCTTCACATTTACCGCACTGCACGCAGGCATCGAACCCGAGCAGCTGGTTCCAGGTGAAGTCCACCGGTTTTTCCACGCCCAGCGGCGCATTCGGGTCTTCCAGGTCCAGCGGCTTGAGGCCGGTGGAGCGGCCGCCACCGAAACGTTCGGCACGGCGGTGCCAGGCCAGGTGCAAGGCACCGGCGAAGGCGTGTTTCATCGGGCCGCCCCAGGTCATGCCGAAGAACAGCTCCGACACGCCCCACAGCACACCCAGGCCAAGCACACCGACCATCACCCAGCCACCGGTGTTGGCGGGCAGAATGCCGGCGACCGGCAAGGTGGCAATGAAGAAGCTTGCAGCAAACACCAGCAGGCTTTTCGGCAGGCGCATCCACGGGCCCTTGGACAGGCGCGCAGGTGGGTTAAGGCGGCGTTTGAAGACAAAGATCGCACCGGTGAACATGATCACCGTGGCGACCAGCAGCGCGTAGCCAAGGATCTTGCTCTGCAGGCCGAAGCCGTGCACCAGGATCGCCAAGGCCGCCGACAGCACAAAGCCGCCCGCTGTGGCGACGTGGGTCTTGGACATGTATTTGTCGCGTTCGACCACGTGGTGCAGGTCGACCAGGTAGCGTCGCGGCATGGCCAGCAGGCCGCCGATCAAATTGACCTTGGACGCTCGGCCACGCCGCCACATACGCACCCGGCGCAGGGCGCCGAGCACCGCCAGGCCAAGGGCAGCGAACAGCAGAATGGGTAGAAGGGTGTTCAACATGGGAGGCTCCCACAACAGCTGGATTCTTGCGCCACTCTCTAGGGCAGCGCGGACCCTGTGGGAGCGGGCTTGCCCGCGAATGCGTCAGATCAGACAACTCTGTTGTTCATGCTGACGCTTTCGCGGGCAAGG
>NZ_JBYBHH010000036.1:0-4378 GCF_059025405.1 Pseudomonas sp. 5.2
AAGGGTGATGTTGAAGGTGCCAGTCGGGCCGACCAAGGCGCTGCTCAGTTCGGTGCCATCAGCTGCCAGCACCCGCACGGTGCTGCCCGGTTCGGCACGGCCGGTGACGACGCTGCCGTCGGCGTTGATCGCCAGTTCACTCGGCGCAGTCGGCGCGGTGATGTCTGGCGCAAAGATTTGCGTAGGCACGGACGACAGACCGTTGTCATCAATGGCCACAACATCGAGCAGTTCGCCGTTGGCTTGGGCCGGGTCGAGCACGATAGTAAAGGTGCCATCGGCACCTGCCACGACACTGCCGATCAGCGTGCCATTGGCATCGTGCACTTCGACACGGGTTCCCGCTGGCGCGTTGCCGGTCAGGCTGGTGCCATCGGCATTGATCGCCAGCTCGCTTGGGCTGGCCGGGGCGGTGATCAGTGGTACGTCGTATTCAAAGGCGACGGACGCATTGCCGCTCGGGTCGGTCTGCACCAGGCTCAGGTGCTCGCCGGGTTGCGCTGCCGGGTCGAGGTCGATGAGGAAGGTGCCGTTGGCCAAGACAGTGCCGGTGCCGATCACAGTGCCCTCGGCATCACGCACTTGCACAGTGGCGCCGGCTTCGCCGCGGCCGCTGAGGACCAGGCCGTCGGAGCCGACGGCAATATTGCTGACGGCAGCAGGTGGCGTGATGTCCGGTGCATCGAATTGGAGTGGGGCAGAGCTGTTGCCGGCGGCGTCCACCAGGCGAACGTCCAGCGCTTCGCCATTCGCTTGAGCAGGGCTCAGCGTCAGGCTGAAGCTGCCATCTGCGCCTACGAGTCCGGTACCAATCACAGTGCCCGCAGCGTCGCGGACTTGAACAGTGGCACCCGGTTCACCGCGACCGGTAAGGGTCACGCCTTCGGCCAAGGCCAGGCCTGTGGGTTGGTCTGGGGCTTGCAGGTCTGGCGAGGTGACCGTGCCTGGTTCAGACGCGTTGCCTGCCGCGTCGGTCAGCACCACTTGCAGCGTGCTGCCATCGTTAACGGCTGGATCAAGGGCGATTACAAAATTGCCGTCCGCGCCTACAGTGCCAGTCGCCAGCACATTGCCAGCGGCGTCACGTACTTGCACCGTGGCCCCGGCTTCGCCGCGGCCGCTGAGCTGGCTGCCGGCGAGGCCGATCACCAGGTTGGTCGGTGCGTTGGGTGGGGTGGTGTCCACACCGTCGATATCCGGCGCGGTGACGGAGCTGGCAAGCGACGTGTTACCAGCAACATCGGTCGCGGTGGCCTGCAACACTTCGCCATCGACCTGAGGCGGGTCGAGGGTGATGTTGAACACGCCGGTTGGGCCGACCAGGGCGCTGCCCAGTTCAGTGCCATCGGCGGCGAGAATACGCACGGTGCTACCCGGTTCGGCACGGCCGGTGACGACAGTGCCGTTGGCGCTGACGGCCAGTTCACTGGGTGCGGCGGGCGCGGTGATGTCCGGCGCGGTGATCTGCGCAGGCACGGACGACAAGCCGGTGTCGTCAATGGCCACAACATCGAGCAGTTCGCCGTTGGCTTGGGCCGGGTCGAGCACGATAGTAAAGGTGCCATCGTCACCTGCCACGACACTGCCGATCAGCGTGCCATTGGCATCGTGTACCTCTACACGGGTTCCAGCGGGTGCGTTGCCGGTCAGGCTGGTGCCATCGGCATTAATGGCCAGTTCGCTCGGGCTGGCCGGGGCGGTGGTCAGCGGCACATCGTATTCGAGGGCAACGGACGCGTTGCCGCTTGGGTCGACCTGCACCAGGCTCAGGTGTTCGCCAGGTTGCGCAGCCGGGTCGAGGTTGATCAGGAAGGTACCATTGGCAGTGACGACGCCGCGGCCAAGCAGGTTGCCATCCGTGTCGCGCACCTCAACGGTGGCACCCGCTTCCCCGCGACCGCCCAAGACCAAGCCGCCAGGGCCGACCTGGATGTTACTGACCGCATCCGGTGGGGTGATGTCTGGGGCATTGAACTGCAGGGCAGCGGAGCTATTACCAGCGGCATCGACCAGGCGGATATCCAGGGCTTCGCCATTGGCCTGAGCAGGGCTCAGCGTCAGGCTGAACGTGCCATCCGCGTTGACCAGCCCGGTACCGATCACAGTACCGGCAGCGTCGCGTACTTGTACGGTGGCGCCAGGTTCGCCGCGGCCGGTGAAGGTGATGCCATTGGCCAGGGCAAGGTCGGTGGGTTGCGCAGGAGGCAGTAGGTCTTGCGAGGTGACCGAGCCAGGTTGAGAAACGTTGCCCGCCGCATCGGTCAGGGTCACTTGCAGGGTGCTGCCGTCGATGACGGCCGGGTCCAGCGTCAGCACAAAGGTGCCATCTGCACTCACGGTGCCAGTCTCCAGCACATTGCCGGCGGCATCCCGCACCTGAACGGTAGTACCTGCTTCGCCACGGCCAGTCAGTTGGTGGCCGGCGAGGCCGATTACCAAATCAACAGGCGCGTCAGGCGGTGTGGTATCGCCGCCGTCGATATCCGGTGCGGTGACGGAGCTGGCGGTGGAGGTATTGCCAGCGGCATCGGTAGCCGTGGCTTGTAGAACCTCCCCATCAACTTGAGGCGGGTCGAGGCTGATGTTGAACACGCCAGTCGGCCCGACCAGGGCGCTGCCCAGTTCAGTGCCATCGGCGGCGAGAATACGGACGGTGCTACCCGGTTCGGCACGGCCAGTTACTACAGTGCCGTTGGCGCTGACGGCCAGCTCACTCGGCGCGGCAGGCGCGGTGATGTCCGGCGCGGTGATCTGTGCGGGCAGAGAAGACAGGCCGGTGTCATCGATGGCGACGACATCGAGCAGTTCGCCGTTGGCTTGTGGTGGCGTGAGTTCAAGGGTGAATGTGCCATCGGCACCGGCAATGGCGCTGCCGATCAGGGTGCCATTGGCATCGTGCACTTCCACGCGGCTGCCCGCTGGCGCGGTACCGGTCAGGGTGGTGCCATCGGCATCGATGGCCAGGTCGCTTGGGCTGGCGGGGGCGGTGGTTTGAGGTACGTCGTATTCAAGGGCAACGGAAGTGTTGCCGCTTGGGTCGGTCTGCACCAGGCTCAGTTGCTCGCCTGGTTGGGCAGCCGGGTCAAGGTCAATCAGGAAGGTGCCGTTGGCCAAGACTGTGCCGGTACCAATCACATTGCCGTTGGCATCGCGGACTTCCACGGTGGCCCCGGCTTCACCGCGCCCGCTGAGGGCCAGGCCACCAGCGCCGACCACGATATTGCTGACGGCATCAGGCGGAGTAATGTCCGGCGCGTCGAATTGCAGCGGGGTCGAGCTGTTACCAGCGGCGTCCACCAGACGAATATCCAGCGCTTCACCGTTCGCTTGAGCGGGTGAAAGGGTCAGGCTGAAGCTGCCATCTGCGCCCACCAGCCCGGTGCCGATCACAGTGCCGGCAGCATCGCGAACTTGAACGGTGGCACCCGGTTCACCGCGACCCGTGAGGGTCACGCCATCAGCCAGGGCCAGGTCAGTCGGCTGCGCAGGTGGCAGCAGGTCTTGGGAGGTGACCGAACCTGGCTGCGAAACGTTGCCCGCGGCATCGGTCAAGGTCACTTGCAGGGTGCTGCCATCGATTACGGCAGGATCAAGGGCGATTACAAAATTACCATCCGCGCCAACGGTGCCAGTCGCCAACACATTGCCGGCGGCATCACGCACCTGCACGGTAGTACCCGCTTCGCCGCGGCCAGTCAGCTGATGGCCAGCAAGGCCGATCACCAGGTTGGTCGGAGCGTTGGGTGGCGTGGTGTCCACGCCGTCGATATCCGGCGCGGTGACGGAGCTGGCAAGCGAAGTGTTGCCAGCGGCATCGGTTGCGGTGGCCTGCAGCACTTCGCCATCGACCTGAGGCGGGTCGAGGGTGATGTTGAACACGCCAGTCGGCCCGACCAGGGCGCTGCCCAGTTCGGTGCCATCGGCGGCGAGAATACGAACGGTGCTGCCTGGTTCGGCGCGGCCGGTAACGACGGTGCCGTTGGCACTGACGGCCAACTCGGTAGGTGCGGCTGGTGCAGTGATGTCCGGTGCGGTGATCTGTGCGGGCAGGGACGACAGGCCGGTGTCATCGATGGCGACGACATCGAGCAGCTCGCCGTTGGCTTGTGGTGGCGTGAGTTCAAGGGTGAAGGTGCCGTCGGCACCGGCAATGGCGCTGCCGATCAGCGTGCCGTTGGCATCGTGCACTTCCACGCGGCTGCCCGCTGGCGCGGTACCGGTCAGGGTGGTGCCATCGGCATCGATGGCCAGGTCGCTCGGGCTGGCCGGGGCGGTGGTCTGAGGTACGTCGTATTCGAGGGCAACGGAAGCGTTGCCGCTTGCGTCGGTCTGCACCAGGCTCAGTTGCTCGCCTGGTTGGGCAGCCGGGTCAAGGTCA
>NZ_JBYBHH010000037.1:0-3768 GCF_059025405.1 Pseudomonas sp. 5.2
CACCGGCTGTTTGCCGATGAAGGTGGTCTTGTAGCTACCGGGCTCGGGCACTTCGCTCTCGTGGGCGACCCAGATCCAGGTGCTGTGGAAGATCTTCTGCAGTTCGGCGTCGAACAGGGCCGGGTCGGTGTAGAGGGAGGTGTGGACGCGGTCGGGCTGGACCAGCTCGGCCGGGTCGACCGTCAGGTTGACGGCGGGGATCAGGTTGCTCACGGGGGTCACCTATGGGGCGTTTTCTTATGGGAGCAACGCTAAAGGGCAGGGGGGTGGGGCTCAATGACAGGGGGGATCAATGTTGTTGCGTTTTTTGCAATGGGGGGTGGCTATGCGTTCGGCGTAGTTTTTTTGTGGGGGCGGACATCGAGCGCCGCCCGCGCGGCGCTTCGCAGCACAAGGCTGCTCCTACAGGTGAGACGGGCGCAAAGGGGGGCGCGCGCCCATGTCACAGGAATAATTGGCCCGAAACAGATGTAGGAGCAGCCTTGTGCTGCGAAGCGCCGCGCGGGCGGCGCGCGATCTCATAGGCGTTGCATGTCATAAGACAAGCACCAAGATCACAACGCCATCCGCACCGCCTTGGCCATCTCCGTCGCCAATTCCCGGCTCATGCCATCCAAGGTTCGCCCACGGCGCGTAACAATCTGGATATCGGTCGCATTCATCGCCTCGCAATCGATGGCCAGGGCCTTGAAGGTGCCGTTCTTGAGCTCGTCGATGATCGGCAGTTCGGCCAGCAAGGTGGCGCCCAGCCCCGACCGAACGAAGTCCAGAATCACCGCCAGGGAGTTGGAGGTGAGGGTGGGCACGATGGCGAACGGCTGGTCCTTGCAGGCGGCATCCGCCAGCTCCCGCACGCGGAAGTTGGCGCCGGGCAGCACCAGTGATTCGCGGGCCACTTCGGCGAGGCTGACCGTGGAGCGCTCGGCCATCCGGCTGTCACGGTGAACAATCATCCGCAATGGCTGCGCCAGGCTGAACAGGCGCGTCAGGCGGGCCGACGCGTTAGGCGCAAAGACTACGCCGAGGTGCGCCTCGTCGTTCATCACCATGCGCTGCACCTCCAAGGACGGGGCGCTGATGATCTCGGCCTTGTGCGCATTGTGCGCGTGCAAAAAGCCCTGCAACGAATTGATCGCCCGGGCCCCCAGCAGGCCTTCGCCGATGGCGATCACCGTCGAGGCTTGCTGGCGGCTTCGCAGTTCGTCCAGCCGGTCGACCAGCAGCGCGTGTTGGCGAATGCGTTCGATGTAGTAGTCCACGGCAGCCTCGCCCGCGGCAGTCAGGCTGATGCGGTGGGTGCCGGGGCGCACCAGTTCGATGCCCAGTTCTTCTTCCAGCCGGGCGATCTGCCGGCTGACCGATGAGGTGGCGACGCCGAGCACTTCGGCAGCGGCGCGCATGGAGCCCTTGTCATGGCTCAGGTGCAGGTAGCGCAGGCGGTGGTCCTGCAGATCGATATGGCGGGTGGGCATGACCTCGACCTCGGGGGTAATCACGGCAGGCATTGGCGTGTCCCCATCCATCCTGGTGGGGCGTTGGCTTGTTTTTTTTGTGTGCTCGGCGTGGTGGCCGGCGTTGTTGCGCTCCATGCCAGGCCATCGTACACGCGTTTTTTTCTGTCCGAAATCATGTGAAAAAGGCGCTAAAAATTTTTCGTAATATCGGCGCTGGTCGTTAGTTTTTTTAGGCGCGTTGAAACCGGTTTTTGAAGTCGTATAAATCCATTTAAATCATGTAGATAGCCAATTTTTAGAGGGTTTATCCGCTAGTGATAGGCAAATTTTTCTCCTATTTTAGCGTGAAAATTCAATTGACAATTCACGTAAATCGCCGCAAATATTTGTCACCGGCACCTAAAACAAGAGAGACAGACCATGCCGCCCGAACCTGCCTTCGCCCCTCTGTATGGCCAGTGCTTGCATTCCACGAGCCCAGCCAACGCCCCCCACAAGCATCAGTACAAAAACCGCGCCTGAGACGGAGAATGTCCATGGATTCGCTTTGCCTGCGTGCCGCGCCTGTGTCGGCGCTCGCCTCTGGCCCTGCTTTCGAGGCCTTGCTTGACGGTGTTCGTGATCGTGCTCGCCTCGGTGAGTTCGACCGCCAGCGCTACATATCCCGCGATGTGATCGACGCCTTCAAGGCCCATGGCGTGTACCGCGCCTTGGTGCCTAAGCGCTTTGGTGGGCTTGAGTGCTCGCCGGGGGCCTTCTGTGAAATGATCGAACGCATCTCCCATGCAGACGGCTCTGCCGGCTGGGTGGCCAGCTTCGGCATGAGCCCCGTGTACCTGGCGGCGCTGCCGCTGGAGACCATCGCCGAGATCTACGGCAACAGCCCCGACACGGTGTTTGCCGGGGGCATCTTCCCGCCACAACCGGCCGAGATCGTGCCCGGAGGCTTCAAGGTCAACGGCCGCTGGAAGTACTCCAGCGGGTCCATGGGCGCGGACATCGTGGGTGTCGGGATTGCCCCACGCAATGGCGACAAGCTCGACCTGCCACGCCTGGCCGTGATGCCGCGCCAGCAGGCGCGCATCGAAGAAACCTGGGACACCGTCGGCCTGCTCGGCACCGGCAGCCACGACCTGGTGGTCGAGGACGTGGTGGTGGGCGAGCAGTGGACCTTCGTGCGCGGCGGCAAGCCCAACCTGGACGAGCCGTTCTTCCGTTACCCATCGCTGTCGTTCGCCACCCAGGTGCTCTCGGTGGTCGGGCTGGGCATCGCCCGCGCTGCATTGGACGAACTGTCAGGCATGGCCAGTGGGCGCATCTCGGTGACCGGCGCCCCGGCACTGGCCGACCGGCCGCTGGCCCAGGTCGATGTGGCCAAGGCCGAGGCGGCGCTGCGCTCGGCGCGCGCGTTCTTCTACGAGTCCATCGAACGTGCCTGGGAGCACGTGCTGGCGGGCGACCCGGTACCGGTCGACGTCACCAACCTGTTGCGCCTGTCCTCCACCCATGCCGCCCGCGTGGCCGCTGAAGTGGCGCGCAGTGCGCAGATGCTCTCGGGCATGACCGGCATCTACAACGAAAGCCCGCTGGCCCGCTGCGTCAACGATGCGCAGGTGGTGACCCAGCACGCCTTCATGGGCGACGTCACGTACCAGAACGCCGGTGCGATGTTCTTCGGTAAACAGCCCCTTCCGGGCTACCTGTAACTTTCGGGAATTTTGTCATGAGCGATAAGAAAGCGTTGCGTGTGCTGTTCTGCATGGGCATCAACCAGAACTTCTTCGATGCCCCCCGTGAGGAGCAGCTGCAGGTGTGGGCCGCCTTCAGCGCGATGTGGAATGGCATTCACGACCTGGCCGGGGTGAACGTGCTGGGCAACATGGACGATGACCAAGGCATGGTCGGCCCGTCCGACGGCTTCCCCTGGACCACCTACCTGCTGGCCGACGTACCGGACATCGAGACCGTGCACGCCGCCTGCAACCTGTTCCGCTGCACGGCGGTGGGCGACGGGCCGTACAAGCTGTGGCGCTACGCCAAGGTCGAGGCCCGTGTCGGCCGCGAACTGATCATCCAGCGCGCCTGAGTCGAGGACGATACCGTGAGCAACCTGATCCCCGCCGTCAACCTGACGGTCGACCCGGCCGAGCTGGTCCAGCCCGACCGTGTCCACACCTCCCTCTACATCGACCCGACCCTGTTCGACGCCGAACTGCAGAAGATCTTCCACAGCACCTGGATCTGGGTCGCCCACGAGAGCGAAGTCCCCGAGCCCGGCAGCTACAAGACCACCTTCATCGGCAAACAGCCGGTA
>NZ_JBYBHH010000038.1:0-3084 GCF_059025405.1 Pseudomonas sp. 5.2
TAGCAAATTGCTTGGGTGTTATATGGTCAAGCCTCACGGGCAATTAGTATTGGTTAGCTCAACGCCTCACAGCGCTTACACACCCAACCTATCAACGTCGTAGTCTTCGACGGCCCTTTAGGGGATTCAAGATCCCAGTGAGATCTCATCTTGAGGCAAGTTTCCCGCTTAGATGCTTTCAGCGGTTATCTCTTCCGAACATAGCTACCCGGCAATGCCACTGGCGTGACAACCGGAACACCAGAGGTTCGTCCACTCCGGTCCTCTCGTACTAGGAGCAGCCCCTCTCAAATCTCAAACGTCCACGGCAGATAGGGACCGAACTGTCTCACGACGTTCTAAACCCAGCTCGCGTACCACTTTAAATGGCGAACAGCCATACCCTTGGGACCGGCTTCAGCCCCAGGATGTGATGAGCCGACATCGAGGTGCCAAACACCGCCGTCGATATGAACTCTTGGGCGGTATCAGCCTGTTATCCCCGGAGTACCTTTTATCCGTTGAGCGATGGCCCTTCCATACAGAACCACCGGATCACTAAGACCTACTTTCGTACCTGCTCGACGTGTTTGTCTCGCAGTCAAGCGCGCTTTTGCCTTTATACTCTACGACCGATTTCCGACCGGTCTGAGCGCACCTTCGTACTCCTCCGTTACTCTTTGGGAGGAGACCGCCCCAGTCAAACTACCCACCATACACTGTCCTCGATCCGGATAACGGACCTGAGTTAGAACCTCAAAGTTGCCAGGGTGGTATTTCAAGGATGGCTCCATGAGAACTGGCGTCCCCACTTCAAAGCCTCCCACCTATCCTACACAAGCAAATTCAAAGTCCAGTGCAAAGCTATAGTAAAGGTTCACGGGGTCTTTCCGTCTAGCCGCGGATACACTGCATCTTCACAGCGATTTCAATTTCACTGAGTCTCGGGTGGAGACAGCGCCGCCATCGTTACGCCATTCGTGCAGGTCGGAACTTACCCGACAAGGAATTTCGCTACCTTAGGACCGTTATAGTTACGGCCGCCGTTTACCGGGGCTTCGATCAAGAGCTTCGCTTGCGCTAACCCCATCAATTAACCTTCCGGCACCGGGCAGGCGTCACACCCTATACGTCCACTTTCGTGTTTGCAGAGTGCTGTGTTTTTAATAAACAGTCGCAGCGGCCTGGTATCTTCGACCGGCATGGGCTTACGGAGCAAGTCCTTAACCCTCGCCGGCGCACCTTCTCCCGAAGTTACGGTGCCATTTTGCCTAGTTCCTTCACCCGAGTTCTCTCAAGCGCCTTGGTATTCTCTACCTAACCACCTGTGTCGGTTTGGGGTACGGTTCCCAGTTATCTGAAGCTTAGGAGCTTTTCTTGGAAGCATGGCATCAACCACTTCGTCGCCTAAAGGCAACTCGTCATCAGCTCTCGGCCTTGAGATCCCGGATTTGCCTAAGATCTCAGCCTACCACCTTAAACTTGGACAACCAACGCCAAGCTGGCCTAGCCTTCTCCGTCCCTCCATCGCAATAACTGGAAGTACAGGAATATTAACCTGTTTTCCATCGACTACGCTTTTCAGCCTCGCCTTAGGGACCGACTAACCCTGCGTCGATTAACGTTGCGCAGGAAACCTTGGTCTTTCGGCGTGGGAGTTTTTCACTCCCATTGTCGTTACTCATGTCAGCATTCGCACTTCTGATACCTCCAGCAAGCTTCTCAACTCACCTTCACAGGCTTACAGAACGCTCCTCTACCGCATCATCATAAGATGATACCCGTAGCTTCGGTGCATGGTTTGAGCCCCGTTACATCTTCCGCGCAGGCCGACTCGACTAGTGAGCTATTACGCTTTCTTTAAAGGGTGGCTGCTTCTAAGCCAACCTCCTAGCTGTCTAAGCCTTCCCACATCGTTTCCCACTTAACCATGACTTTGGGACCTTAGCTGACGGTCTGGGTTGTTTCCCTTTTCACGACGGACGTTAGCACCCGCCGTGTGTCTCCCATGCTCGGCACTTGTAGGTATTCGGAGTTTGCATCGGTTTGGTAAGTCGGGATGACCCCCTAGCCGAAACAGTGCTCTACCCCCTACAGTGATACATGAGGCGCTACCTAAATAGCTTTCGAGGAGAACCAGCTATCTCCGAGCTTGATTAGCCTTTCACTCCGATCCACAGGTCATCCGCTAACTTTTCAACGGTAGTCGGTTCGGTCCTCCAGTCAGTGTTACCTAACCTTCAACCTGCCCATGGATAGATCGCCCGGTTTCGGGTCTATACCCAGCGACTAAACGCCCTATTAAGACTCGCTTTCGCTACGCCTCCCCTATTCGGTTAAGCTCGCCACTGAATATAAGTCGCTGACCCATTATACAAAAGGTACGCAGTCACCTAACAAAGTAGGCTCCCACTGCTTGTACGCATACGGTTTCAGGATCTATTTCACTCCCCTCTCCGGGGTTCTTTTCGCCTTTCCCTCACGGTACTAGTTCACTATCGGTCAGTCAGTAGTATTTAGCCTTGGAGGATGGTCCCCCCATATTCAGACAAAGTTTCTCGTGCTCCGTCCTACTCGATTTCATTGATAAGAGATTTTCGTGTACGGGGCTATCACCCACTATGGCCGCACTTTCCAGAGCGTTCCACTAATCTCAAACCAACTTAAGGGCTGGTCCCCGTTCGCTCGCCACTACTAAGGGAATCTCGGTTGATTTCTTTTCCTCAGGGTACTTAGATGTTTCAGTTCCCCTGGTTCGCCTCTTGCACCTATGTATTCAGTACAAGATACTCAGCTTATGCTGAGTGGGTTCCCCCATTCAGAGATCTCTGGATCACAGTCTGTTTGCCGACTCCCCAAAGCTTATCGCAGGCTACCACGTCTTTCATCGCCTCTGACTGCCAAGGCATCCACCGTATGCGCTTCTTCACTTGACCATATAACCCCAAGCAATCTGGTTATACTGTGAAGACGACATTCGCCGAAAATTCGTTTTGCTCTTTCGAGCCCACAAATTTTACCTTAGCCTGATCCACTACCAGTGAAAGTAGTGTTCAGTCTATTTCTATCACATATCCGAATTTTTAAAGAACGATCTGACAAAAG
>NZ_JBYBHH010000039.1:0-2268 GCF_059025405.1 Pseudomonas sp. 5.2
GCGCTTCATGGAGAAATTCAAGAAGATCATTTGGATCAACCCGTACCCGAAGCAGGCGTGGGACTACACGGCGTCTACGCACCTGGTGCGGGATTTGATCGAGGACAAGATGTACCCGCTGACCTTGCAGGGGTTGGAGGATGGGATGCGGTATCTCTCCAAGTAAACACGTAGCCTGGCTGCGTCTCACCTGCATGCGCAGCTAAGGTGTGTAACGCTCATTCCAGAAGCCAGCGTGCCAATCCTTTTCGATCAACGGCTTGCCATCCCTTATGTTTGCAAGCCGTTCCTTGAAAATATGTATAACTTCTTCTTTGAGCTGACTATCCCCGACTTTTAGGGACTGACGTACCTCCGCGAACCTTTGGGAAGGAATACCGTTATCTGTCAGGTACATCACCATATCACCATCTAGTTTCGTCATTCCTTGACGAAAGCGTTTTTCGACAAATGCGCTTTGGACTGTGACTTTCCCTGTTATTCGTTTCAGCGCACGCTCTGTCATATTGATCATGATGGCGTCTGCCTGACCAGGGTAACGTTTGATCAAAGGTTCGAAATTTCCAGGAAGCAAGCGCTCAACCACAGGCCCGACATCACCGCTTTTGAAGCGAGCTTCAACGGCGTAACCGTTGAAGCCGCTGTCGATACCCAAGTTCGAGAAAGGTGCTTTTTCCCCCGCAGAAAAAATATTTCGGTGGAGCATTGAATTTGCCAAATGTGCCAATTTTACACGCGTGGCTCCTCGCCCGCTGGGATCAACTCTGTTTACCGGGTCTCCGGTACAGTAGGCATAGGCATTGATACCACCTTGGGCGAAGGGGCTTTCTGCATCTGCAGTGAAGAACCTCATCAACAGAGGGTCGTAGAACCGGTAACCGCGACCCAAGTGATAACCGCGCAGGTTTTCATCCAGATGTTCACCATTGAATGCCTGTGGATAGGCGGACTCGTGTCGGGAATGATCGCCATAAACCGAGTATGCTGCTTTCACGCCACCTGTTTGATACGCCCCCAGGACTGAGCGGGAACGGTCGACTGCGAGGCACAATATTTCAAGCTTGAAACTGGCAGAAGACCGGATAGCCAAAGGCACCGTATCGGTACCAAAGTATAAAATGCTCCCCGAGTCATGCAGCTCGCAGTGTCGTCGTTTTCCCGCATAGAAAAATGTTTTCTTAAAGATGAGCCACCTCCAGCAGTGGAGCATTGCCAAGCAATGAAGTGCAATGTTCGCCACATTGCAACGCGCCTACAACTGGCAAAATTAACAGCTCCGCGGTGGTTATTGCGACTGCACTGCGTTGATCTTTACCGGCTGCTCATCAGCACCAACGCTTCAGATAATCACTATGTGCCTGCCACGCGGTATCCTGCACGACCGCTTGAAACCTGACGACCGCCCCCGGCATACATTGCGCCAATTGCGCCAGCGCCAACGGCGTCAACGCCCCCAACCGCGGATACCCGCCAATGGTCTGCCGGTCATTGAGCAGCACGATCGGCTGCCCATCTGGCGGCACCTGCACCGCGCCCAGCGGAATCCCTTCGGAGATCATCGGCGCACCCTGGTAAACCAGCTGTGGCCCAAGCAATCGAATCCCCATGCGGTCTGCTCGGCTGTCCAAAGTCCAGTCACTGTTGAACGCTTCAAACAGGCTCATGCCGCTGAAGTCACCGATCTGCGCGCCCATCACCAGGTCGAGCACAGGCTTCGCCGAATACACAGGCCGCAACGCCCCAGGCACTTCGCGCAAGGCCGGGGATGAACCGGCAAATGTCAGCCCCTGACCTTTGCCAAGCGCGTCCCCTCGCCCATCGATGCCGCCAAGCTCTTCACGTACAACGGTGGCGCAACTGCCCAGCACTGCCTCGGCCTGGAACCCGCCAGGCGCAGCAAGATAAGCGCGTACGCCCTGCTTGGGCTGCCTCAACGTCAGCTGCTGGCCCTTGGCCAGGGTAAAGCTGCGCCAAGGCGCCAGGGGCTGATCCTCAACCCGCGCATCCAGGTCGGCGCCCGCCAAGGCCAGGACGCAATCCTGCTCCGCCACCACGCTGAATCCGCCCAACGCCACCTCGATCACTGGCGCACCCAGCGGGTTGCCCAGCAACCAGTTGGCCCAATTCATCGCCACCCAGTCCAGGGCCCCGCCCTGGGTCACGCCCAAGTGGCGCACGCCAAACCGCCCGGCATCCTGCAATTGGCACAGCGCGGTGCTGGCCTCGATCTTCAACTGCGTCATGCCTGCGCCTCCAGTGGGCTGTCAT
>NZ_JBYBHH010000040.1:0-2032 GCF_059025405.1 Pseudomonas sp. 5.2
GAGGGTGATATTGAAGGTGCCGGTCGGGCCGACCAAGGCGCTGCCCAGTTCGGTGCCATCAGCTGCCAGCACCCGCACGGTGCTGCCCGCTTCGGCACGGCCGGTGACGACGCTGCCGTCGGCGTTGATCGCCAGTTCACTCGGCGCAGTCGGCGCGGTGATGTCGGGTGCGTTGATTTGTACCGGCAGGGACGACGCGCCGGTGCCATCGATTGCCACCAGGTCGAGCAGTTCGCCGTTGGCTTGTGCCGGGTTGAGGATGACGGTGAAGGTACCTTCGGCACCCACCACCACGCTGCCGACCAGCGTGCCATCGGCATCGCGCACTTCCACACGGCTGCCGACCGGGGCGGAACCGGTGATGCTGGTGCCGTCTTCGGCGACCACCAGGTCGCTCGGGCTGGCCGGTGTGGTGGTCACAGGGACATCGAATTGCAGGGCTTCGGAGGCGTTGCCGCTTGGGTCGGTCTGCACCAGGCTCAGGCGCTCGCCTGGCAGTGCCGCCGGGTCGAGGTCGATCAGGAAGGTGCCGTTGGCCAAGACAGTACCGGTGCCGATCACATTACCCTCGGCGTCGCGCACCTCCACGCTGGCACCCGCTTCACCACGGCCGCTCAAGGCCAGGCCGTCGGCGCCGACGACAATATTGCTCACCGCAGCAGGCGGCGTGATGTCCGGTGCATCGAATGGCAGCGGGGTAGAGCTGTTGCCGGCGGCGTCCACCAGGCGGATGTCCAGCACTTCACCATTGGCCTGGGCTGGGAACAGGGTGAGGCTGAAACTGCCGTTCTCGTTGACCAGGCCGGTGCCGATGATGTCGCCCGCGGCGTCGCGCACCTGCACGGTGGCGCCCGGTTCGCCGCTACCCGTGAGGGTGACGCCGTTGGCCAGTTCCAGGCCGGTAGGTTGGTCTGGCGCTTGCAGGTCTGGCGAAGTCACCGAACCAGGTTCAGAGGCGTTGCCTGCTGCGTCGGTCAGCACCACTTGCAGGGTGCTGCCGTCTTTCACGGCCGGATCCAGGGTGATCTGGAAGGTGCCATCCGGGTTGACCGAGCCGCTGGCCACGAGGTTGCCCTCGGCATCACGGACTTGAACAGTGGCCCCGGCTTCGCCGCGGCCGTTGAGCTGGCTGCCGGCGAGGGCGATGACCAGGTTGGTGGGTGCGTCTGGAGGCGTGGTGTCGCCACCGTCGATATCCGGCGCGGTGACCGTGCCGGCCGTAGAGGCGTTGCCCGCGGCATCTGTGGCGGTGACCTGCAGCACCTCGCCATCGACTTGAGGCGGATCGAGGGTGATATTGAAGGTGCCGGTCGGGCCGACCAAGGCGCTGCCCAGTTCGGTGCCATCAGCTGCCAGCACCCGCACGGTGCTGCCCGGTTCGGCACGGCCGGTGACGACGCTGCCGTCGGCGTTGATCGCCAGTTCACTCGGTGCAGTCGGCGCGGTGATGTCTGGCGCAAAGATTTGCGTAGGCACGGACGACAGACCGTTGTCATCGATGGCGACCACATCAAGCAGTTCGCCGTTGGCTTGGGCCGGGTCGAGCACGATAGTGAAGGTGCCATCGGCACCTGCCACGACACTGCCGATCAGCGTGCCATTGGCATCGTGCACTTCCACACGGGTTCCCGCTGGCGCGTTGCCGGTCAGGCTGGTGCCATCGGCATTGATCGCCAGCTCGCTTGGGCTGGCCGGGGCGGTGATCAGTGGTACGTCGTATTCAAAGGCGACGGACGTGTTGCCGCTCGGGTCGGTCTGCACCAGGCTCAGGTGCTCGCCGGGTTGCGCTGCCGGCTCGAGGTCGATGAGGAAGGTGCCGTTGGCCAAGACAGTGCCGGTGCCGATCACCGTGCCCTCGGCGTCACGCACTTGCACAGTGGCGCCGGCTTCGCCGCGGCCGCTGAGGACCAGGCCGTCGGAGCCGACGGCAATATTGCTGACGGCAGCAGGCGGTGTGATGTCCGGTGCATCGAATTGGAGTGGGGCAGAGCTGTTACCGGCGGCGTCCACCAGGCGGATATCCAGCACTTCG
>NZ_JBYBHH010000041.1:0-1761 GCF_059025405.1 Pseudomonas sp. 5.2
CGCCTTGATGGTGACGGTGGCGTTGTTGCTCAGGGTCACGACCAGATCGTGAGCCAGGGCATTGTTGATGTGAACGGTGAACGTTGGTTTGACGTTCTCGGCAACCGAAACCTGATCAGCCGTGATGGTGACTTTGACCAAGTCGCCTTCGTTGCCGGTGCCTGGAGTACCCGAGCCCGGCTCGTCGGTCACGGTGGTGCTGACTGGGGTCTTGTCCAGAACCAGGTTCTCGAACTTCCAGGCGTCTGCGCCGCTGACATTGGCAATCGACTTGACCACCGCGTCGTTGGTACCAACGTAGACGTTGTCCGGCGCGGTGACGGTAGCGAAGCCGGTGGTGCTATTGGCCGCGACGGTAATGACCGTTTTGCCGTCACTCAGGGTGAAGTACAACGGCGCGTGGTTATCGATCGGCAGACCATCTTTGTTGGTCAAGGTGATGGTGTAAGTGATTTCACCACCTTCGGAGACCGAAGGGGTCGCGGTCAGCTTGGCCACCACGTCGTCGGTGGTGTCAGTGACTTTGACCGACGCGGCATCACCCAGCTGCAGGTTTTCAAAGGCACGACCGTCAACATCGACGGCAGATTTGATGCCCAGCTCGATTTCACCGGCGTCTTTGTAGACGTCATCGCCTTGTGCGTCGTGGGTATACGGCTCGCTCGAAGTCTTGCCGGCCTCGATCACCACAACCGCATTATTGCTCAGCGTCACGACCAGGTCGTGGGCCAGCGCGGTGTTGATGTGGACAGTGAAGGTCGGTTTGACGTTCTCGGCGACCGAGATTTGGTCAGCGGTGATGGTGACTTTGACCACGTCGCCTTCGTTGCCGGTGCCTGGAGTACCCGAGCCCGGCTCGTCGGTTACGGTGGTGCTGACTGGGGTCTTGTCCAGAACCAGGTTCTCGAACTTCCAGGCGTCTGCGCCGCTGACATTGGCGATCGACTTGACCACCGCGTCATTGGTACCGACGTAGACGTTGTCCGGCGCGGTCACCGTGGTGAAACCGGTGGTGCTATTGGCCGGCACGGTGATGACCGTTTTGCCGTCACTCAGGGTGAAATACAACGGCGCATGGTTGTCGATCGGCAGGCCGTCTTTGTTGGTCAGGGTGACGGTGTAAGTGATCTCGCCGCCTTCGGTGACCGAAGGGGTGGCAGTCAGCTTGGCCACGACATCGTCGGTGGTGTCGGTGACTTTGACCGAAGCGGCATCGCCCAGCTGCAGGTTCTCGAAGGCACGGCCATCGATGTCTGCTGCCGACTTCACGCCCAGCTCGATTTCGCCAGCGTCTTTGTAGACGTCGTCGCCTTGCGCTTCGTGGGTGTATGGCGCGCTGGTTTCACCGGCCTTGATAGTGACGGTGGCGTTGTTGCTCAGCGTCACGACCAGGTCGTGAGCCAGGGCAGTGTTGATATGAACGGTGAAGGTCGGCTTCACATTCTCAGCAACCGATACCTGATCGGCGGTGATGGTGACCTTGACCAGATCGCCTTCGTTGCCAGCGCCTGGAGTACCCGAGCCTGGTTCGTCAGTGACAGCAGTGCTGACCGGCGTTTTGTCCAGAACCAGGTTCTCGAACTTGCCAACATCGGCGCCATCGACGGTGGCGATCGATTTGATCACCGCGTCGTTGGTACCGACGTAGACGTTGTCCGGAGCAGTCACGGTGGTGAAACCGCTGGTGCTGTTGGCCGGAACCGTGATGACAGTGGTGCCGTCGCTCAGCGTGAAGGTCAGCGCCGAGTGCTTATCAATCGG
>NZ_JBYBHH010000042.1:0-1754 GCF_059025405.1 Pseudomonas sp. 5.2
ACAACATCTTCAAAGTGTTCGGCCCCAACCCGAACATGGCCATGGAGATGCTCCGCAAGGGCGCCGACAAGAACGAAATCTTCAGCAAGACCGGCCACGTCGTCGGCGTGTTCGATGCAAGCTTTTCCGTCAAACGGGGCGAGATCTTCGTCATCATGGGCCTGTCGGGCTCGGGCAAGTCGACCATGGTGCGGCTGTTCAACCGCCTGATCGAACCCACCGCCGGCAGCATCCACCTCAACGGCCGCGAAATCACCGGGCTGTCCGATAAAGCCCTGCTCGATGTGCGCCGCAAGGAAATGGGCATGGTGTTCCAGTCCTTCGCCCTGATGCCGCACATGAGCGTGCTGCAGAACACCGCCTTCGGCCTGGAAATCGCCGGCGTTGCCGAAACCGAACGCCACCGCCGTGCCCGCGAGGCGCTGGGCCAGGTCGGCCTGGCCGGCCACGAGCACAGCTACCCGCACCAGCTGTCCGGCGGCATGCAGCAGCGCGTGGGCCTGGCCCGGGCGCTGGCCAACGACCCGACCATCCTGTTGATGGACGAAGCCTTCTCGGCCCTTGACCCGCTGATCCGCAACGAGATGCAGGGCGAGCTGATGCGCCTGCAGGCCGAGCAGCAGCGCACCATCATCTTCATTTCCCACGACATCGAGGAAGCCATCCGCATCGGCCATCGCATCGCGATCATGGAGGGCGGCCGGGTGGTGCAAATCGGCACCCCGCAACAGCTGATCAACCAGCCGGCCAACGATTACGTGCGCGCGTTCTTCAAGACCTTCAACAGCCGCTGCCAGTGTTCCAGCCTGGCCAACAGCACGCCGTTGCAGTCCCTGAGCCGCCACTGACCCCCGCGAGGTTTGCCCCATGTCCGAATTCAGCCTGCTCGACCCGTTCCAGGCGGCCACCATCCCCCTGGGCGACTGGGTCACCGCTACCCTCAACTTCCTCGTGCACAACTTCCGCGAGGTGTTTCGCGCCATCCGCTGGCCGATCGACCAGGTGCTCAATGGCATCGAGTTCACCCTGCAGAGCATCCCTCCCACCATTGGCATCCTGCTGTCGTCCTTGCTCGGCTGGCAGCTGGCGGGCAAGCGCATGGCGCTGCTGTGCTTCGTCACCCTGACCCTGCTGGGGCTGATCGGCGTGTGGTCGGAGTCGATGACCACCCTGGCGCTGGTACTTACCTCGGTGTTTTTCTGCGCGGTGATCGGCATCCCGCTGGGCATTGTCTGCGCCCGCAGCAACCGCCTGGAAAGCATCATCCGCCCCGTGCTTGATGCGATGCAGACGCTGCCGGCGTTCGTCTACCTGGTGCCGGTGGTGATGCTGTTCGGCATCGGCAACGTGCCGGGCGTGCTGGTGACCATCGTGTTTGCCCTGCCGCCGCTGGTGCGCCTGACCAACCTGGGCATCCGCCAGGTGCCGGAAGACAAGATCGAAGCGGCCCGCGCCTTTGGCTGCACGCCGCGCCAGATGCTGACCCGCGTGCAGCTGCCGCTGGCCACCTCGACCATCATGGCCGGGCTCAACCAGACCCTGATGCTGTCGCTGTCGATGGTGGTGATCGCCTCGATGATCTCGGTCGGCGGCCTGGGCCAGATGGTGCTGCGCGGCATCGGCCGGCTGGACATGGGCCTGGCTACTGTCGGTGGCATGGGGCTGGTGCTGTTGGCGATCTTCCTCGACCGCCTGACCCAAGCCATGGGCGCGCGCACCAATGCCGACCCGAGCCTGCGCTGGTACCACACCGG
>NZ_JBYBHH010000043.1:0-1727 GCF_059025405.1 Pseudomonas sp. 5.2
GGTCACCTGCAGGGTGCTGCCGTCGATCACGGCAGGGTCGAGGGTCAGCAGGAAGGTGCCATCTGCACCCACAGTGCCAGTCGCCAACACATTGCCGGCGGCATCACGCACCTGAACGGTAGTGCCCGCTTCGCCACGGCCAGTCAGCTGGTGGCCAGCGAGACCGATCACCAGGTTGGTCGGAGCGTTGGGTGGCGTGGTGTCCACGCCGTCGATATCCGGCGCGGTGACGGAGCTGGCAAGCGAAGTGTTGCCAGCGGCATCGGTTGCGGTGGCCTGCAGAACTTCGCCATCAATCTGGGGCGGGTCGAGGTTGATGCTGAACACGCCGGTTGGCCCGACCAAGGCGCTGCCCAGCTCGGAGCCATCGGCGGCGAGAATACGAACGGTGCTACCCGGTTCGGCGCGGCCTGTAACGACGGTGCCGTTGGCGCTGACGGCCAGTTCACTCGGTGCGGCTGGTGCAGTGATGTCCGGTGCGGTGATTTGTGCAGGCAGAGACGACAAGCCCGTGTCATCGATGGCGACGACATCGAGCAATTCACCGTTGGCTTGCGGTGGTGTGAGTTCAATGGTGAAGGTGCCATCTGCGCCGGCAATGGCGCTGCCAATCAGTGTGCCATTGGCATCGTGCACCTCCACACGGCTGCCCGCTGGCGCGGAACCGGTCAGGGTGGTGCCATCGGCATCAATCGCGAGGTCACTTGGGCTGGCCGGGGCGGTGGTTTGTGGTACGTCGTATTCGAGGGCAACGGAAGTGTTGCCGCTTGGATCCGTCTGCACCAGGCTCAGGTGTTCGCCTGGTTGCGCAGCCGGGTCGAGATCGATCAGGAAGGTGCCATTGGCCAGGACGGTACCGGTACCGATCACATTGCCGTTGGCATCGCGCACTTCCACAGTGGCCCCGGCTTCGCCGCGGCCGCTCAATACCAGACCTCCAGCGCCGACCACGATGTTGCTGACAGCATCAGGCGGAGTGATGTCCGGTGCATCGAATTGCAGTGGGGTCGAGCTGTTGCCTGCGGCATCCACCAGACGGATGTCCAGTGCTTCGCCATTCGCTTGGGCAGGGCTGAGCGTCAGGCTGAAAGTGCCATCTGCGTTGACCAGTCCGGTACCTATCACAGTGCCTGCGGCGTCGCGCACTTGAACCGTGGCGCCTGGTTCACCGCGACCAGTAAGGGTCACGCCTTCAACCAGGGCCAAATCAGTCGGTTGTGCTGGTGGCAGCAGGTCTTGCGAGGTGACCGAGCCTGGCTGCGAAACGTTACCCGCCGCATCTGTCAGGGTCACTTGCAGGGTGCTGCCATCAATCACGGCAGGGTCCAGCGTCAGCAGGAAGGTGCCATCTGCACCCACAGTGCCAGTCGCCAACACATTGCCGGCGGCATCACGCACCTGAACGGTAGTGCCCGCTTCGCCACGGCCAGTCAGCTGGTGGCCCGCGAGACCGATCAC
This sequence comes from Pseudomonas sp. 5.2, assembly GCF_059025405.1. Classification (NCBI taxonomy): domain Bacteria; kingdom Pseudomonadati; phylum Pseudomonadota; class Gammaproteobacteria; order Pseudomonadales; family Pseudomonadaceae; genus Pseudomonas; species Pseudomonas sp. 5.2. The sequence continues at coordinate 1,459 of NZ_JBYBHH010000043.1, forward strand.
CAAATCAACAGGGGCGTCCGGTGGTGTGGTATCGCCGCCGTCGATATCCGGTGCGGTGACGGAGCTGGCAACCGAAGTATTGCCGGCAGCGTCAGTTGCGGTGGCTTGCAGTACTTCGCCATCAATCTGGGGCGGATCTAGGTTGATACTGAATACGCCAGTTGGGCCGACCAAGGCGCTGCCCAGTTCGGTGCCATCCGCGGCGAGAATACGGACGGTGCTACCCGGTTCGGCACGGCCGGTGACAACGGTGCCGTTGGCGCTGACGA
>NZ_JBYBHH010000044.1:0-1711 GCF_059025405.1 Pseudomonas sp. 5.2
TGGCCATCGGCACCGCCAACTTCAAGGAGCTGCTGTCGGGTGCCTACACCATGGACCAGCACTTCCAGACCGCGCCGTTCGACAAGAACATGCCGGTGCTGCTGGCCCTGCTGGGCGTCTGGTATGGCAACTTCTGGGGCGCCCGCAGCCATGCGATCTTGCCGTATGACCACTACCTGCGCAACATCACCAAGCATTTGCAACAGCTGGACATGGAGTCCAATGGCAAGAGCGTCCTGCAGGATGGAACGCCGGTGAAGACCGAAACCGGCCCTGTGATTTGGGGCGGCGTTGGCTGCAACGGGCAACATGCTTATCACCAGCTCTTGCACCAGGGCACCCACCTTATCCCTGCTGACTTCATCGTACCGGTAGTGAGTTTCAACCCAGTGGTTGACCATCATCAATGGCTGTACGCCAACTGCCTTTCGCAGAGTCAGGCGTTGATGCTGGGCAAGACCCGCGATGAGGCAGAAAGCGAGCTGCGGGAAAAAGGCCTGAATGAAGCAGATATCGAGAAGCTGGCCCCGCATAAAGTGATCCCGGGTAACCGCCCAAGTAATACCTTGGTTGTCGAACGCATTAACCCGCGCCGTCTTGGTGCACTGGTTGCAATGTACGAGCATAAAGTCTTCGTGCAGAGCGTGATCTGGGGTGTGAATGCCTTCGATCAGTGGGGGGTCGAGCTGGGTAAGGAGCTGGGCAACGGCGTATACGGGCGTTTAGTCGGAAGTAACGATGACGCTGCTGAAGATGGCTCAACGCAAGGTCTGATCAATTACTTCCGTGGTCGCCACCGCGGCTGATTGTTTTTGCCGAGAAGTCATAAGCGAATCGCTCCTGCTCATTGCTGAGAAGCAATGGGCACGAGCGGTTTACGAATGTGGCCCCGCAAGTGCGCGCCCTATATCTACGCTAGTTAGGTGTCGATTCTCGTTTTAAGGAGCGAACCACTTTGCTTGCGTTTTTGTAGGACTTTTCACAGTCAGAAGTCCGAATTTAAGTATCACGCTGAGGTGCTTTTCGTGCAGGTTATAAAATATTTGGATTAAGGCTAGTCATCATGTGAAGTGTGGGGCCTGAGCGCTTTATATGGGTATACTGAGCTCCGCTATTTACTGTCCCATTTGGTAACGATTCATCGAGCCGCCTGTCTAGTTAGAACAATGGAATACCGCTAGGGTTGATTGCGCAGCCAAAGGAAAGCTGCTGCTAGATAAGACCAACCCAAGGAGTGATCCCTAATGCGCAATACCGTTCTGTCCTACCTGCTGCTGCCCCTGTTCGCCAGCCTGTCCTTCTCGGTCAGCGCCGCCCCTGCCAGCACCACCGCCATGCAGGAACCAGTACCAATCGTCACCCACATGGAAGCTCAGACCACCCGACTAGACCTGAACAAGGCCGATGCCCCAACCCTGCAAAAAGAACTGAACGGCATCGGCAAGGCCAAGGCTGAAGCGATCGTCGCCTACCGGGAAGCCAACGGCCCATTCGCGTCGGTGGATGAGCTGTTGGAAATCAAGGGAATCGGCAATGCGTTGCTGGAGCGTAATCGGGACAAGGTAATGGTGGAGTAATCAGCAGTCGGGCTGGGCAGGCGATGCTTGGCTCAGCCCATTTATGGACGTATGCATCAATTGGCCATGGAGAGGTGTAGATAAAGTCAGCGGGAACTCGAGCGGAGAGTGTGTTGGATTCTTCGCGGGCAAGG
>NZ_JBYBHH010000045.1:0-1619 GCF_059025405.1 Pseudomonas sp. 5.2
ATACCTGTACCGTTGTCACTGAGGGCGGTACGGGCAACTCTATTTGGTGTCGATGATGACTTGTGCACGTGGCAATAAATAACAATTGAGTGAATCACATGGTTGGAAAGCACATTATCGCTGGCGCCGCACCTGGCAATTTTACGAGTTGCGGATTGCACGTTCGTTATGCACGATAATTAAAGGTGATAGGTATGCCGTAATTAAAAAGGTGCAATGCCAATGAGCTCACGTTTCTTTTATGAACATAGCCAGCGAGTCGCGGAGATTTCGGAATTGCAAAATTACCGTCACTTCAAAGTGGGTGCTATGCCCTTGGGTGGGATTCAAAGCGCCGCAACCTTTAAGGTTGTTGAATGCATGGTCTTTGGGCAAAGTCACTCTGTTTTTGGAACGTTTAAGGTAAGGCTTGCTTATACACCATATGGGTATGCACCAAGTGGCGATCACTCATTTTTGATTAGGTTTAACGGTGAAGACAATGACTCGGTCTCAGGTTGCTACTTGCTGGGGAATGGCCGTCGTTGCTACAGTCCTTCATTGCGTAGATTCTACTCGGCAGACAAGTTAAGCCCATTTGGTGCGGGCGGTGTAAATGCGTATGCGTATTGTCAAGGTGACCCTGTCAATAATGTGGATCCCTCAGGTGCGGTTCCACAGTTTTTGACTGATATTTATCGTTCTGTCAGAGATGCGTATAATTACTTATTGCCCTATGGTGTTGGTGGTTATGAGCGCAGGCATAGGTGGGGGGTATATTATCGCTATCTGAAGTCAGGTATAGATGGGCTTGACATGTTTGATCGACAGGCTTTGCTTGATAGCGGTGTATTGAGTGGGAGTGATTTGCGAAAGTTTACTGAGAGTGCACTTAAGTACTTGAAAGGTAGCGAAAGTTCCTTGGCTGATGTTGTGAGTCGAGATTATGACGCGCTTTATGTTGTTAGCGATGTACGCAGGGGTCGTTCTAGATCTAGTGGTGGTCTCGCGTCCAGGTCTGTGTCGCGTGCAGCGATTGAGCAAAATACCGATAACTTTGCGGTGAATAATGTGCAGCTGTCAAAGCACTTTCGGAGGCGGCTGGAGATGCTTAACGAAAACGAAAGTGCGGGTATGGAGTTCGCAAGAGAATTCTGGCGCAAACGGCCTTTTGAAGTGCCAAGTATTAGAGAGCAAAACATAAGAATGCGGCGGCATTTTCCGGAGTAGGGCAGCGGATCGAAAATGAGCGAACTCTTTAAAAAGTCCAAGGCTTTGTCGTGGGTCGCTGCAACGCGACAAAAGGACTGGAGCAGCATTGTCAAACGGCTGTGTTGCGGCGGCGGTATCGAATGAAAGCATCCTTGCTTCCCTCGATCCAAGGTTGGCAGATTATTGGCGGCATCGGCGTCTAGTCGTTCTGAGCCCCGCCGCCCTTGGGTCCACTGGGATGGAGGGAGCTGAAGGTACAGCTTTATTTGGACAGATACCGCATCCCATCCTCCAACCCCTGCAAGGTCAGTGGGTACATCTTGTCCTCGATCAAATCCCGCACCAGGTGCGTAGACGCCGTGTAGTCCCACGCCTGCTTCGGATACGGGTTGATCCAGATGATTTTCTTGAATTTCTCCATGAAGCGT
>NZ_JBYBHH010000046.1:0-1250 GCF_059025405.1 Pseudomonas sp. 5.2
TGAACTGGCCTAATGATTTTGGACACCTTCATCGGGCGCTATCATGGCGCCCAAACGGAGGCAAAATCAGTGCGAAAGTCATACTCAAGAGAATACAAAATTCAAGCTGCCGAGATGGTGTTGGATGGTGGCCAGTCAGTCCCTGAAGTGTGTGAGGCCCTTGGACTTGGGCGCACGGCCCTTCGCCGCTGGGTTGAGCAGGTGCGCCAGGAGAGAGAGGGCAAAGTTCCGGCTGGAGCCAAAGCCATTACCCCGGAACAGCAACGGATTGAAGCGTTGGAAGCTCTAGTTCGTCAAAAAGATCGGGATATCGAAATCTTAAAAAAGGCCAGTGCTCTCCTGCTTCGGGACTCCAAAGATCGTTCTCGCTGATCAACGAACTGAGTGAGCACTATGGTGTTGTTGACTGCTGTCGCGTGCTTGGGGTCAGGCGCAGTAGTTTCTATGCGTGGCGCAAACGCCAAGGGCGTGAAAATCCCACCAGGGATGCTCTGCGCTCTCGGGTAGTCAGCCATTTCAAGGCGTCACGAGGGGCTGCTGGTTCACGAATACTGATGCAAGAACTGCGGCGTGAAGGCCATGGCGTCGGGCGTTTCAAGGTACGTGCGCTTATGCGCGAAGCTGGCCTGAAATGCCGGCAGCGTAGGCCGCACCGGTATCGATCATCGGGTACAGAAGCACTCATTGCGGAAAATCAGCTGAAGCGAAATTTCAAGGTTTCGGCAATCAACGAGGTTTGGTGTGGTGATGTGACCTACATCCAGGTGGGGAAACGTTGGATGTATTTTGCGGCCGTGATCGACTTGTATGCACGTCGAGTTGTGGGCTGGGCGTTTTCAATGACTGCCGATGCAAGATTGGCCTGTAACGCGCTGCGCATGGCATTCGAGTCCAGAGGTAAGCCAACGGGAGTGATGTTTCATTCAGATCAAGGCTGCCAATACACCAGCCATAAGTTCAGGGCTTTACTTGAAGAGTGCAGCTTCGAGCAGAGCATGAGTCACCGTGGCCAGTGCTGGGACAATGCACCCATGGAGCGTTTTTTCGGGGCACTGAAATCAGAGTGGATGTCTGCAGAGGGCTATGAATCCGAAGCTGAAGCTAAGGCAGACATTCAGGCTTACTTGGTGCGCTATAACCTCAAGCGCCTCCATAGCTACAACGGGTACGAGACCCCAGTAGCCATGGAGGGAAAGCTCAGGGCAGCGGCATGAACCTTAACCGGTGTCCAAAATTACTTGACCAGATCA
>NZ_JBYBHH010000047.1:0-1129 GCF_059025405.1 Pseudomonas sp. 5.2
TACGACGAGGTCGTGAGCCAGGGCGGTGTTGATGTGGACGGTGAAGGTCGGTTTGACGTTCTCGGCAACCGAGACTTGGTCAGCCGTAATGGTGACTTTGACCAAGTCGCCTTCGTTGCCAGCACCTGGAGTACCCGAGCCCGGCTCATCAGTGACAGCAGTGCTGACCGGCGTTTTATCCAGAACCAGGTTCTCGAACTTGCCAACATCCGCGCCATCAACCGAAGCGATCGATTTGATCACTGGGTCGTTGGTACCGGTGTAGACGTTATCCGGGGCAGTCACGGTGGTGAAGCCAGTGGTGCTGTTGGCCGGCACGGTGATGACGGTGGTGCCGTCGCTCAGGGTGAAGGTCAGCGCCGAATGTTTATCGATCGGCAGACCGTCTTTGTTGGTCAGCGTAATGGTGTAGGTGATGGCACCACCTTCGGTAACCGAAGGCGTCGCAGTCAGTTTGGCCACCACGTCGTCGGTGGTGTCAGTCACCTTGACCGACGCCGCGTCGCCCAGCTGCAGGTTCTCGAAGGCACGGCCATCGATGTCTGCTGCCGACTTCACGCCCAGCTCGATTTCGCCGGCGTCTTTGTAGACGTCGTCGCCTTGCGCTTCGTGGGTGTACGGGGCGCTGGTTTCACCGGCTTTGATGGTGACGGTGGCGTTGTTGCTCAAGGTCACGACCAGGTCGTGAGCCAGGGCGGTGTTGATGTGGACGGTGAAGGTCGGTTTGACGTTTTCAGCCACCGAAACCTGGTCAGCGGTGATGGTGACCTTGACCAGATCGCCTTCGTTGCCAGCGCCTGGAGTACCCGAGCCTGGCTCATCGGTGACAGCGGTGCTGACTGGGGTCTTGTCCAGAACCAGGTTTTCGAACTTGCCGACATCCGCGCCATCCACCGAAGCGATCGATTTGATCACTGGGTCGTTGGTACCGGTGTAGACGTTGTCCGGGGCAGCCACGGTGGTGAAACCGCTGGTGCTGTTGGCCGGCACAGTAATGACGGTGGTGCCATCGCTCAGGGTGAAGGTCAGCGCCGAATGCTTGTCGATCGGCAGACCGTCTTTGTTGGTCAGGGTGATGGTGTAGGTGATCGCACCGCCTTCGGTAACCGAAGGCGTCGCGGTCAGCTTG
>NZ_JBYBHH010000048.1:0-1067 GCF_059025405.1 Pseudomonas sp. 5.2
CCGTCAGCGCCAACGGCACCGTTGTCACCGGCCGTGCCGAACCGGGTAGCACCGTCCGTATTCTCGCCGCCGATGGCACCGAGCTGGGCAGCGCTCTGGTCGGCCCGACTGGCGTATTCAGCATCAACCTCGACCCGCCTCAGATCGATGGCGAAGTACTGCAAGCCACCGCAACTGACGCTGCTGGCAACACCTCGGTTGCCAGCTCCGTCACCGCACCGGATATCGACGGCGGCGATACCACACCGCCTGACGCGCCTGTTGATTTGGTGATCGGTCTCGCTGGCCACCAACTGACTGGCCGAGGCGAAGCGGGCACTACGGTTCAGGTGCGTGATGCCGACGGCAATGTCCTGGCCACTGGCACCGTAGGCGCGGACGGTAGTTTTGTAATCGCCCTTGATCCTGCCGTGATCGACGGCAGCATCCTGCAAGTGACCTTGACCGATGCCGCGGGCAACGTTTCGCAGCCAGGTTTGGTCACCTCGCAAGACCTGCTGCCACCTGCGCAGCCGACTGACCTGGCCCTGGCCGATGGCGTGACCCTCACGGGTCGCGGCGAGCCTGGCGCCACCGTGCAAGTCCGCGACGCTGCGGGCACTGTGATTGGCACCGGGCTGGTGGGCGCAGATGGCAGCTTCAGCCTGACCCTTTCACCCGCTCAAGCGAACGGCGAAGCGCTGGACATCCGTCTGGTGGATGCCGCTGGCAACAGCTCTGCACCATTGCAATTCGACGCACCGGACATTACTCCGCCTGATGCCGTCAGCAACATCGTTGTCGGCGCTGGTGGGCTGGTCCTCAGCGGTCGCGGCGAAGCCGGGGCCACTGTGCAAGTGCGTGATGCCAACGGCAATGTAATTGGCACAGGCACTGTATTGGCCAATGGCACCTTCCTGATCGACCTCGATCCAGCTGCGCAACCGGGCGAACACCTGAGTCTTGTGCAGACCGACGCAAGTGGCAACACTTCCGTTGCCCTTGAATACGATGTACCTCAGACCACCGCTCCCGCCAGCCCGAGCGATCTGGCCATCGACGCCGATGGCACCACCCTCACCGGTACC
>NZ_JBYBHH010000050.1:0-940 GCF_059025405.1 Pseudomonas sp. 5.2
CGCCACCGTCACCATCAAAGCGGGCGAAACCAGCGCGCCGTATACCCACGAAGCGCAAGGCGATGACGTTTACAAAGACGCCGGTGAAATCGAGTTGGGCGTGAAGTCGGCAGCAGACATCGACGGCCGTGCCTTCGAGAACCTGCAGTTGGGCGATGCGGCGTCGGTCAAAGTGACTGACACCACGGATGACGTGGTGGCCAAGCTGACCGCTACCCCTTCGGTCACCGAAAGCGGTGCGATCACTTACACCATCACCCTGACCAACAAAGACGGTCTGCCGATCGACAAGCACTCGGCGCTGACCTTCACCCTGAGTGATGGCACCACCGTCATCACGGTCCCGGCCAACAGCACTACCGGCTTCACCACGGTGACTGCGCCGGATAACGTTTACGTCGGTACCAACGACCCAGTGATCAAATCGATCGCTTCGGTTGATGGCGCGGATGTCGGCAAGTTCGAGAACCTGGTTCTGGACAAAACTCCGGTCAGCACTGCTGTGACCGACGAACCAGATACGCCGGGCAACGAAGGCGACTTGGTCAAAGTCACCATTACGGCTGACCAAGTCTCGGTTGCCGAGAACGTCAAACCGACCTTCACCGTCCACATCAACACCGCCCTGGCTCACGATCTGGTCGTGACGCTGAGCAACAACGCTACCGTTACCATCAAAGCCGGTGAAACCAGCGCGCCGTACACCCACGAAGCGCAGGGCGACGACGTCTACAAAGACGCCGGTGAAATCGAGCTGGGCGTGAAGTCGGCAGCAGACATCGATGGCCGTGCCTTCGAAAACCTGCAGCTGGGCGATGCCGCCTCGGTCAAAGTCACCGACACCACCGACGATGTCGTGGCCAAGCTGACTGCCACCCCTTCGGTTACCGAAGGTGGTGCGATCACCTACACCATCACCCTGACCAACAAAGATGGCTTG
>NZ_JBYBHH010000051.1:0-895 GCF_059025405.1 Pseudomonas sp. 5.2
TGCCTGGGGTACCCGGTTCGTCGGTCACAGTGGTGCTGACCGGGGTCTTGTCCAGAACCAGGTTCTCGAACTTCCAGGCGTCAGCGCCGCTGACCGCCTGCAGGCTCTGCTCGACCGGTGGGTTAGTGCCGGTGTAGACGTTGTCCGGGGCAGTTACGGTAATCGAACCGGTGGTGCCATTGGCCGGAACGGTGATCACCGTTTTGCCGTCACTCAGGGTGAAGTACAACGGCGCATGGTTATCGATCGGCAAGCCGTCTTTGTTGGTCAGGGTGACGGTGTAAGTGATCTCGCCGCCTTCGGTGACCGATGGGGTGGCGGTCAGTTTGGCAATGACGTCGTCAGTGGTATCGGTGACTTTGACCGATGCCGCGTCGCCCAGCTGCAGGTTTTCGAAGGCACGACCATCGACATCGACCGCGGACTTGATGCCCAACGAGATCTCGCCAGCGTCTTTGTAAACGTCGTCGCCCTGCGCGTCGTGGGTGTACGGCGCGCTGGTTTCGCCAGCCTTGATGGTGACGGTAGCGTTGTTGCTCAGGGTCACGACCAGATCGTGAGCCAGGGCAGTGTTGATGTGAACGGTGAAGGTCGGTTTGACGTTTTCCGCCACCGAGACTTGATCGGCGGTGATGGTGACTTTGACCACATCGCCTTCGTTGCCTGGGGTACCCGGCTCGTCAGTGACAGTGGTGCTGACTGGAGTCTTATCCAGAACCAGGTTTTCGAACTTCCAGGCGTCAGCGCCGCTGACCGCCTGCAGGCTCTGCTCGACCGGTGGATTAGTGCCGGTGTAGACGTTGTCCGGCGCGGTCACGGTAATCGAACCGGTGGTGCCGTTCGCCGGAACGGTGATGACCGTTTTGCCGTCACTCAGGGTGAAGTACAACGGCGC
>NZ_JBYBHH010000052.1:0-880 GCF_059025405.1 Pseudomonas sp. 5.2
CGGCCGTGCCTTCGAAAACCTGCAGCTGGGCGACGCCGCTTCGGTCAAAGTGACTGACACCACGGATGACGTGGTGGCCAAGCTGACTGCCACGCCTTCGGTCACCGAAGGTGGTGCGATCACCTACACCATCACCCTGACCAACAAAGATGGCTTGCCGATCGACAAGCATTCGGCGCTGACCTTCACCCTGAGCGACGGCACCACCGTCATCACCGTGCCGGCCAACAGCACCAGCGGTTTCACCACCGTGACTGCCCCGGACAACGTCTACGTCGGTACCAACGACCCAGTGATCAAATCGATCGCTTCGGTTGATGGCGCGGATGTAGGCAAGTTCGAGAACCTGGTTCTGGACAAGACCCCGGTCAGCACTGCTGTCACCGATGAGCCGGGCTCGGGTACTCCAGGCGCTGGCAACGAAGGCGATCTGGTCAAGGTCACCATCACCGCCGATCAGGTATCGGTTGCTGAAAACGTCAAACCGACCTTCACCGTTCACATCAACACCGCCCTGGCTCACGACTTGGTCGTGACCCTGAGCAACAACGCTACCGTCACCATCAAGGCCGGTGAAACCAGCGCGCCGTACACCCACGAAGCACAGGGCGACGACGTTTACAAAGACGCTGGCGAAATCGAGTTGGGCGTGAAGTCTGCAGCAGACATCGATGGTCGTGCCTTCGAAAACCTGCAGCTGGGCGATGCGGCCTCGGTCAAAGTGACTGACACCACCGACGACGTCGTGGCCAAGCTGACCGCTACCCCTTCGGTCACCGAAGGCGGCGCAATCACCTACACCATTACGCTGACCAACAAAGACGGTCTGCCGATCGACAAGCACTCGGCACTGACCTTCACCCTGAGCGACGGCACCACT
>NZ_JBYBHH010000053.1:0-865 GCF_059025405.1 Pseudomonas sp. 5.2
AGTCAGCACTGCTGTGACCGATGAGCCTGGCTCGGGTACTCCGGGGACCGGCAACGAAGGCGACTTGGTCAAAGTCACCATTACTGCTGACCAGGTATCGGTGGCCGAAAACGTCAAACCGACCTTCACCGTCCACATCAACACCGCCCTGGCCCACGACCTGGTCGTGACCCTGAGCAACAACGCCACCGTTACCATCAAGGCTGGCGAAACCAGCGCGCCGTACACCCACGAAGCGCAGGGCGACGACGTCTACAAAGACGCCGGCGAAATCGAGCTGGGCGTGAAGTCGGCAGCAGACATCGATGGTCGCACCTTCGAGAACCTGCAGTTGGGCGACGCGGCGTCGGTCAAAGTGACCGACACCACGGATGACGTGGTGGCCAAGCTGACCGCTACGCCTTCGGTTACCGAAGGTGGTGCGATCACCTACACCATTACGCTGACCAACAAAGACGGTCTGCCGATCGACAAACACTCGGCGTTGACCTTCACCCTGAGTGATGGCACCACCGTCATCACGGTCCCGGCCAATAGCACTACCGGTTTCACCACCGTGACTGCTCCGGACAACGTCTACGTTGGTACCAACGACGCGGTGATCAAGTCGATCGCCACCGTCGACGGTGCTGATGTCGGCAAGTTCGAGAACCTGGTTCTGGACAAGACCCCGGTCAGCACTGCTGTGACCGACGAGCCAGGCACGCCGGGCAACGAAGGCGATCTGGTCAAGGTCACCATCACCGCCGATCAGGTATCGGTTGCTGAAAATGTCAAACCGACCTTCACCGTCCACATCAATACCGCCCTGGCTCACGACCTGGTCGTGACCCTGAGCAACAACGCCACCGTCACCATCAAAGCC
>NZ_JBYBHH010000054.1:0-834 GCF_059025405.1 Pseudomonas sp. 5.2
CCAACAATTCGGCGGGCGAACAGATCAATGACCACCGCCAAGTGATACCAGCGCTTCCCGACCATCAGGCTGGTAACGTCGCCGCACCAGACTTGGTTGATTCCCGTTGGCTCGAAGTTACGTTCGAGCAGGTTCTTGGCCACAAATGCCTCGACGCCCCTAGAGCGATACTGATGACGACGGCGCTGCCTGCTGGCCAGGTTAGCTTCCGCCATGAGCCTTCCGGCCAGATACCGCCCCACCTTGAGCTGTTGGGCCTTCAAGTGCTGAGAGATCATCCGCGCGCCTACGCTTCCTCGACTTTCAACGTGCAGTTGCACGACTTTTGCTCTGAGCGCCTCACGTTTGGTATTCGGCGCTGAACGGCGACGAAGCCAGTCATAAAACGCACTGCGGGAAACGCCCAGGGCGTCGCAAAGCAGGCTGGTCGGATACGCGCCCGACTCTCTCAGTTCCTCAATCAGGAAAAACGATCGGGATCCGACATCAAGAGAGCCGTAGCCTTTTTTAAGATTTCAGCCTCAGTCTCCAGTCGCTTGACCTTGGCTCGCAGTTGTTGGAGCTCTCGCTGTTCGTCGCTGATTGCCTTGGTGCCTGCCACTGGCTGGCCTTTTTGGCGCTCTTTTCGTACCTGATCCACCCAACGGCGCAGCGCCGTAGGGCCGACGTCCATTGATGCGCAGACGTCAGGAATCGAGCAGTTATCATCAAGAACCATGCTTGCAGCACGTTGCTTGAACTCACGGGTATAAGTCTTTCGTTCTTGCATGGAACCTCCTGATTGGGCGAATCATATCGCCCTTAAGAGGTGTCCGGGATCATTAGGCCAGTTCA
>NZ_JBYBHH010000055.1:0-758 GCF_059025405.1 Pseudomonas sp. 5.2
GCCCAGCACCCGGAAGCGCGAAATCGTGCGCACGGTACGTGGTTGCGGGCTGGTGGAAATCGACTCGCCGCCGATCAACCGCTGCACGCGAAGGCCACGCATGTGGTGGTCGTCGTAGGCGTAGTTGAGGGTGTTCTCGTAGTCACTCTCGCGCGGGTCGATGGGGATGATGTACGTGCCTTTTTCGGTCCATTGGCTGAGCCAGGTGTCGTACTCGCCGTGGTCGAGCATGTCGCCTTCCTGCCAGATGAAGGCGGTGACTTCGTTCAGTAGGTTCAAATCCATCACTTGCTCTCCGCCGTCATCATCTTCTTCCACTGCTGGTACGCCGCACGCATGCCGGTTTCGGCACTCACGTCGGACACCAGCCCGTCGGCGCTGGGCTTCTCGCCCGGCAGGCCGCGGTTGAGCATGATCCACAGGTCTTCACCGGCACGGGCGCCTTTCTGCACGCGCTCCCAGGCTTCGGAATCGTCCGGGGTGCCAAAGCCCATCGGGCCCTGGAAGTGCTCGTGCAGGCGCAGGCGGTAGCGGTTGGCTGCGGCTGGGCCGCCGTCCATGGTGATCACCGAGTGGTGGATTTCGGTCTCGGTCACCGAGATCGGCTGCAGCACGCGGAAAAACGCCATCGAGCAGGCGACGTTGGGGAACAGGTTGAGGTTGAAGCCCGAGCCACCGACGGCGCGGACGATGCGGCGCACCTGCTGCTCGTCGATGCCTTCGTCACGCAGCTCGGCGGCGAGGGACTCGAAGCGCTC
>NZ_JBYBHH010000056.1:0-740 GCF_059025405.1 Pseudomonas sp. 5.2
CAACTTAACAAACCACCTACGCGCGCTTTACGCCCAGTAATTCCGATTAACGCTTGCACCCTCTGTATTACCGCGGCTGCTGGCACAGAGTTAGCCGGTGCTTATTCTGTCGGTAACGTCAAAACAGCAAGGTATTCGCTTACTGCCCTTCCTCCCAACTTAAAGTGCTTTACAATCCGAAGACCTTCTTCACACACGCGGCATGGCTGGATCAGGCTTTCGCCCATTGTCCAATATTCCCCACTGCTGCCTCCCGTAGGAGTCTGGACCGTGTCTCAGTTCCAGTGTGACTGATCATCCTCTCAGACCAGTTACGGATCGTCGCCTTGGTGAGCCATTACCCCACCAACTAGCTAATCCGACCTAGGCTCATCTGATAGCGCAAGGCCCGAAGGTCCCCTGCTTTCTCCCGTAGGACGTATGCGGTATTAGCGTTCCTTTCGAAACGTTGTCCCCCACTACCAGGCAGATTCCTAGGCATTACTCACCCGTCCGCCGCTGAATCGAAGAGCAAGCTCTTCTCATCCGCTCGACTTGCATGTGTTAGGCCTGCCGCCAGCGTTCAATCTGAGCCATGATCAAACTCTTCAGTTCAATACTGCTTGGGTTTTTAAGAAACCCTAAACTTGGCTCAGCAATCTCAAATGACTATGTGATTTCTCGCATGGTCACTTGTGATGCTGATAATCTTTGTGACTATCAGTCCGTACTCACAAGCACCCACACGAATTGCTTGATTC
>NZ_JBYBHH010000057.1:0-631 GCF_059025405.1 Pseudomonas sp. 5.2
AGCGTCTTTGTAGACGTCGTCGCCCTGCGCTTCGTGGGTGTACGGCGCGCTGGTTTCACCCGCTTTGATGGTGACGGTGGCGTTGTTGCTCAGCGTCACGACCAGGTCGTGAGCCAGCGCGGTGTTGATGTGAACGGTGAAGGTCGGCTTCACGTTCTCAGCAACCGATACCTGATCGGCGGTGATGGTGACCTTGACCAGATCGCCTTCGTTGCCAGCGCCTGGAGTACCCGAGCCAGGCTCGTCAGTGACAGCAGTACTGACCGGCGTCTTGTCCAGAACCAGGTTCTCGAACTTACCAACATCCGCGCCATCAACCGAGGCGATCGACTTGATCACCGCGTCGTTGGTACCAACGTAAACGTTGTCCGGGGCAGTCACGGTGGTGAAACCAGTGGTGCTGTTGGCCGGAACCGTGATGACGGTGGTGCCGTCGCTCAAGGTGAAGGTCAGCGCCGAGTGTTTATCGATCGGCAGACCGTCTTTGTTGGTCAGCGTAATGGTGTAGGTGATCGCACCACCTTCGGTAACCGAAGGAGTGGCAGTCAGCTTAGCCACGACGTCGTCGGTGGTGTCGGTGACTTTGACCGAGGCGGCGTCACCCAGCTGCAGGTTCTCGAAGGCACGGCCA
>NZ_JBYBHH010000058.1:0-585 GCF_059025405.1 Pseudomonas sp. 5.2
CAATCAGCGACGAACAGCGAGAGCTCCAACAACTGCGAGCCAAGGTCAAGCGACTGGAGACCGAGGCTGAAATCTTAAAAAAGGCTACGGCTCTCTTGATGTCGGATCCCGATCGTTTTTCCTGATTGAGGAGCTGAGAGAGTCGGGCTCGTATCCGACCAGCCTGCTTTGCGACGCCCTGGGCGTTTCCCGCAGTGCGTTTTATGACTGGCTTCGCCGCCGTTCAGCGCCGAATACCAAGCGTGACGCGCTCAGAGCGAAAGTCGTGCAATTGCATGTTGAAAGCCGGGGAAGCGTGGGCGCGCGGATGATCTCTCAGCACTTGAAAGCTCAACAACTCAAGGTGGGGCGTTATCTGGCCGGAAGGCTCATGGCGGAGGCAAACCTGGCCAGCAGGCAGCGCCGTCGTCATCAGTATCGCTCCAAGGGCGTCGAGGCATTTGTGGCCAAGAACCTGCTCGACCGTAACTTCGAGCCAACGGCAATCAACCAAGTCTGGTGCGGCGACGTTACCAGCCTGATGGTCGGTAAGCGCTGGTATCACTTGGCAGTGGTCATTGATCTGTTCGCCCGCCGAATTGTTGG
>NZ_JBYBHH010000059.1:0-585 GCF_059025405.1 Pseudomonas sp. 5.2
CCAACAATTCGGCGGGCGAACAGATCAATGACCACTGCCAAGTGATACCAGCGCTTCCCGACCATCAGGCTGGTAACGTCGCCGCACCAGACTTGGTTGATTGCCGTTGGCTCGAAGTTACGGTCGAGCAGGTTTTTGGCCACAAATGCCTCGACGCCCCTGGAGCGATACTGATGACGACGGCGCTGCCTGCTGGCCAAATTTGCCTCCGCCATGAGCCTTCCGGCCAGATACCGCCCCACCTTGAGCTGTTGGGCCTTCAAGTGCTGAGAGATCATCCGCGCACCTACGCTTCCTCGGCTTTCAACGTGCAGTTGCACGACTTTTGCTCTGAGCGCCTCACGCTTGGTATTCGGCGCTGAACGGCGGCGAAGCCAGTCATAAAACGCACTGCGGGAAACGCCCAGGACATCGCAAAGCAGTCTGGTCGGATACGAGCTCGACTCTCTCAGTTCCTCAATCAGGAAAAACGATCGGGATCCGACATCAAGAGAGCCGTAGCCTTTTTTAAGATTTCAGCTTCGGTCTCCAGTCGCTTGACCTTGGCTCGCAGTTGTTGGAGCTCTCGCTGTTCGTCGCTGATTG
>NZ_JBYBHH010000060.1:0-504 GCF_059025405.1 Pseudomonas sp. 5.2
GTGCCTACGCCGGGTTCGTCGTTGACCGTGGTGGTGGCCGGGGCCTTGTCCAGGGTCAGATTTTCGAACTTGCTGGCGCCCGCGCCACCTACCGATTGCAGGGTCTGGCTGACCGAGCTTTGGCCGATGTAGACGTTATCCGGTGCAGCGACGGTGGCCGTACCGACGGTGCCGTTGGCCGGCACGGTGATGACGGTTTTGCCGTCGCTCAGGGTGAAGGTCAGGGCGCCGTGGTTGTTGACTGGCAGGCCATCCTTGCTGGTCAGGGTCACGGTGTAGACGATCGAACCGCCTTCGGTGACCGACGGCGTGGCGGTCAGCTTGGCGATGACTTCGTTCGAGGTGTCCTTGATGTCCACCGAGGCCGAAGGCTTGCTGACGACCAGGTTCTCGAACTGGCGGCCATCCGGCACGCTGGTGCCGGTGATGCTGACAGTCAGCGAGCCAGCATCGACGTACACGTCTTCGCCTTGGGCGTCGTGGGTGAAGATGGCCGAGGTTTCG
>NZ_JBYBHH010000061.1:0-469 GCF_059025405.1 Pseudomonas sp. 5.2
GGTGGTGCCATCACTCAGGGTGAAGGTCAGCGCCGAATGTTTATCAATCGGCAGACCGTCTTTGTTGGTCAGAGTGATGGTGTAGGTGATTGCACCACCTTCGGTGACCGAAGGCGTCGCAGTCAGTTTGGCCACCACATCGTCGGTGGTGTCAGTCACTTTGACCGACGCCGCGTCGCCCAGCTGCAGATTCTCGAAGGCACGGCCATCGATGTCTGCTGCCGACTTCACGCCCAGCTCGATTTCACCGGCGTCTTTGTAGACGTCATCGCCCTGCGCGTCGTGGGTGTACGGCGCGCTGGTTTCACCGGCCTTGATAGTGACGGTGGCGTTGTTGCTCAGCGTCACGACCAGGTCGTGAGCCAGGGCAGTGGTGATGTGAACGGTGAACGTTGGTTTGACGTTCTCGGCAACAGAAACCTGATCAGCCGTGATGGTGACTTTGACCAAGTCGCCTTCGTTGCCGGTC
>NZ_JBYBHH010000062.1:0-461 GCF_059025405.1 Pseudomonas sp. 5.2
CTGACCGATGCGGCGGGCAACGTTTCGCAGCCTGGCTCGGTCACCTCGCAAGACCTGCTGCCACCAGCACAACCGACTGACCTTGCCTTGGCTGAAGGCGTGACCCTTACCGGTCGCGGCGAACCAGGTGCCACTGTGCAAGTTCGCGATGCTGCGGGCAACGTGATTGGCACCGGGCTTGTGGGCGCAGATGGCAGCTTCAGCCTGACGCTCTCCCCGGCTCAAGCGAACGGAGAAGCGCTGGATATTCGTCTGGTGGACGCCGCTGGTAACAGCTCGACCCCGCTGCAATTCGACGCGCCGGACATTACTCCGCCTGATGCCGTCAGCAATATCGTGGTCGGCGCTGGAGGCCTGGCCCTCAGCGGGCGCGGTGAAGCCGGGGCCACCGTGGAAGTCCGCGATGCCAACGGCAATGTGATTGGTACCGGCACTGTCTTGGCCAACGGCACCTTCCTGAT
>NZ_JBYBHH010000063.1:0-427 GCF_059025405.1 Pseudomonas sp. 5.2
TGGCACGGTAATGACGGTGGTGCCGTCGTTCAGCGTGAAAGTCAGCGCCGAATGTTTATCGATCGGCAGACCGTCTTTGTTGGTCAGCGTAATGGTGTAGGTGATCGCACCGCCTTCGGTAACCGAAGGGGTGGCAGTCAGCTTGGCCACGACATCGTCGGTGGTGTCGGTGACTTTGACCGACGCCGCGTCGCCCAGCTGCAGATTCTCGAAGGCACGGCCATCGATGTCTGCTGCCGACTTCACGCCCAACTCGATTTCACCGGCGTCTTTGTAGACGTCGTCACCCTGCGCTTCGTGGGTGTACGGGGCGCTGGTTTCGCCAGCTTTGATAGTGACGGTAGCGTTGTTGCTCAGGGTCACGACCAAGTCGTGAGCCAGGGCGGTGTTGATGTGAACGGTGAACGTTGGTTTGACGTTCTCGGCG
>NZ_JBYBHH010000064.1:0-404 GCF_059025405.1 Pseudomonas sp. 5.2
CCTTGTGCTGCGAAGAGGCCGGCGACAGCACCGTAGATCTTCGTCATTTTCACTGGCCTCTTCGCAGCACAAGGCTGCTCCTACCGGGAAGTGTGCAGCCATTACCTGCCTGGTCAGGCGCCTGTTTTCTGCATCACCCTGGCGATGCCGGTACCGCAGTGATCACATGACCCGCCCTTTGTAGGAGCAGCCTTGTGCTGCGAAGAGGCCGGCGACAGCACCGTTGATCTTCGCAATGTTCACTGGCCTCTCGCAGCACAAGGCTGCTCCTACCGGGAAGTGTGCAGCCTTTGCCAGCCTGGTCAGGCGCCTGTTTTCTGCATCACCCTGGCGATGCCGGTACCGCAGTGATCACATGACCCGCCCTTTGTAGGAGCAGCCTTGTGCTGCGAAGAGGCCGGCGA
>NZ_JBYBHH010000065.1:0-394 GCF_059025405.1 Pseudomonas sp. 5.2
GTTGATGTGAACGGTGAAGGTCGGTTTGACGTTTTCAGCCACCGAAACCTGGTCAGCGGTGATGGTGACTTTGACCAAGTCGCCTTCGTTGCCCGGCGTGCCTGGCTCGTCGGTGACAGCGGTGCTGACCGGCGTTTTGTCCAGAACCAAGTTCTCGAACTTGCCAACATCCGCGCCATCAACGGTGGCGATCGATTTGATCACTGGATCGTTGGTACCGACGTAGACGTTGTCCGGAGCAGTCACGGTGGTGAAGCCGGTGGTGCTGTTGGCCGGCACAGTGATGACGGTGGTGCCGTCGCTCAACGTGAAGGTCAGCGCCGAATGTTTATCAATCGGCAAGCCATCTTTGTTGGTCAGCGTAATGGTGTAGGTGATCGCACCGCCTTCGGTG
>NZ_JBYBHH010000066.1:0-391 GCF_059025405.1 Pseudomonas sp. 5.2
AGCCAACAGCACCAGCGGTTTCACCACCGTTGCTGCTCCGGACAACGTCTACGTCGGTACCAACGACGCGGTGATCAAATCGATCGCTTCGGTTGATGGCGCGGATGTCGGCAAGTTCGAGAACCTGGTTCTGGACAAAACGCCGGTCAGCACTGCTGTTACTGACGAGCCTGGCTCGGGTACTCCGGGTGCCGGCAACGAGGGCGACTTGGTCAAGGTGACCATCACGGCTGACCAGGTATCGGTCGCCGAGAACGTCAAACCGACCTTCACCGTGCACATCAACACCGCGCTGGCCCACGACCTGGTCGTGACGCTGAGCAATAACGCGGTTGTGACCATCAAAGCCGGTGAAACCAGCGCGCCGTACACTCACGAAGCACAGGGCGAT
>NZ_JBYBHH010000067.1:0-385 GCF_059025405.1 Pseudomonas sp. 5.2
ACCGCCTTCGGTGACCGACTCGGTTGCAGTGAGCTTGGCGATGACTTCGTTCGAGGTGTCCTTGATGTCCACCGAGGCCGAAGGCTTGCTGACCACCAGGTTCTCGAACTGGCGACCGTCCGGCACGCTGGTGCCGGTGATGCTGACAGTCAGCGAGCCGGCATCGACGTACACGTCTTCGCCTTGGGCGTCGTGGGTGAAGATGGCCGAGGTCTCGCCCTTCTTGATCACTACCGACTTGCCTTCGGTCAGCTGCACGGTGAGGTCCTGGTCCAGGGCCTCTTTGATGCTGATGGTGAAGGTCGGTTTTTCGTTCTCGAAGACCGAGGTCTGGTTGGCAACGATGCTCAGTTCGACTTTGTCGCCCTGGTTGTTGCTGCCTGGA
>NZ_JBYBHH010000068.1:0-378 GCF_059025405.1 Pseudomonas sp. 5.2
CCTTGTGCTGCGAAGAGGCCGGTGACAACACACTAAATCTTCGCTGCTGTCACGGGCCTCTTCGCAGCACAAGGCTGCTCCTACCGGTGCGCGCAGTGGCTGGGCCTGGAGGAAACGGCAGGGCAGCGGCGGGTCCGTTGGTAACCACCCGAATCTGCGGTGAAACGCACCCCCCCTGTAGGAGCAGCCTCGTGCTGCGAAGAGGCCGGTGACAACACACTAAATCTTCGCTGCTGTCACGGGCCTCTTCGCAACACAAGGCTGCTCCTACCGGTGCGCGCAGTGGCTGGGCCTGGAGGAAACGACAGGGCAGCGGCGGGTCCGTTGGTAACCACCCCCGAATCTGCGGTGAAACGCACCCCTCTGTAGGAGCAGCCT
>NZ_JBYBHH010000069.1:0-343 GCF_059025405.1 Pseudomonas sp. 5.2
ATTGTTGCTGCCTGGGGTGCCTACGCCGGGTTCGTCGGTCACAGCGGTGCTGACCGGCGTTTTGTCCAGAACCAGGTTCTCGAACTTGCCGACATCAGCGCCATCCACCGAAGCGATCGATTTGATCACCGCGTCGTTGGTACCGACGTAGACGTTGTCCGGAGCAGTCACGGTGGTGAAACCAGTGGTGCTGTTGGCCGGAACAGTGATGACAGTGGTGCCGTCGCTCAGCGTGAAGGTCAGTGCCGAGTGCTTATCGATCGGCAGGCCATCTTTGTTGGTCAGGGTGATGGTGTAAGTGATCGCACCGCCTTCGGTGACCGAAGGCGTCGCAGTCAGTTTA
>NZ_JBYBHH010000070.1:0-332 GCF_059025405.1 Pseudomonas sp. 5.2
AGGTCCACCAGCTCGGGGATCATCACCATCACGCTGTGGCCGTTGCCGAGGTCTTCGACGTAGCCGGGGCCTTTGACGAAGTCGAACAGCTCCAGGGTCTGCTCGTCGACCGAGGACAGGAAGCTTTTGTGCACCAACGGGAAGTGATAGGCGTCGGTGGTGTTTTCCAGCTGGATCTTCCAGTTGCCGGGGAAGCGGAAGCGGTGCTCGCCGGGGACCTTGATGCCGTAGCCGGCGCCTTGCTTCATGAACAGGTCCATCCACTTCTTCGCTGCGCCGAGGAAGTCTTCGAGCGGTTCGATGTCGTCCTTGAAGGTGGCGAAGACCATGCC
>NZ_JBYBHH010000071.1:0-323 GCF_059025405.1 Pseudomonas sp. 5.2
GGCACGGTAATGACGGTAGTGCCGTCGCTCAGCGTGAAGGTCAGCGCCGAATGCTTGTCGATCGGCAAGCCATCTTTGTTGGTCAGGGTGATGGTGTAAGTGATCGCACCACCTTCGGTGACCGAAGGTGTAGCAGTCAGCTTGGCCACCACGTCGTCGGTGGTGTCGGTGACTTTGACCGAGGCTGCATCGCCCAGCTGCAGGTTTTCGAAGGCACGACCGTCAACATCGACGGCGGACTTGATACCCAGCTCGATTTCACCGGCGTCTTTGTAGACGTCATCGCCTTGCGCTTCGTGGGTGTACGGCGCGCTGGTTTCACC
>NZ_JBYBHH010000072.1:0-287 GCF_059025405.1 Pseudomonas sp. 5.2
TCGATCGTCTACACCGTGACCCTGACCAGCAAGGATGGCCTGCCAGTCAACAACCACGGCGCCCTGACCTTCACGCTGAGCGACGGCAAAACCGTCATCACCGTGCCGGCCAACGGCACCGTCGGTACGGCCACCGTCGCTGCACCGGATAACGTCTACATCGGCCAAAGCTCGGTCAGCCAGACTCTGCAATCGGTAGGTGGCGCGGGCGCCAGCAAGTTCGAAAACCTGACCCTGGACAAGGCCCCGGCCACCACCACGGTCAACGACGAACCCGGCGTAGGCAC
>NZ_JBYBHH010000073.1:0-260 GCF_059025405.1 Pseudomonas sp. 5.2
TGGAAGGTGCCATCCGGGTTGACCGAGCCGCTGGCCACGAGGTTGCCCTCGGCATCACGGACTTGAACAGTGGCCCCGGCTTCACCACGACCATTCAGCTGGCTGCCGGCGAGAGCGATGACCAGGTTGGTGGGTGCATCTGGTGGCGTGGTGTCGCCGCCGTCGATATCCGGCGCGGTGACCGTACCGGCGGTTGAGGCGTTGCCTGCAGCATCGGTCGCAGTAACTTGCAGCACCTCGCCATCGACTTGAGGCGGATC
>NZ_JBYBHH010000074.1:0-250 GCF_059025405.1 Pseudomonas sp. 5.2
ATAGACGTCATCGCCTTGCGCGTCGTGGGTGTACGGCGCGCTGGTTTCACCGGCCTTGATGGTCACAACCGCATTGTTGCTCAGCGTCACAACCAAGTCGTGAGCCAGGGCAGTATTGATGTGGACGGTGAAGGTCGGTTTGACGTTCTCAGCGACCGATACCTGGTCAGCGGTGATGGTCACCTTGACCAGATCACCTTCGTTGCCCGGCGTGCCTGGTTCGTCGGTCACAGCAGTGCTGACTGGCGTC
>NZ_JBYBHH010000075.1:0-249 GCF_059025405.1 Pseudomonas sp. 5.2
CCTTGGTGCCTGCCACTGGCTGGCCTTTCTGGCGCTCTTTTCGAACCTGATCCACCCAACGGCGCAGCGCCGTTGCACCGACATCCATCGATGCGCAGACGTCAGGAATTGAGCAATTGTCATCAAGAACCATGCTTGCAGCACGTTGCTTGAGCTCGCGGGTATAGGTCTTTCGTTCTTGCATGGAACCTCCTGATTGGGCGAATCATATCGCCCTTAAGAGGTGTCCGGGATCATTAGGCCAGTTCA
>NZ_JBYBHH010000076.1:0-242 GCF_059025405.1 Pseudomonas sp. 5.2
GCCACCACGTCGTCGGTGGTGTCGGTGACTTTGACCGAGGCCGCATCGCCCAGCTGCAGGTTCTCGAAGGCACGTCCGTCAACATCGACGGCGGACTTGATACCCAGCTCGATTTCTCCAGCGTCTTTGTAGACGTCGTCACCCTGTGCTTCGTGGGTGTACGGGGCGCTGGTTTCACCGGCCTTGATAGTGACAGTGGCGTTGTTGCTCAAGGTCACGACCAGGTCGTGAGCCAGCGCAGT
>NZ_JBYBHH010000077.1:0-236 GCF_059025405.1 Pseudomonas sp. 5.2
GCGTAGCTTTCCACGCGCAGGCTGACCAGTGGCAGCTCGGCCTTGTCCAGGCAGTCGCCGTAGCTTTCCGGGTGGGGGATGCCGCGCAGCGAGCCGTCGAGGGCGTAGCCCCAGCCGTGGTAGGGGCAAACGAAGCTGTTGGTCTTGCCCTTCTTGTGCTCGCAGACCGTGGCGCCGCGGTGGCGGCAGCGGTTGAGCAGCACGTTGATGGCCTTTTTGCGGTCACGCACGACGAT
>NZ_JBYBHH010000078.1:0-235 GCF_059025405.1 Pseudomonas sp. 5.2
GCGCCGTTGTACTTCACCCTGAGTGACGGCAAAACGGTGATCACCGTTCCGGCCAATGGCACCACCGGTTCGGTTACCGTGACTGCCCCGGACAACGTCTACACCGGCGCTAACCCACCGGTAGAGCAGAGCCTGCAATCGGTCAGCGGCGCTGACGCCTGGAAGTTCGAAAACCTGGTTCTGGACAAGACCCCGGTCAGCACCACTGTGACCGACGAACCGGGTACCCCAGGCA
>NZ_JBYBHH010000079.1:0-232 GCF_059025405.1 Pseudomonas sp. 5.2
GCCGCCTTCGGTGACCGACTCGGTTGCAGTGAGCTTGGCGATAACTTCGTTCGAAGTGTCCTTGATGTCCACCGAGGCCGAAGGCTTGCTGACCACCAGGTTCTCGAACTGGCGACCGTCCGGCACGCTGGTGCCGGTGATGCTGACAGTCAGCGAGCCGGCGTCGACGTACACGTCTTCGCCTTGGGCGTCGTGGGTGAAGATGGCCGAGGTTTCGCCCTTCTTGATCACC
>NZ_JBYBHH010000080.1:0-229 GCF_059025405.1 Pseudomonas sp. 5.2
TCAAGCTTCTTGCTGACCAGGTTGAATGACCGCTCAGCAGCGGTAAAAAGGTGGTTGACAGCGTTTTTGAATGCTGTATTATTCGCCTCCCGCTACGAGAGATCGCAGCGAGTTAAGTGGTTGAAGTGAAACGAGTTTCTCGCGAAAAACTTCAAAATAAACGCTTGACAGGCCCTGAGGAAAGCGTAGAATGCGCACCTCGGTTGAGACGAAAAGCTCTTAACCAAAT
>NZ_JBYBHH010000081.1:0-224 GCF_059025405.1 Pseudomonas sp. 5.2
CGTGGGTGTACGGCGCGCTGGTTTCGCCAGCTTTGATGGTGACGGTAGCGTTGTTGCTCAGCGCCACGACCAGGTCGTGAGCCAGCGCGGTGTTGATGTGGACGGTGAAGGTCGGTTTGACGTTTTCAGCCACCGAAACCTGATCAGCGGTGATGGTGACTTTGACCAAGTCGCCTTCGTTGCCCGGAGTGCCTGGCTCGTCGGTGACAGCGGTGCTGACCGGA
>NZ_JBYBHH010000082.1:0-220 GCF_059025405.1 Pseudomonas sp. 5.2
CCAGTTCACTCGGTGCGGCTGGTGCAGTGATGTCCGGTGCGGTGATTTGTGCAGGCAGAGACGACAAGCCCGTGTCATCGATGGCGACGACATCGAGCAGCTCGCCGTTGGCTTGTGGTGGATTGAGCTCAATGGTGAAGGTGCCGTCGGCACCGGCAATGGCGCTGCCGACCAGTGTGCCATTGGCATCGTGCACTTCTACGCGGCTGCCCGCTGGTGC
>NZ_JBYBHH010000083.1:0-213 GCF_059025405.1 Pseudomonas sp. 5.2
AGTTGGTTAGAGCGCACCCCTGATAAGGGTGAGGTCGGCAGTTCAAATCTGCCCAGACCTACCATTACATGGTTCAGCCGTAGAATACGGGGCCATAGCTCAGCTGGGAGAGCGCCTGCCTTGCACGCAGGAGGTCAGCGGTTCGATCCCGCTTGGCTCCACCACTTTTCGCAGCACGCAGTAGCTTGTCAGAACTTAGAAATGAACATTCGT
>NZ_JBYBHH010000084.1:0-213 GCF_059025405.1 Pseudomonas sp. 5.2
GTGGTTATCGATCGGCAGACCGTCTTTATTGGTCAAGGTGACGGTGTAAGTGATCTCGCCGCCTTCGGTGACCGATGGAGTGGCGGTCAGTTTGGCGATGACATCGTCAGTGGTATCGGTAACTTTGACCGATGCCGCGTCGCCCAGCTGCAGGTTTTCGAAGGCACGACCGTCAACATCGACCGCGGACTTGATGCCCAGGGAAATTTCGCC
>NZ_JBYBHH010000085.1:0-212 GCF_059025405.1 Pseudomonas sp. 5.2
AGCGTCTTTGTAGACGTCATCGCCCTGCGCTTCGTGGGTGTATGGCGCGCTGGTTTCGCCAGCTTTGATGGTGACGGTGGCGTTGTTGCTCAAGGTCACGACCAGGTCGTGGGCCAGCGCGGTGTTGATATGAACGGTGAAGGTCGGCTTCACGTTCTCGGCGACCGAAACCTGGTCAGCCGTGATAGTGACCTTGATTACATCGCCTTCGT
>NZ_JBYBHH010000086.1:0-205 GCF_059025405.1 Pseudomonas sp. 5.2
AGTTGGTTAGAGCGCACCCCTGATAAGGGTGAGGTCGGCAGTTCAAATCTGCCCAGACCTACCAGTATTTGGGGCCATAGCTCAGCTGGGAGAGCGCCTGCCTTGCACGCAGGAGGTCAGCGGTTCGATCCCGCTTGGCTCCACCACTCTTGCAATGCGTGATCAAACTCAGAAATGAGCATTCGCTTCGAATGTTGATTTCTGG